>NZ_JACJQW010000008.1:0-235030 GCF_014696905.1 Nostoc sp. FACHB-190
ACGCCAAACGATTCATCAGAGAGTTTTATTTTTTCTGTCATTCTTTTACTGTGGTGAAAGCGTTATTTGAACTAGCAATTCACGGTCAAATTTTTGACTTTCCCAAACTCCATACCTATGGTGTTTTCTCATAACTGATTTAGGATTGCTATAGTTAGCTATACGAATGATTTCAATAAACAAATTGGATATTTATTAATTTTTAATATGGATGATGTAGAAATAAATATAGTGATACAAAACAAAGATAATAAATTGCCAGTTAAAATTGTATTTGCCGGAAAAACTTATTTTATTATCATCGTCAATATTCCTCCATTAAATACTAAAAGTGCCAGTAAAAGAGATAAACTAGAAAAAATCACTATTTCTGAAGAAGAAATAACAGCAGAAGTAACATCAAATATTTAAAATTGATAGATTAATCTATTTTGTACCTATCAAAAGCCTGGTTAACCGCAGGGCTAAGGTTTGGAATATCCTGTAAATACCATATCAAAGCATGAGTATCAGTGACTAAATCATTCATCAAATATCCTCACGGGGAAAATTTGACCACGTTTGTTGTCTTACCTCAGCAATATCTGACTCAGTTATGTTACTACCCTTCCAAATTCCTCTTAAGGAAGTGCGCTTTGGTGGCTGAATTTTGACCAACTCTTGCTCAATTTGAGGTGCAATTTGTTCAATCAAGCGTATTTTATCTACTAACGAAAGTTGCTTTATTAATGCAAGCGCATTTTCCAGGGTAACTGCTTTGTCCATTTTTGCTGTCTTGAGCCATCATTAACAGCTTATCATTCCCATTAAAGGTTGTGTTATTTAGCTAAAACCCTTACACATCATACCCTTGCACCTCTCAACCCAGTCTCCATAGACAGCCTTTGTGCGTAAGACTTGGGATATAAACTTTTGTAACTGAGAAATCTTGATAACTTTCTGGTACAATCTACGGTAACTGGACAGATTTATAGTACTTTATTTAAAAGGTCTCATACTGTTACTGGATAAAAATGTAATTTATTAGTTGTTGTAGGAACTTTGTTTACAAGGTCTCTATAAACTTTGTGGAATGCAGATGCTCATAAAATGAATAGCAAAAATAGGCTTGATCAAAGCCACTATTTTTGTTAGAAAAAATATTTTTAGCCTGATATTTATGAGATATATTCTGTAAATTATATAGTTAAAAAATTGTGAAAATATCATATTTATTCAGAGTTTGGTCATTAGATAAGAATACAAATATAGTTGACAGGATTCATCGGATAATCATTAAATTATAAAGTCGATATTTTGACTAAAGCCAATTATTTGATTACTCAATCACACAAAAATATGCGTTATAACCAACTAGGTGAAAGTGACCTCAAAGTTTCAGAGATTTGCCTTGGTACGATGACTTATGGGCGGCAAAATAGCATTGCAGAAGCTCATCAACAGCTAGAATATGCTATTGCTAATGGTGTTAATTTCATTGATGCGGCGGAAATGTACCCAGTACCACCGCAAGAGGCTACTTATGGTTTGACAGAAACATACATTGGCGAATGGTTAAAAGACCAGCAGCGAGATAAAGTTATCGTTGCAACTAAAATTGCTGGCCCTGGACGTGGTTTTAAATGGTTACGTGGCGGGGCAGATGCCATTGAGCGCGATAATATTAAACAAGCTGTAGATGATAGCCTGAAAAGATTACAAACAGACTATATTGACCTTTATCAAATTCACTGGCCCGACCGATATGTGCCACGTTTCGGTCAGACAATTTTTGACCCCACCCAAGTAAAACCATCTGTGCCGATAGTGGAACAGCTAGAAGCTTTTGCTGATATTATTCAAGCCGGAAAAATTCGTTATCTTGGGTTGAGTAATGAAACTCCTTGGGGCGTTGTGCAGTTTAGTAATGCTGCTAAACAGTTAGGATTGCCAAAAGTGATTTCGATTCAAAATGCTTACAACTTACTCAACAGAGTATTTGATGGAGCTTTGGCTGAAACAGTTTATTACGAAAATGTTGGTTTATTAGCTTATAGTCCTTTAGCTTTTGGTTTTTTAACTGGTAAATATCTCAATGGCAAACCAGAAAATACCAGAATTACCCTATTTGAAAACTTTGGTCAACGCTATCTCAAACCAAAAGTCACCTCGGCAGTTGCAGCTTATGTAGAACTAGCCAAACGTCATCAACTTAGCCCTGCACAATTAGCTTTAGCATTTGTGCGGAGTCGTTGGTTTGTTACTAGCACAATTATTGGTGCAACAACCCTAGAACAACTCAAAGAAAACATAGACAGTGCGAATGTAGTTCTCAGTAAAGAGATTTTGGCAGAGTTGGATGAAATTAACATTCAACATCCCAACCCAGCACCTTAAAAGTTTTGCATTCTGCTACTTGAACTCCAAAATTTAGCGATTTCCCAGGTAGAACATGACTCTCGCTACAACGTTTGTTGAACAAAATACTATCCGTCGTCGGGGTACTGGCTTAAAAGCTTACAATCCTGAGAAAGTTTTCAAAGGCTATACACTCTTTACACCGTTGACGGGTAATGGAGAAGTATATCTTTTGGACTTGCAAGGGGAAGTTGTACATCAATGGAATTTGCCTTATCCGCCAGGGTTATATGGTTATCTTTTGCCGAATGGCAATTTGTTCTATAACGGTAAGACTCCAGAGATTCCACCGCGTTTTCCTTTGTGGTCGGCGTTTAAAGGTGGCGTAGTTTTAGAAGTAAACCCCAAAGGCGATATTATCTGGGAATATCAGCATCCAGATCATCATCATGATGGGCGAAAACTCCGCAATGGCAATGTAATTTTATTAGCCATTGAAAAGATACCTCAATCTCTGGTTCCTCGCATCAAAGGCGGTATCGCTGGCACAGAAGCCGATGGTGATATCTATGCTGATGTACTTTACGAAGTCACACCCACAGGCGAAATTGTCTGGACTTGGCACGCCTACGAACACCTCGACCCAGAGAAATTTGTCATTACTCCCCAAGACCAACGACATGAATGGACTCACGGTAATACTGTGGGGGAACTGGCTGACGGGAATATTATTGTGAGTTTCCGGAATATTTCTACCGTTGCTATTATCGATCGCCAAACCGGAAATATCATCTGGACTTTGGGTGATGATGTACTGGCACAGCAGCATTTTCCTAACGAATTACCTAACGGCAATATCTTGATTTTTGATAATGGCGCACATCGTCGTCACACAGCGTTGAATTTTTCTCGTGTGATTGAAGTTAACCGCCAAACTCAAGAAATTGTTTGGGAGTATACCGATAGTCCACCACACAACTTCTTCAGTTCCTATATATCAGGAGCGCAACGCCTTGCGAATGGTAATACTTTGATTACCGAAGGTGCTTATGGACGCATCTTTGAGGTGACTGGAGAAGGAGAACTAGTTTGGGAATACGTCAACCCCCATTTTGCTGCTCGTAATGTCCCTGGGGAGAAGTCGTTGGTAGCTCGTGGGGAACAGAATTCAGTCTTTCGCGCCTTCCGTTACGCACCTGAAGAAGTGCCTTGGCTGTAAAGAAGGCAGAAGTCAGAAGGCAGGAGGTAAGAAAGTTTTTCTGTCTCTGCCTGACTAACAGATTTGGGATGAAACTGTCTCAAAACCGACTACAAATTCCGATTTACAAAGGAACGTAAACATGGCTGAAGTTAAAATATATAGCGCCGTCGTTTGTCCTTTTGCTCACCGTTCTCGCTTGGTATTGCAAGAAAAGGGAATCGACTTTGACTTGATTGAAATTGACTTGCAGAATAAGCCAGAAGGATTTACAGATATTTCCCCTTATGGCAAAGTACCAGCTTTGGTGCATGGCGATCGCCGCGTTTGGGAATCTGCTGTTATTAATGAATATCTGGATGAAGTATTTCCTAATCCGTCATTGTTACCCAACAATGCCATAGGTAAAGCCCAAGCTCGCATCTGGATTGATTTTGCTAACACTAGATTCGTTCCCGCTTTTTCTAGCCTGTTGAGGAGTCCAGATATCCAAAAACAAGAAGAAGCGAAAAAAGAACTCTACAAACATTTAGAATTCATCGAAAACGAAGCATTTGGGAAGTTGTCGAAAGATGGCCCCTATTGGTTTGGTGAATCTATTAGTTTGGTAGATTTTACCTTCTTCCCTTGGTTCGAGCGTTGGGCTGCACTCAAGAAATATCGTGATTTTCCCCTACCAGCCGAATTCACCCGTCTGAAACAGTGGAAACATGCTCTCAAAGAAAGAGATTCTGTCAAAGCGATCGCTAATTCCAAGGAATTTTACATAGAGCGTTATGCTAGATTTGCGACACCTGTCGCAGTCTAGTCTGGCAATTATTGAGATTGCTAAACTTAGCCAAGCATCAATAATGTAAATACTTATACAAGTTTAAAAAGTATTTACCACAGATGCCTGATCTAACTTAAGGCACTTTTCCCTGTTTTTAAAGGGGAAAGTGCTTAGTTTTCTATATTATTATTTTTATCGCTAGTATAATTTTAAATCCGAGTTTTTACTCAAAGCTAAATTCGTAAAATTAAGCATAAGTACGGTGGATAAATGCTGAGATACACAGCACAATAAGATTTATGAAGTTAAGGCAAAGAAGGGTATCAACAGAAACTTCTTATCAGGGAATCTACCTTTTCATAACCTTAAACTTGAGATTGCTTGCAGTAGTTGTTCTTTCCTTATGACTCTTGGCATCTTTGCGTTAGACCAACAAACATCTATGCAGGACTAAGTTAACCACAATTAGATATTGCTGTTGAATATTCATCGCCAACTTCAGTTAACACAATTAATTGAGGAACCAGCAATGATTCGTCGTCTTTTTATCGCTTCAGCTTTGATTTTAGGAAGTTTTGCTGTTACATCTAAAACATTTGCAGCTGATACGGAAAATGTGCCGTTTGGTGGTTCAGTTGTTGCGGCTTGTTCTTTTCCGGGTACACCTGGTAATGGTACTTTAGGCAACCCCACAGCTACTACTTTGAGTAGTGCGTTAGCAGATGGAGGAACCAAAGGAACAGCACAGGTATCATGTACAGGCAGTACTGGGAGTCTCAATATTACAGGTGTTACCCAAACAGCCGGGCCGACTCTCGCTTCTCCTGTATACACTGCAACTGCTGCTGGAGGAACAATTGCTGCCACTTTTACTGCTGGAGTGGCTGGTGCGCCTCAAACGGTGGTTCCTGGTACAACTATTCCTTTAGATGTACACATGCTTGTGGTCAATAGTAGTGCTTTAACAGCAGGAACATACGGCTTTACTGTTAATTTAACAGTCACACCTTAAAGATATTAGCTTGTTTGTTATAACTTGAGTTCTGGTTTAAAGGTAATCCCATAAATCTTGTTTACTCAACTCAAGTTATATCTACCTTATATTACTCAAGAGATTTAGAGAAAAACATCATGATTAGTAATTTGACTATAACAAAATTGGGAGTCTTACTCAAGAATTTCCAGCAGCAACATAGTATGATTATTGCCGCTACTTCTCTGAGTGGTTTGGCATTATCAGCAGGATTTTTTAACCCTAAGACGGCACAAGCACAAGTCCAAATTTCTCCGATGGTAATTACGGCTAAGGCGCACCAAGGACAAGCAGAAGGTGTAATTAATGTCAAAAATATGACTAATGAACCCTTCCGCGCTCGTGTATATGTTCAGCCTTTTACATATCATCGAGATACAGGATTTCAATCTTTGAAATCTAGCCCAACAGACCTTTCCCCTTACTTACAATTTTCACCAGGGGAACTGACAATTCCGGCTGGTGCGACTCGACGCATTCGGTTATTAAGTCAACTGCCACCTAACTTACCAGATGGTGAATATCGAGTGGTTATTTTTACTGAAAATCTCAAAGAAATTCGTGCAGAAGATGTTAATGGCAATGCCATTAGTATCATTGGTAAAGTTGGTTCTACTTTCTATGTTCGTAAAGGGAATGTATCACCTAATTTAATAGTAGATAGCGCCCAATTAAATGCTTCTGCAAAGAAAATTCAACTGTTGGTTAAAAATACAGGTACGGCTTCGGTTTTACCCACAGCTACATGGAATTTAAAAAGAGCAGGAAAAGTGATCAGAAGTGGACAATTACCACCAACAGCTATTGTGGCTCAAAGCGATCGCAATTTTTTCCTCAACCTTGTAGCTCAAAATCAGCCAGAAATTACGCCTGGTCAATATGAACTCAGTGGTGAGCTATTGTGGAGTGAAGGCTTGACAGAAAAAACGGTTCCTTTCAATGTCAATTTGACTATACCTCAAACTGCGGCATCTGCTCTTCGTTAATCAGGTCAGACTATTTCCTGATAGATTCAGCATTCTTTCTACTTTGTACCTTTGTGTATTTGGAGTTATTAATTCACGAAGGTACAAAGATATAAATATAGCAGAAGGCAGGAGGCAAAGTCTTACTATTCCTGGCATTCAAGCTTTGAAATTTTCCTAACATTTCTGACTACCGCTATAGTTTTGATAGTTGTAATAATTATGCAGATTTGACGCTACAAAATTCTGATAATTATTACTAGACCTCTTGCATAAATCAGATTATGCCTACTAAACAAGCGAATGATCTGTAACTCTTTGCGCCTTTGCGCCTTTGCGTGAGACTTAAAATTCGTGTTTCATAACATTCGTGCAAGAGTTCTACTAATTTTGGTAAGCATTCAGACTTGCTCAAGCTTAGATAATCAATCCTATAAAAAATTAATTTAATTTGTAACTCTTTTAAAATACTGTGTCTTACTTAATATCTAATACTGAACTTTCCCCAGATACTAATTATTTACCATCTGTAAATGCGATCGCTCAACCGCAAACTGCTGCATCATTGTCTTCAGCAAGTTCCACTCCAGTAGTTATTAAACCTAGCGCACCCGAAAATTTACCGCCCCAATACTCTCCCATCGACAAAACTTTAACTCCCACAGCAACTATCAAATCCTCCGCTTCGCAGACTCGTGAATCAGAAATACAGCAGTTTGCGCCAGTCGTCGCACCGCCCGAAAGCTTTGCGCCCGAAGCTTCTTTATCTCATACAGTTAAATTATCAGATGACTCAGAAATACCGTTTGCACCAGTCGTCGCACCGCCCGAAAGCTTTACTCCCGAAGCTTCTTTATCGCATAGAGTTCAACTATCAGACTCTTCATTGCAGACTTCCCCAGAAGAGAAAACAAAAGCGAGAAGCGAACCACCATCGATTAAAGTGCCAATCTCAGAAGAGTTACAGGTTTTTCCCGTGGGGTTAGATGTAGACCAACGTCCCAGCATTAAAAGTGTGTTAATGCGTGGTCGAGAAGATGGTATGCAAGCAATTAATTTTGAGCAATGGTTGATACCTTATGAGGCTGTAGTTAGGGCTTTGCAACTCAATGTCACAACTTTAGCTGATGGTCAATTAGAAATTCGCGCTCCTGGTTTGGTGACTCGAATTAATCCGCAAAAACTCACAAATGATCCGCAATTGGGATTGGTGTTTTCTGTCGCTCAGTTGCAAACTTTGTTAGGAGTCACAGCCAAATTTGATATTAGTGATTATGCTGTGCGCTTAGAACGTCCTTGGTTGCTCAAAGCCACCCAGGTAATTGCACCACCAGAAGCAATTGTAGAATTAGCTGGATTACCAGAAGTTCCGGCTCCTGGCTTGACTTTGACCGCCGTTGAGCAAAAATTGAACGTTAGTGGTTCAGCTAGTGGTGCGTCTAATTATCAAGGAGACTTCGCCGCAGTGGGTACAGCTTTAGGTGGTAGTTGGTTCGTACGTGTTAATCAACCTCAGTTTCAAAATCCCACAGCTTGGCAAGTTGCAGAAGCACAATTTCTCCGACAAACAAATCAAGCTGATTATGTGATTGGTTCACAGGCTCCTTTTTGGTTGAGCCAAGGTACTGGTGATTATTGGGGGTTGACCACAATTCAACGCTGGGGATTTCAACCGCCCAAAACTGTTGGTGGTGGTTTATCGCCCAATCAAAGAATGCAGTCTGATCAAATTGGGCGGGTAATTACGGGAAAAGCCGCACCAGGAACTTTAGTGAGACTAACTCAAGGTTTAGGCGATCGCATTATTGCCGAAGTTTTGGTAGATTCTTCGGAAATTTATCGCTTTAATGATGTCAAAGTTGATACGCGATTTTTAGGGGCAACTTATCAACTGTTGCTTTATCCCCAAGGAAGATTAACAGAAACACCAGAAATTAGAAATGTGACATTTTCTACCTTACCCGGACAACTCCCCGCCGGCGCAAGTGCGTTGGTAGTTTCTGGTGGTTTCCGCAGACAATTTGCGGAGGCTAATTCTGTAATTGGGGAGTTTGCTGATTTTCGTGGTGGTGTGGCCCAACGCTGGGGTTTATCTCCTGATTTAACAGTAGGTTTGGGTGGTGTTTACGATCAATCATTTCGCGGTTTGGCAGAAATATTTTATCAACCCCAAAATCTGCCGTTAAAAGTGGCTTTATCGGCTTTGAGTGGCGATCGCTGGGATATTAATACTAATGTCACATTTGATATCTCACCTCAGATTAATACGCGATTTACGAGCGATCGCTATAAAAGCCGATTTGATTTTGATTGGCGAATGTCTCCTTGGTTGACTTTACTTGGTGGTGTCGATAGCAAAGAAGGCGGATTTGGCGGTGTGCAAATTGCTCATAACCGCAAAAATTCTTTTACCTTTGCGCGGATGACTTTCAATACCCAAAGTCATTTACGCTGGAATTTATTGCATCGTAGGGGACAACTAGAGTTAAACAGCAATGGTAACGAAATTGCTTCAGCATCGGAATTAGCTTACTATCTTTCTCCCAAGAAATTTACTCACCAAGGCAACGCCTTATTTTTGGGTTATGAAACTAGTAATATTTTTACTCAAAGCGATCGCCTCGCTACCTTGGGATGGCGCTATCGTTCCCCACAACGCTCTTTGAATGGTAACTATTTTTGGGAAGCACAACTAGCTTATGGTATTGGTTCCCTCGGTTCTGGGGTCATTGCAACTTTAGGCACTAATATTCTCCCTGGCTTATTACTCCGGGGACGTTATCAAGGCATTTCCACCACATCCAATGAACCAAGTTTTGGCTTAGAGTTGGTATCTAGTCTCGACTTGCAAAGAGGTATCAAGCCTCACCCCTCTCGCCAAGCGAACAACTTACGTACTCAAGGCGGAATTTGGATTCAGCCATTTTTCGACCGCAACGGTAACGGTAAACGCGATCCCAATGAACCTATATATTTGGATCAGCCAAACTTACTATTTACCATTAACAATCAACCTTTACAGTCTTTTGCACCCACAATTCAAAATGATGGCGCTTTGATTTATTTATCTCCCGGTAAATATCGCCTTGACCTCGATCCGGCTGGCTTTCCAGCCAATTGGCAAACAGCCATTGAAGCTTTAGCCGTGGATGTAGTTGCTGGCAGTTACACACCTGTTATGCTACCCATGATTCGTTCTTTTACTCGTTCAGGCGTGGTTACTGATTCTCGCGGTAAACCAATTCCCGGTGCCAAAGTCGAAGCCATAGAACTAAATTCGGGACAAAAGCGATTCTCCGTTACCAATGGCGCAGGAGTCTATTATTTGCAAGGTTTACAGCAAGGTAACTACAAAATAGAAGTCAATGGCCAGCCGCTTAACACCGAAAATTTACAACTACAAGAAACCTCAGCACCATTTCAAGAACTCAATCTTCAGTGAAATAAACTGGGTTAGCGGTTATGGATCAAAGCTAAAGGCGGAAATATATACAGAAATGAAGTATTTTGTCTAATTTTGGCTAAAAATTTTACATTATAAATATTAATCAATCTGTATCAAATGATTCTAATTTAGATTTAGTTAAGAGTTAAGATGACCAGATTACGTTAAATTGTGGTTAATCTACAAAAAATTGTCACAACAATTAATTCATCCTGTTTTCCCAGCCTCGATTTTAAAACTTGATAATGGTCTAACATTGATTCATCAAGAGATTCCGACTACTCCCGTGGTTGTGGCGGATGTATGGGTGCGTGCTGGAGCAGCCAGAGAGCCAGAACAGTGGTTTGGAATGGCTCATTTTTTAGAACACATGATTTTTAAAGGGACAGCCACAATTGCCCCTGGAGCTTTTGATTATAAAATTGAAAACCGTGGTGGCGTGAGTAATGCAGCCACCAGCCACGACTACGCTCATTACTGCGTGACAACTGCTGCACCTTATTTAGAAGATACCTTGCCTTATCTGGCAGAAATACTAGTAAATGCGGCTATTCCTGACGATGAATTTCTGCGCGAACGAGATGTAGTACTAGAAGAAATTCGCTCTTGTTATGATGATCCTGAATGGTTGGGATTTCAGTCTTTGATCAAAAATGTGTATCCGCAGCATCCTTATGGACGTTCGGTGCTGGGTACGGAACAGGAACTGATGCAGCACTCAGCCGATGACATGCGCTGTTTTCATCGCGCTCACTATCAGCCAGAAAATATGACTGTGGTAATTGTGGGCGGAATTGAAAAAGCCAAAGCCTGGGAATTAGTGAATCAATCATTTGCTAATTTTGCTCCACCTGTTGATTGTCCACCATCTATTACAGCCCAAAAACCGTTAATTCAAGGTATACAGCGTCAAGAACTGTGTTTACCCAGGCTAGAGCAAGGGCGGTTACTCATGGCTTGGACTGCACCGGGAGTTGACCAACTCCGCACTGCTTATGGCTTAGATGTGTTATCTGTATTCTTAACAGAGGGGCGGACTTCGCGCTTAGTGCGTGACTTGCGGGAAGAACAGCAATTAGTGTATGGAATTTGTAGTAATTTTTCTCTACAAAAAGAATCGAGTTTATTTACTATCACTGCTTGGCTAGAACCAGAAAACATCGAGAAAGTAGAGTACTTAATTCGCAGTCATTTACATGATTTGCAAACTGACGGAATTAGCGAACAAGAATTAGCAAGAATGCGTAGGTTGTTATGTAATGAGTATGCTTTTTCGACGGAAACGCCCAACCAATTAACCGGGCTGTATGGTTACTACAACACTATTGCTCAAGCGGAAGTAGCCACAACTTATCCAGAGCAAATTCAGTCATTTACTACCCAAGAACTGCAACAATTAGCTAAACAGTATCTTTCACCGCAGAATTATGCAGTGACTATCCTGAAACCAGGTTACTAAGAAGGCAGTCCCGATGAAACAAGTTTCATAGCCAAGCATGAAAGTGGGACTAGCATTTTTACTCAGCACTCAGCACTTTCAAGTCAAAAGTCAGACGGGAAGCAAGGGAGCAGGGGTGAAAAGAACTAATGACGATTGACTAATGACCATTGACTATTAAAAAATGACTCCAACTGTAAAACCTTCCCTGTCTCACTCCTTGATTCATCGCACCGTACTCAACAATGGCATTGTTGTGTTAGTGGCAGAAAATCCGGCGGCGGATATTATTGCTGGGCGAATTTTTCTCCGGGCTGGTAGTTGTTACGAACAACGAGAACAAGCCGGGTTAGCACATTTGCTTTCGGCGGTGATGACTAAAGGCTGTGAAGGGCTTTCGAGCTTAGAAATTGCCGAACAAGTAGAATCTGTAGGGGCTAGTTTGAGTGCAGATACCTCTACAGATTATTTTTTATTGTCTTTAAAGACTGTCACCTCAGATTTTCCAGAGATATTGGCATTGACGGGAAAAATTTTGCGATCGCCCACCTTCCCCGATGAACAAGTAGAATTAGAACGGCGGTTAGCCTTACAAGATATTCGCTCCCAAAAAGAACAGCCTTTTACTTTGGCTTTTGAGCAAATGCGGCAAGCAATATACCAAAATCATCCCTATGCGATGTCGCTGCTAGGTGATGAAACTACCATGAGCCGCATTACTCGCCAAGACTTAGTGCAGTATCACCAAACTTATTTTCGTCCCGATAATTTGGTTGTGAGTATCGCCGGCAGAATCACTTTAACAGAAGCCGTCGCCTTAGTAGAGCAAGTGTTTGGTGATTGGCAAATACCCCCACAACCATTACCAGTATTGCATCTGCCCGAAATTCCCGTGAATCCCCAAAGTCTAATCAAGCCGCTACAAACACAACAATCTATTGTGATGTTGGGTTATTTAGGGACAGCCGTCAATTCTCCAGACTACGCCCCACTGAAACTGCTGTCTACCTACTTGGGTAATGGCTTATCTAGTCGTTTATTTGTGGAATTACGCGAAAAACGCGGTCTGGCTTACGAAGTCTCGGCTTTTTATCCCACCCGCTTGTATCCTGGTGCGTTTGTCGTTTATATGGGTACAGCCCCAGAAAATACCACCATTGCCATTGACGGACTACGGACAGAGGTAGATTTACTGTCGGCGACGGAAGTTTCTACCAACGCCTTTCAAGCTGCGAAAAACAAAATTCTTGGACAGTATGCTTTAGGTAAACAAACTAACGGACAAATTGCCCAGATTTACGGCTGGTATGAAATTTTAGGTTTAGGAATTAATTTTGATAGCCAATTTCAACAGCTAATTGCGGACGTGACTGTTGCAGATGCTCAAGCTGCTGCTAGTCGGTATTTGCAAACCCCTTACTTATCTTTAGTTGGTCAGGAAGAGGCTATTAATTTGGCATTGAATTGATATGTGAACATATAGAGACAGGGGGGACAAGGTAGACAAGGGAGACAAGGAAGATAGACAAGATAGATTCATATCTTGCAGCATTCTCAATAACTGTAGGGTGGGCAATGCTCACAGTAAATTTTTAGCATTGCCCACCTTATACCATTTTGGATTTTAGATTTTGGATTGGGTAAGGGTTGATCGGTAAGCTTTTGAGCCATCAATCTGTCGCAATCATTTTTTAATTTGGTATTACCTTAATTGCAAGTCCCCAACTGCTGCAAGATGTAAGTAGACAAGGGAAGTCAGGACTACTATACGGCAGTCCTGACTTCTCTAGTATTGGGACAGGAAACAAGGAATAGAAGAGAGCTAACAATATAGTTCTAAATGAGAACCAAACCAATCTGTTCCCCGTTTCCCGTCCTCATTCCATGAGATTGATGTTTCTAGATGTTACTCATACTTTAGAGTGCCATCAATATTGGCAATGTGGTCGTCAAGGTTTATTGTGGTGGAAACCCACTGTTGAGCGCGGGTTTTACATTGAGCACTTAGACGTGAACCAACTAGTTGGGTTCCTCTGCAAGTCTCAATAAAGTTACCGGGTTGCCACTTCAGACTACCATTAACATTTTCAACTTCTGGGTTCAAATTAATAGAACTAGTTTTGTAAACGCCACCACTCGCTCTTTCGCAAGTAGATGTTAGAACAGAACCTTGAATACTAGTGTTACGACAAGTCAAGCTAAACTGACCCAAAGCCAAGGCAGAATTTGTGGTCATAAAAGACACAACAAATGTGAACAGGACGGCAATACATAGTTTCAGAACTGATTTCATTGTTTTCATCTCCAAGATAAAGAAAATCTAAACAAGGACAGACATTACAGCTATCGCTTCTATACAAACTCTATCCAATTGGGTGGTTTGTACGGGGCTATTATCAAGCAAGAATTTTTAAAACGACAAGGGTAATGATATAAAAGTTTATACTTGTGTTCATAGTATTTTCAGTAGATGGCAAAGTTGTGCGATCGCACAAAAAATGGCATCACTGGTAGTTGTTAATACAAGGGTTAACTACCCTCTACTTTTTTAATTACAGGATTGTGTTAAAAATGCTTTCACTCGATTGACAAAATCTTCTAGTTCTGAAATTAGTTCTGTACTGCCGCGACGTTCTTGATAAAGAGCGAGTTGTTCTAACTTTTCCGCCGCTAAATACATAGATTTAGCACCAATGTTGTTAGTAGTACCTTTAATTTGATGGGTTTGTTGTGCCATTTGCTGAAAGTCACTGTTAGCGATCGCAGCTTTGATTGACTCTAAACGAGACTGCATATCTTCAACAAAAATTTCTAATAATTGCAATTCAAATTCGGCATCATTTTCGGATAACTGATGTAAATGTTCCCAATCAATAAAGAATGTATTACCATCCTCATGATTAATAGCAACTGGATGTTCAGTAGCAATTAAAAACTGACTCCAATGTTCTAAGACTGCGGCTAAATTTTCTCTAATGACAGGCTTGCTTAAATAATCATCCATACCTGCATCAAGACATAATTGTTTATCTTCTTTCATAGCATTGGCCGTCATCGCAATAATCACTGGACGACGACGGTGAGCAAAATCACCTTCATACCAACGATGAATTTCTTTGGTCGTTTCCAACCCATCTAAAACGGGCATTTGGCAATCCATAAAAATTACATCGTAAGGAATTTTTTCTAATAGTTGTAAAACTTCTTGACCGTTGGCAGCAACATCGGCATTGTAACCCAAGCTTTTTAGTTGTTTGAGCGCAACTTTTTGATTGACTAAATTATCCTCAGCCACGAGAATTCTTAATTTAGAGGAGCCAGTAGCCAGACGAGGGTGACTATTTTGTAAATTGTTCATTTCTAACTCCTGATTATTTGGTAGATGCTGTGGTGGGGAGTGGAAACCTAAAATAGTAATGAGAGTATCAAGGAGCCGAGATGGCTTCACAGGTTTGACTAAATAGGCTGCAAATCCCATTTCTAGCGATCGCTGCATTTCATCCCGTTGATTGGTAGATGTCAGCATAATCAGAGGGATCTCCGCCATTGCAGATTGAGCCTTAATCATTCCTGCTACAGCCATCCCATTGATTGGGGACAGCATATCAATTAAAACCACATCATAGGGTTTTCTTTGCTTGTCAGCCGCTTCTATCGCCCGGATAACAGCCTCCGCACTATCAGCTTTATCCACCTGCATTCCCCAACGAGTGGCTTGATAATCGATAATTTTGTGATTAGTTGTGTTGTCATCTACTAAAAGCATCCGGCGATCGCGCAAAATTCCGCGATCGTCCATCATGGTGACTGGTTGCAGTTGTTTGGTAAAAGGAATCTCAAACCAAAATTCCGAACCTTTACCTAACTGGCTGTCTACACCAATTTCTCCTCCCATTAAAGTTACAAGTTGCTTGCAAATTGCCAATCCTAAACCAGTACCACCATACTTGTATTTATTAGCAGTATGCACTTGGGTAAATGGAGTAAATAATTGATTTTGGTTTTCTGTGGTAATCCCCAAACCAGTATCGATAACGGCAAAACGAATATTAGCTGTTGTGGTATTTTCCCAACGCAATTCAGCTTTAATTAGTACTTCTCCCACACTAGTAAATTTGATGGCATTACTAATCAAGTTCATCAAAATTTGTCGCAGACGACTAGCATCACCTTGGAGTTGTGTCGGCACATTGCGATAAATTAACGCAGCAATTTCTAAGTTTTTTTGATGCGCTTGGGGGGCTAATAAATCTAAGACTTCTTCTACACAATTGGCTAAATCAAAATTGAGGGTTTCTAAAGTCATTTCTCCAGCCTCAAGTTTTGATAAATCCAAAATCTCGTTAATCAGACTTAACAGTGCATCACCACTAATCCGAATGGTTTCGATAAAATCTCGCTGTTCTTGATTGAGGGGAGTTTCTAACATTAAACTAGTCATACCCAAAACAGCATTCATCGGTGTGCGAATTTCATGACTCATATTCGCTAAAAATGCACTTTTGGCTTGAGAAGCTAATTCTGCTTGACGACGAGCTACTTCTAATTCTTCTCGTTGTTGGGTTTCTACTTTGAGCAATTGAGCTTGGGCAATAGCAATCCCGACTTGATCAGCAATTTGCCGCAAAAGATGAGTTTCAAAACTTGACCATTGGTGAGGCGAAGCACATTGATGAACAATTAATAAACCGCAGAGTTCCTCTTTAACCAGAATTGGAATGACTAAATTGGCTTTGACCCCAAGCTTTTGCAATAATTCTAGATGACTTTGTTGAATACTTAGTAAATCTAACTCGCTATTGATGGCGATTTGCTTTTGGCGGTACTGTTGTAAATAGTATTGTTGTTGATATTCTGTTTGTAAGTAAGAGTCGGCAATATTTTGTTGTTTGATTGATGGCCAGTCAGAAACTACAGCCTCAACTAGCATATTATCTGAGCCATGACTAGATATTTGCGAAATTAATACCCGGTCAGTTTGCAGAATTTTTTGGACTTCTTTGGCGGTGATTTCCAGAATCTCTGCTATTTCTAAAGATTGACGAATTTTGAGGGTAATTTCTGTCAATAATTGCGATCGCAAGTTTTGTCGTTGTAGTTCTTCTTCCGCTTTTTTGCGTTGAATAAACTGCCCGACTTGTTCCCCAATCGAATTGAGAATTTTCCCTAACTCTTGGTCATATTGTTGAATTTGCTGGCTGAAACAAGTAATTACCCCAAAGATTTTATGTTCGCTGCGAATGGGGAAACCAAAAGCGCCATGCAATCCCATTTGGTTCGCTAGTTGATGGCGCAAAAACCTGTGGTTATTGGCAACATCAGTAAACCACACCAGTTCACAATTAGCCCAAGCGCAACCAGGTAATCCGATTCCTGGTGCAAATGAAATTTCCTGACTCACAGTGGTAAACTCTTGTATTTCTAAAGAATCCCGATGCCAAGAGTCAGAACATCTGAGTACATTTGTTTGTTGGTCAACTATCCAAATTTCGCTGACATCCCATTCCAAGTTTTCACCAATAGCTTGCAAAATCTGGGGAATGGTTTCGGCGATCGTGGTAGATTCTGCTAAGACACGGGTAATTGCATATTGTGTCTTTAGTTGCTTTTGGGCGCGTTTGCTATCAGTAATATCAATCCCTGTACTGATGACATATTCCACTGCGCCTTCGTAGTTTTGCAAAATCGCATTTGACCAAGCAATTAGTCGTCGGCTACCATCTTTTGTTACCCAACAGCTTTCGTAATTTTGATAGCCTTGATGCTCACTTGATTGCAACTGAGCAAACGCAACTTTGACTGGCTCGATTTCTTCAGGTAATAAAAATAAATTCCAGAAATATCTTCCCCTGACTTCATCAAATGAGTAACCTGTAATTTGCTCACAAGCATGGTTAAAGCGAACAATTTGCCCTTTGGCATCAAGTACAATCACCAATGCACTAGCTGTATCTAAAACTGCGGAGATAAAGTTGCGTTCTTCGTTGAGTGTATCTTCTGTTAACTTTCGGGCTGTAAATTCACAATAAATCAGGTAGTAAACCACAGCTAAAATCACAAAGCTCAGACAAATAGCAAAAGCCAGAATTAAAATTGTGTAGCGCGTGCTAACTCTGTCTGTTTGTGACTGCTCTTTTAATAACTGCTTTTGTTCATTTTCTATGGCATCAATAGCTTGGCGAATATCAGCCATTAAATTGTTTTTTTTATCTGCCAATATAGCCTGCAATGCTACATTAAAGCCTTTATCTTGACGCAAATTAATAGTTTTTTCGAGGATATTTATTTTATTATTTATTAGGCTTTCTATGACGATTAATTGCTGTTTTTGACGCGGCTTATCTGTTGTGTGTTTTTGCAGATTTCTGATTTGTCCATTAATATTTTTTAGTGCTATTTGATATGTGTCGAAATCAGCCTGATCTCCTGTAAGTATATAATTTATTTGCCGAGCTTCGGCATCTTTAACATCAGACAGCAGTGTTTCTAAACGAGAAATTTGCTTTTGAGTTTTTTGAATTTGATGGTTGATATTAATAAATATTTTGGTATTTTTATAAGAAATTAAGCCGATTAAAACTAAAATTATCGAAGCTAACCCAAAACCGCCAGTAACTCTTTTAAAAAAATCTCTATGTACCTTTTGTTTGTGTTTACGTTCATTCGTTATGCTGGCTAAATTTGCTAAATTCCGTTGCAATTCCATCTGTTTGATGACTTGTCGCCCCAGAATGCGTAATGCTTCTATTTGTTGTGGAGATAAATTACGAGGCACACGGTCAATAACGCAAAGTGTACCCAAGGCATAACCTTCAGGGTTAATCAATGGCACACCAGCATAAAATCGAATGTGGGGATTAGAAGTAACCAAGGGGTTTTTCGCAAAACGTTCGTCAGCTGTGGCATCAGGGACAATAAAAACATCAGACCCTAAGATAGAATACCCACAAAATGCAATATCTCTGGGTGTTTCTGTTTCGTTCAACCCAACTTTTGCCTTAAACCACTGCCGATTTTGATCAATTAAGCTAATTAAGGCAATTGGTGTTCCGCAAATATACGAAGCTAAATTAGTCAAGTCATCAAATGCGGCTTCTGATGGAGTATTGAGGATTTTATACTCTAAAAGTGCCTCTATTCTTTGTGCTTCGTTATCGGGTAATGGTGCTTTCATCCTAATTATTTACAGATGTGTTAAACAACTTGGCTAATGCAATCCCTGAATTTTTTAGTGAAGAAGAATTATATAAATCAAAATTCTTAGTAAAATTTACTAATTAATAAACAGTACCGATTATCTGCTGTTGGTTCATAAGTTAATTTATCGGCGATCGCTGACATAATTTTTAAGCCTCGCCCTCGTTCTCGATGATTATTTTCAAATTCAGGAACTTGTTGTAATTGCTTTTCTAAATCGAAAGCTTCTCCTTGGGATAATATGCGGATGTCTATTTGTTTATTCGACAGCCAAACTTCTATCTCAATCGGAGTTTCTTGGGGAAGATTTTTATGAGCATGTTCTACAATGTTGGCAAAGCCTTCTATTAACAGGGTTTGGCATTGCCACCAAATTTCTTGGTCAATATTGGATGTTTGATTAATTTGCTCAAACCAAGATAAAATCTCAGACGAGGCATTCAAGTCTGTGTTTACTTTTAAACAAATTTTATTATCCACTTTGAGTTTATTAAATATTTAGCCTATATCATAAGCGGAACTCAATTTATTTAATTTGAGTATTTTCACTATACATTAACAACTTAAATATCGTTAATTTAAAGTTAAGCAAATATTTAATAATCATTTTATTTAGTTAGCTGTAGTTTATGGTAAAAATTCTAGTGATTGATGATGACCCAATTGTGCAGGCGGTACTGAAAAGAACGCTCCAGAATCAGGGTTATGAAATTACTGTGGCGACAAATGGCAAAGAAGGAATTATCCAAGCGCGGTTACTGCGTCCAGCTTTGATTATTTGCGATTGGGTGATGTCATATTTAGATGGGTTGGAGGTATGCAGACAAATTAAAGCTGATCCAGAATTAGCGACAACCTTTTTTATTTTGTTAACTGCGAAGGGTGCAGCTAGGGGAGAAGAAGAAGATAGAGTCAGAGGACTAGATGCGGGGGCTGATGAATTTATTTCTAAGCCGATTGAGATGAATGAGTTAAAAGCGCGAGTCCGGGCTGGTTTGAGGTTGCATCAATTAAATCAAGATTTGCACAGTCAAAAACAAGCTCTAGAAATTCTCAACCAAACTTTGCAAACTCAAAAGCAAATTATGGAAACAGAATTAGCTGAGGCGGCTGATTATGTGCGATCGCTTTTACCGCTACCACTGACAGGAGTAGTCACCACTGAAACCCTATTTATTCCTTCTGCACAGTTAGGAGGTGATTGCTTTGACTATTACTGGCTAGATGATGATCATCTCGTAATTTATCTGTTAGATGTATCGGGACATGGCGTAGGTTCGGCGCTGCTGTCGGTGTCGGTGCTGAATATGTTGCGATCGCAATCTTTACCCCACACTAATTTTTGTCAACCAAGTGAAGTTCTCAAAGCACTTAATCATAACTTTCAAATGAGTAACCAAGGTGCTAAATATTTCACCATCTGGTATGGAGTGTATGACCGCATTAAACAGCAACTTGTTTATGCTAATGCAGGTCATCCACCAGCCATCCTCATCTCAAATCAATCTCCGAATAATTTGCAAGTTCAACAACTAATCTCCTTAGATTTACCTATAGGTTTTTTACCAGAGGTTGACTTTGTAGAGGCTGTCTTTGAAATTACCGAAAACAGCACTCTTTATATTTTTAGCGATGGAGTTTATGAAATTAATCAACCCAACGGTAAACTCTTGGGTCTTGATGCTTTTATTGAAATTTTAATCAAACATAACCAAGCAAACAATTACACGCTCAATCATCTATTATTAAAAATCATGACTTTAAATATTCAACAATCTCCAGAAGATGATTTATCTTTACTAAAAGTTTATTTTGGTAGTGCAACCTAAATCAAATTTTTATTTTTAGAAAATTTTTCAGAATCGACACAAATAAAAAAATAAAGTCCAAAACAGAGATATTTTTTGACTTTTTAAGAAGTTGCCAACACTTGGCGTTTACAGTCTTCTTGATCAGCAAAAGTTTGAAATACTCTGTTAATTTTTGTTAATTGAAATAACATATTCACTTGGTCACTTACAGAGCAAACAAACAGTTTGGCATGAGCAGTTTTCACCATTTGAGCGGCTGCAACTAAAGACCCTAAACCAGAGCTATCAATAAAATGGACTTCTTTCAAATCAATCAACAACATATCTGCGCCATTATCCAATAGATTACTCACTTCATGCTGTAACTTATTACCTGTCAAACCATTTAATACGCCTTGTGGTTGAATGACTTTGATTGTCGAATCCATAAGCTAATTACCTAATTTTGTAATCAAATATACACTTTTCTATTTTGGCATTTGCACTTCCTAAACGCAAGTTATCAAATTAATATCAATCACAAAAATGCAATTTACATGATTTCTTTAATTATCAAAAGCTAATTTTCATAAACTCTTTAATACTTTGGGGATGGTTGCCAAACAGCCGCCCGAATCACACCCCACAAAAGCATTAGATTATAAATAGCCCAAACACTGTTGATGAGAGATATCCCAGGATACTTATTATGACCAATGATAAATAAATAAAAACTCCATAGCATACCTAAAACTGTCAGTATAAATACCAGTAATTGCGGCCAGACCATACGCAGGTAAATACCAGATTGTCGCTGTTTTGGGGTAACTTGGAAATTAATTTTTTGTCCGGTGAACACACTCCAGACAGCTTGAATTAATAAGGGAAATAATGCGATCGCATATTGTTCTGAACGCCACAATTCACCAGCCGGAATCCCCCAAGCCACTGTTAAAAATGTTAAGCGATTGATAATAAAAGCCGGAATAAAATGTATAGCAAAATCATAGCCAAAGGTTTTTACAGGGGCAATTTCGGTAAAGAAATAAATAATTGGACAAACAATAAATACCAGACTAGCAAAGCCTGAAAAATAGCTATACATGGTTTTAAAATATTGTAGGCGTTGCCAAAATGTCAGTCCTGGTTTAGCAAAGGGATTTTCTTTTAATAAAACTTGGATAGTTCCTTGAGCCCAGCGTAGTCGCTGTTTTAAAGTAGAACTCAAATCATCCGGTGCTAAACCTTCTGCTAAAAGTTCGTGATGATAAATCGATTTCCAACCAGCACCATGCAGCCGCATAGCTGTATTCATATCTTCTGTAATACTATTACTAGATACCCCACCTACTAATTTAAATTCATCTAACTTAGTTTCATCTTTACTAAACTCATCAGCAAAATATTGCAGTCCTACATTAATCAGGGCTTCCCGGCGGAGGATAGCATTTGTCCCTGTGTAAAATGCCGCATTCATCCCATCTTTGCCCTGTTGTAGTGGCCCGTAAAATAAATTAGCTTGATGTCCAAAAGGATCACCAACTGGAATATTATAAAAAGCTTGTGGTGTTTGGACAAAAGCAATGCGGTTTTGTTCGTACTTACCAGTGAAAAGATTATATGTATAAAAATATGGTAAAACTCGTTTGAGAAACTGTGGTTTAGGAATATGATCGGCATCTAAAGTGAGAATAAATTCCCCCGCAGTTTCTCCTGAAAAAATCGCATAATTAAGATTACCTGCTTTTGCATGGTGAGGTACACCCACGGGCTTAGGACGTGCAATATAATGAAATCTTAGCAGTTGAGCTAATTCTTGTTCTTTTTGGTAAATTGCTGTTTCTAAAGCTCGTTTTTCAGTTTTCAGACGTGCAGTTATAGTGTGATGTTCCGGCGGTAAACACAAAATAAACTGTTGTAGACTTGCGAGTAATTCTGCTGCTGATGTTGTCTGAGCATTTTGAGTTGATGATAATTCTTGTAACCACTCTTCCGCCGCTTGAATATTGACTTTGAGATTTTCTAGTTTTTGCAGACGTTCTACTAAATGAGAGCGTTCAGCATCAATACGGTTAGCTTCTTGTTGTAATAATGGTGATTGCAAATCTTGAATACATAATCTTTCGGTCATGGTTCGCATGGCTGGTGAGTTGCCATCATCTAATACATAAACATGCAATTTAGTAACAGGATAATCAATTGCTAAAGCCGCCGTTGCAGTTTGCTCAACAATTTCTGGTGGCTCATTGTAGCAAGTGATAAATACATCTACTGTTGGCCATTCCGATTTTGCTAAAGGTGGGATCATTTGGTCAAGAGATTTAACCTGCCGCACTAAAGGCCGCCACAAACCAATGACAAATAGCACACCGCCAAAATAACTATAAATTTCCGCTAATAATAAAGGAATTGACAGCCACAAAGCATCAAAGTTAATTGAATGAGTAATGCGCCATTGTAAATACCAAAAACCGAAAATTAAATTAATTTCGGCTAAGTAGCGAAATAATAATGTGCGTTTTTTGAGTGTTGAGCGACTGTTACCAGGAAAATTAGCCGAGTTATTCAAAGATGCAAAATTCATGGGAATACCAATAATCAAAAAATCAATTTCAAATATTCAATCAGCCTCCAGATGTATCTGTGGAATTTATTTG
Organism: Nostoc sp. FACHB-190; assembly: GCF_014696905.1. Taxonomy (NCBI): domain Bacteria; kingdom Bacillati; phylum Cyanobacteriota; class Cyanophyceae; order Nostocales; family Nostocaceae; genus Nostoc; species Nostoc sp. FACHB-190. Next base: position 22,833 of record NZ_JACJQW010000008.1, read on the forward strand.
CTATCTACAATCGCAAATTATTTTGCAGTGCGGTGATTTTCTGGCGGAGATGCCCAGTAATTGCCATTACTATCAGAAATTAGTTTAATTTTTGGCTGAGGAATTCGAGGAAGACCACGGCCGGAATCTCCTTGGGCGATCGCTTCCCACCAGGGAGAATTCAGGGAAGTATTGGCAGCAATTAAGGGTTTGTGCTTGGTGAGTGTATACAACAAAGATTGCAAAATCATACTGTTGGTGCTGCTGGTGAAGCCAACGGCGGTTTTACCTGTAGCTTCGTAAAAGCCTTCGTAAAAACCTGTGAGTGGGTTATATAAGTCAGTTGTACCTTGCAGTAACTTTTGACTGTATTGATTGTCTGGTAACAAAGCAGCATATCCAAAAGCCACAGCAGTACTGACCATTCTTCCTTGGGGTACCGTTTGTCCATCATCGCTAACAGCTTCCCAAGGTTGGCCCTGGGCGGTAATGGCGCTGTGGACAGTGTAAGGCTTGCGGTCGATTAAGGTTGTCGCGGCGGCTGTTAAAGTCCCGGTGCGACGGTAACGTTCAACTTGGGCTTGGAAAATGGGTTCAAATAGCGATCGCATTTTCGGATCTAAACCAAACTCTAATCCATAAAGAAGAAACGGATTACTGACGGTGTATTGATTGACTTTGGAGTTAGTATCAGTACGTTGACGCTGAGTCGGTATTTTCACTCCTTCTACTACAGTTGTTTGATATTCGCCACCCACAGCCGAACCTGAGACATCAAATCCCCACAATTGAAAAGCCCGTGCTGCATATTCTTCATACCCTAAACGAGTATCCAGGTTGACGCGAGTCAGATATCGCCCTTGGGGATTTTTAATCACCGTCGCACTGGAAAGCAATCCATCCCGGACTACCCGCAGGTATGACCAATCCAAGACAATTTGATCAACCGCTTTGGTATATTCTGGATGGTAGCTTTTTAAGTTATACAACCCAGCTAACAGTCTGCCAATATCCAAAGCTGACCAACCATTGCCTTCAATGACTGGATTACCGCCGTAGTCTATGGGTTGGAGCGATCGCGTATCATAACCCCGATTCGGTAATTCCCCGGCGAATAACTGTAATTTTCCTAACGCTGCTAATAAATGGCGGGTGCGCTGGTCAAATTCTTTTGGGGAAATTACATCCAATGATCGGGCGGTGTGGAGTGCGGCGAGATAATCGCCTAATCCCCAGAGTGTTGCACCTTTGAAATCACTGCGATCGTCAACTAAGCCATTCTTGGGATGATAATTGGCTTGAAAATACCTCCAAGCCGCTTCTGCATAACGCCGTTCTACCACTGTTAATGGTCGAGTTAATTTCAACTGAGATGATGAATTTGGGCTATCAACTGGGGGAATCGGGGTAATCGCCACCTCCTCAACTTGGGGATTCTTGGCTGGGGGATTGGGCGTGACTTTCACCTCTCCCACATTAGAATTATTCCCAGATGTTGGCGGTGGATTTGTGGGTGTGGGAGTCGCCGCAGAATTATTATTACTTGGTGCTTTGGCGGCTGTATTGACATAACCAGTAATTAAAGAACGATTTCCTCTGGCTTTGTAGTACAAAATCTCTAAAATTAGCCCGTTGGTATTCCCAGTTAAGGCTTTATTTGGCTGTTTCGTTTCCTCATAAATCCCTGCATAATAACCACTTTCATCAGGGCTACGCAGATCCTTGACTGCATCAAACAGTTTTTGGGCGTAAGCATTATCTGGGTACAAGTAACGCCAACCAAATGCGGCTTTGGTACTTACACTGCGAAACTGGGGATAAGGTTGGTTAGTATCGGTAATTGTGGCCCAACTCTGCCCGTTAGCGTAAACAGTATTGTAGAGAAAATAAGGTGCTTGGTCGATGTTATCTTCGGTGACTGCTGTTAACTGACCTGTCGCTTCGTAACGGCGCTTCTGCACTTCCAGAACTTTAGCTGCAAAATCAGCTAATTCACCTTGTAAGCCAAATTCAATGCCATCTAAAATATAAGACTCGCTAACAATGTAATTATTGGCGTTAGTACTTTGAAAATCGCGGGTGTCAACGGGAATCTGCACACCATTAATTTCCACTGTTTTATATGGTTCCCAGGCCAAAGCTTTGGGTGCAGAAAAACCCCAGAGTTGATACCCCCGGACGGCATATTCTTCGTAGCCTAGTCGCCCTTCTTGGACTAATAATGTTTTGTTATCTGGGAGAACCGTCGCCCCGTAAAGTTGTCCATCCTTGAGCGATCGCGCTACTTGCCACCTGGCTATAATGCCTTTGAGCCAATCATTATATTGGGGATGACAAGTGCGAATCACATCAAACGCCGCTAAAACTCGACCAATATCTAAAGCAGACCAGCCAATACCCCGTTCAATGGCATTGTTACCGTAATCAACCATCTGCCCGGTAGCTGTGTTATAGACTTTATTGGGTAAGCCATCTTCAAATAGTTTGATATTGCTCAACCCTGTTAAAAACTTATTCAGACGAGAATCAAAATCTGCTTGGTCAGTCAGATTCATCCATCGCGCCGCATTTAACGCCATCAAGTAATTCCCCATATCCCACAGGGTTCCTGAAGGATAACCCCCCACAGAATTGGTAAATCCGGTTGCTGGCTGATAATTTTTGACAAAATATTGCCAAGCAGAACGGGCATAAGTTTGTTCTTCGGCTGTCAGAGGCGCAGTAATATTGCTACAGCTATTGGCATTTTGCGATAAAACTGGCGTGGGGATGTAAATTAAAAATTGCAAGAATGTTCCAATTAGGAACAATGCAATCCATCTCCACAATTTTTGTGAAAAGTACTGGCGCATAAGATTTCAAAAAATTTGTAATGGCACGAATTCCAAGTATGAATAATTAGCAATTATTTAAGTAAGTCGGTGTAATCAAATCAAGCTATTTGCAGAAAAGTCAATAAGCCTCAAACTCTTTACCTGCCTTATTCCCACAATAATTATTTACGCTGACCTACTTACTTGACTCCCGCCCAAATAATCAAAGGTTGACCAACTTGTTTATAAAGCAAACTTTCTAAAATCACCCCATTATTATTTGCCGTTAGAGATTTATTTGGTTGACGCAGAGATTCATATAAGCCGTTGTACCAACCTTTTTCTGATTTGAGTTGAGAGAAGACAGTATCAGTTAAAGAACGGGTGTAATCAGTTTTGTAAAGTACGTGCCAGCCGATCGCAGCTTTGGCACTGAGAAAACGTAAATTATTATGTTGTGCTTGAGTATCGGTAATTGTCGCCCAAGGTTTACCGTTGACAAACAAGCTATTGTAAACAAAATATGGTGGACGATCTAAGTTATCTTCGGTTAGGGCGGTTAATTCTTGTGTGGCTTGATAACGCGCTGCTTGAGCCGCTAAGATTCTATCGGCATAAGCTTTTGGCAGTGCTTGGAATCCTGTTTCGATACCGTCTAGAATATATGGTTCGCTGAGGACGTAGTTATTTCCGCCGGAGTTGTTAGCATCCCGACGATCATAAGGAACGCCTTGACCGTAAAGATTCACAAAAGCTGTATTCGACTGATAATCTAAGGCTTGTTTAACATCCAAACCCCAAAGCTTCAAACCATAAGCAGCATAATTTTCATAGCCCAAGCGACCTTCTTGGTTATACTGCTCTTTACCTTCAACAACAGATGTACCGTACATCTGACCATTTTTGGTGAGGCGCTTGACTTGCCAATGTTGCCACACAGCTTGTACAGGCGATCGCATTTTGGGATACTTGGCTTCCACAATCTTCAGCCAAATTGCCATTCTTCCCAAATCAATGGCTGACCAACCAATTTCTTCTGGTTTATCGAGTTGACCGTAATTAACAGGTATGAGAGTTTGAGCGTTGTAGACTTTGTTCGGCAGTTCACCTTTATATAAAGGTAAAGATGCTAAAGTCTGCAACATTTTGGTCATCTTCGTTTCAAATTCTGCGTTAGTAATAATATTCAGTTCTTTGGCGCTAACCAAAGCTGCGATCGCAGCTGCTTGATCCCAAATCGTGACAGATGCAAAACCATCCACAGAATTAACTAAGCCGGTTTTCTCGTTCCAGTTTTTTTGGAAATATGACCAAGCTAAACGCGCCGCCGCCATCTCTGCTGCATCGAGTTTGCCTACTCCCGGCGCAATGTAAGGTGTTTTGCTTACAAGTTCACTGGCGGCGATTGGTGTTCCTGGTAAAACGGCAGAGTCAGCATCAAGTTTGGCGATTTTTTGGGCTTGTGTATCTACCTGATCTGTGGGAGTAGCAGTTTGAGAGGCTGATACTTCTGGTGTTTGTGTCTTTTGGGAAAGACGACCAGACCAAAAATTTAACCCAGCGATCGCAATTATCGCTGTCACCACCCCTCCAACATAACTCAGGATAGATAAGCCTTTAGGTGGTGGTTGAAAATCAGAACTCATGTTAAGCAAAGCCTTATAATGTAAATCATTTTTTAGTTATCTTCATAACAAGCTTATTTTTCCCAACGTTAGGGAATAACTCACAAATGTTAGTTGTAACCAACTGTTAGTTAAGAGTGTAAAATCCCCTTTATGAAAGGTTTTTCGGGTTTATTAACTTATATAAATTTGTCTCACTTCGTGATCAAACACTGTTATGACTAACGCTTATATATACGCAGGTAATATAAATAATCAGTATAAAAATTTGCGAATTTTCATTTAATTGAGTAGCTAAAAATACTGGTGATGGACAGTTAAAATTTGACACGTAACTGTCCGGTTAAAGAGTTACTACCATAGCCACCTCCCCCCGTGCTTTGATTGCGAACATTACTAAAGCTGTAGTCTAGTTCAGCGTCTAGAATGGGCGAGAACTTAGTTGTACAGCGACTACCGTAACCATAAGCATCGTCCAATTCACCATTTAACCGTTGTTGTCCTAAAGTGGCGAACAGCCGACAACGCAAAAAATCAGCAATCTCCCCTTCCCAAGCAACTTCAGCGTTGTATACCAAAAAATCTGGTGGAGAAAAATAGCCATTTGTGATTTCTGCATTGCGGCTATAACTCCAGTTAAATAAGTTAGCCGCCAGAGAAAATTGTCCCAACTTGCGTTCTAATCTGCTGAATGATTGAATTTCAAAATTCCCATCATTGTAGTTACCCAAGCGCAAAGAAGAAAACAAACTTGTGTATTTATCAATTTGCCAATATAAATCAGGGCCAAACCGCCAAGCTGTAATTTGATTTTCTAAGGTTTGAGCATTAAATTTATAAGGACTGTGGTCTACATTGCCTGATAATGTGACACCCGACAGTAATTTTCCCGTAGAAGAAACTTGAGGCGGCACTATTGGGAGTTCAAATTTAGCATTGAAATTGATGGCTGTGGGTAAGCGGTCAAAAAAATCAACTCCGGCTGTGGTGTGTAAAGTTGCGTCACCGATTTTTCCTTGCCAGCCAAGTTTTACAGGAATATTGCTAACTGATTCTATACCCGGTTGTTCAAATAAATTAAAACCAGTAGTCAAAAATATTTTATTGCCATTAGGCGATCGCCACTGCAAAGTCGGTTCAATAAACAAATTTCTTTGCCCAAAGTTATCTGTATTATTGCGAAAATTAGTTTGAATACCTTCTAAAACTACAGGCTTAGTTGGTTTCTCAGGCTTTGATGCTGGAGGTGGACTAGGTTTTTCTGGTGGTTTGATGACTGGTGGTTTGGGTAATGGTGGCGGTACTCGCAACCCCGGATTAAAATTTTCTGGTGCAGCAATTAAAATCGGTGCTTGATTGAATTGTTCAGGAAGTTTAATTTGCTGACTTTCTTGATTTTGAAAAAGCACAGAATCAATTGATGTTAAGTTACTGACTAGTGCTGGTAATGAACTTCTGTTTTGAGCCGCTTGGGAATTTCCACCAAATAAATTCCAAAAGCTCAATATTAAAACTACTTGCCATTGAACATATTGGTAATTCCCAATCCAACCCCAGTAAAAGTTATCCCGAAATCCCAAAATATAACATTTAAATATATTGCTCATTTGTAATGACTACAATTTAAGACAAAAAAAGTTACAAAAAAATGCTTGAGCAACTCCTAAATTGCTGAGACTTGGCATTATGATGCCCAATAAAGTACTGCATAACTACACCTCCACACCCCTAAACCTCACAAGTGTAGATTTTTAACAGGGTGATGAGTAGCGACTCTAAAAATCACGATTTAATCAGAGTTCCATCCCCCTCACCCGGATTTCTCACCACACCTTTCAAAGCCTGTGCAGGGGAGCAGGGGAGCAGGGGAGCAGGGGAGAATGAAGGTACTCTCTCCCCTGCCCCTCCGCACCTCTGCCCCTCTGCCCCATCAAACGCCTGAAGCTTGTGAGAAATGCGGGCTCATACCCCCACACCCTAAATCAAGGTTTTTGGGGCATAACGTAAAAAACCTACACCCTTACACCCCTAAACCCTTAATTTCTTCAGCCCTGTTTGCAATACTTAATGTTCGATTAACTAACAATTAGATTTTCATGATATTGTGTTGTACAGCACATCTTTTCTGGATCTAGATGTGTAAACTGTATATGCTGACTCAGATTACTACATCAATTTGTGGTATAAGCTCAAGCGCCAAACAGCAGCATTACTAGTTTTGTCAAGCTCAAACAAGAGTAGACATACGAGCTTTGACCCATAAAAATTTACTAATTTATCGTAGCGTCAGATATTTGACTGACGTTACCCAAACAGCCTTTAGCTAGACGCATAGACAAGAAAAAGCAGATGAGCAAAACACGTAAGTTTCGTTTAGGTGCATTTATTCAAGCCACTGGACATCATGTTTCCGCATGGCGGCACCCCGATTCACAAGCAGATGCTGGGTTCAACTTTGAGCATTATAAAGAAATTACCCAGACCGCCGAACGTGGCTTGTTTGATGCAGTTTTTCTGGCAGATAGTCCAGGAGTCTGGGGTGGCTCTCCAGAGACTCAAAAACGCAATGGCAAACTAGTGCATTTCGAGCCAGTCACTTTGTTTTCGGCTTTGTCTGCTGTTACTCAAAATGTCGGCTTCATTGCTACTGCCTCCACTACCTACGAAGAACCCTACACCCTGGCACGTAAGTTTGCCTCACTAGACTACCTCAGTAATGGTCGGGCAGGCTGGAACGTAGTTACAACAGGTAATGAGAATGCTGCTGCGAATTTTGGTCTTGAGCATCATCCAGAACATAGCCAGCGTTATGAACGGGCGGAAGAATTTGTCGAAGTAGTCAAAGGACTGTGGGATAGCTGGGACGATGATGCCTTTATTCGTGACCGAGAATCAGGCATCTATTTCGACCCCGACAAGCTGCATATACTTAACCACAAAGGCAAACACTTTTCCGTCAGAGGCCCGTTAAATGTTGGTCGTCCACCGCAAGGTTATCCGGTAATTGTGCAAGCTGGAGCCTCGGAAGCTGGACGAGACTTGGCAGCACGGACAGCCGAAGTAATCTTTACAGCCAATCAAACCTTAGCTGATGCCCAGGAATTTTACGCTGATGTCAAAGGTCGGTTAGCGAAATATGGGCGCTCTCCAGAGGATCTAAAAATCATGCCTGGAGCTTTCCCCATCATTGGCCGGACTGAAGCAGAAGCCCAAGAAAAATATGAGTTCCTGCAATCTTTAATTCATCCTGATGTTGCTTGGGGTATTTTAAAGACCTATTACAAAGGTGTTGATTTATCAAAATATTCTTTAGATGATTTAGCGCCTGAACTACCAAACGACACCAACAATAACAAGAGTCGTCTGAAGCTAGTAAAAGATTTAGCCACTCGTGGGACTCTCACACTCCGCCAGTTGTATCTGGCCTTGGCGACCGCAAGAGGCCATCGCACCATACTTGGTACACCTGAAACCATTGCTGACCAACTAGAAGAATGGTTCAACAATGGGGCAGCAGATGGCTTTAATATCATGCCACCAATACTACCTACAGGGTTGGATGACTTTGTTAACTTGGTCGTTCCTGTTCTCCAGAAACGCGGACTATTTCGGACTGAATACGAAGGTCGTACCTTGCGTGAAAATCTCGGTCTGCGTCGTCCAGTCAATGGTTTTGTTGCTAAACAACAGAATGAAAGATTGGTATTGGCATAAATCAAGCCGTGTGCAACTTTATCTCAAACCTAACCCCCAACCCCTTCCCTACAAGGGAAGGGGAATAAGATTCAAAGCCTCTCCCCGAAGCAGAGCTACCGTGTACACACAAATCCTCTGATCCCCCTAAATCCCCCTTAAAAAGGGGGACTTGAAGAAAATTCCCCCCTTAAAAAGGGGGGTTAGGGGGGATCAAAGTGCTACTAGGCAACTTGATAAGACTTGTGTGTACACCGTAGCCGAAGCGGAGAGAGGTTTGGAGAGGGGTTTCAAAGGTAAGTATCACGTTAAATCAGCTTTGGATCTCTGCACAACAAAAGTTTGTCGGAATGGCGTAAATCAATTTTTCACAGATGATGAAGCCACACCAGTTAAAGAGCTTTTTCTGTAGATCCCCGCCCTACAGAACATAAAAATTTTGTCATTGGTTAATTGTGGAGCAAAGACAAAGGACAAATGACCAATGACAAAGGATAACCCTACTGCGGATGCTCAGAAAACCTTTGATTTTTGAAGGAAAAAATATGGTTGAATATAGCAGATTAAAAACTTCTCCCTCTGCCGCAATCAGAGCCACCCTTGATTATCCGGTAATTGATACCGACGTTCATACTAATGATTTCACCCCGGCTTTTGAAGATTACATTGCTAAATACGGCGGGTCAAAGCTTGTAGACGAATTACGCAAGGCAGAATCTTCTCGGCTGAACTCTAAGAGTAACGGTAAAGACTGGTATCAACAAACTCCAGAAGAGCGTCAATACAATCGCACAATTCGATCGCCTTGGTGGGCGAGAGTTACTCGCAATACTCTAGACCTTGCTACTTACACTTTGCCTGCACTACTTTATGAACGCCAAGCAGAGCAAGGTTCAGACTATTCGGTATTGTTTCCCAATAATGTGCTTGCACCTGCTGGAGCCAGCCCAGAAAATCGCCAAGCACTACAACGGGCGGTCAATCACTACCACGCTGATATCTATCGCAAATATAGCGATCGCTTGACGGTGGTAGCTGGTATCCCGATGACTACTCCAAAAGAAGCCATCGAAGAGTTAGAGTTTGCTGTAAAAACCCTAGGTTTAAAAGTAGCAAATATTCCTGGTGGTGTGAAACGTCCAATTAAAGCGATCGCCGATAAATATCCCGCCGATCAATTCCCTGAAATCGCCAGATATGCTTCTTACATTGACTTTTTTGGATTAGATAGCGAATACGACTACGATCCATTCTGGGCTAAGGCTGTGGAATTGGGTGTGCCAATTACTACTCACTATGGTAGCCAAGGTTGGACGGGACGCTCTTCCATCAGTAATTACATGAACAACCACATCGGTCACTTTGCCGATGGTTCCCAAGCATTTGCTAAAGCGTTGTTCTTCGGCGGTGTTACCAGACGTTTCCCTCAGTTGCGCGTGGGGATGCTGGAAGGTGGTGCAGATTGGGGCGCTCACGTCTACATTCATTTGGTAGACCGTTTCTCCAAACGTAATATCAAAGCACTGCAAAACTACAATCCAGACCTTACCAATGCAGATGAGTTGTTTGAGTTGTTTGAGCGTTTTGGTGGCGAAATTACTGAAGGATATTCCCTCAGCAAAGAAGAATTAACCAAGAGTGTACTTGGTTCTTCCTTCAGCCGTCATAGCCGTGCGCCAATTGGTAGCGAACTTGAAGACTTTGCTGCGGCTGGAATTGAAAACATTGAAGACATCCGCGATCGCTGGGTGAATAGCTTCTTCTTTGGTTCCGAATCTGACGATCGCACCATCGCCGCAGCATTCAACAACAAAGCTAATCCCTTGGGTGTGAAGATTAACGCCATCTATTCTTCCGACGTTGGTCACTGGGATGTACCCGACCTCACCTCACCATTGTCTGAAAGCTGGGATTTGGTGAAAGAAGGCGTAATTACTGAAGACGACTTCAAAGCTTACGTATTTAGTAATCCCTACAAGTTCTATACCGAAGCTAACCCTGATTTCTTCAAGGGTACAGCGATTGAATCCAAGGTAAATAGCTTTACTTCTCCACAAGTTGATCAAAAACTTGTCGTAGCTTAAATCTTTTGCTGAGAGGTTACGAGATCCCCGACTTCTTTAAGAAGTCGGGGATCTAACCACCAAACATACAAGGAAGGAATTATAACTATGGCTATTGAACGTCGCTCTGGTTTATTGCCTTATCTGTTCTCGGCTGTTGGGGAAGATGCCAACAAACCCGCGCCTTTAGTATTGTTTTTGCATGGCGCACGCGATCGCGGCAATGATTTAGATGTGCTGCTGAAATGGGGCTTACCTCGGTTTGTGAATGAATCAAGCTCTTTACCTTACTTCTTTTTAGCGCCCCAACTTCCTGAAGGACAGACTTGGGTAGAGCGAGAATCAGATGTGATTGCTTTGTTAGATAATTTCATTGCTTCCCGGCCTATCGATGCTTCCCGTGTGATTATCTCTGGATTTAGCTTGGGAACTGCTGGGGCTTGGCATATCGCTGCTTCTCATCCTGGTCGCTTTGCTGGTTTGGTAGCGGTGTCTGGTCGCGTTCCTCAAACCTTAGAATCAAGCCAAATAGATGCACTCAAGGAAATTCCCATCCAAATATTCCAAGGTGCTAAGGATGAAAAACTCTCAATCGACGCTACACAGCAGGTTGTTGATACCTTACGGGGAGTGGGTGGCACAGTAGATTTTACTGTATTACCTGAAGGTGATCACTTTATCGCCGATGAAGTGTATACAGACTTGAAATTGCAAAATTGGCTAATTTCACAGAGCCGTCGTGCTTCTGTAGCTGTTTAAAGCAGAAATCATAGATTTGATGCGAAATTTTCAATACGGTTCAGATAAAAATAATTAACCGCAGATGGACGCAGATATAGACGCGCAAGCGGCTTGCCGCAGGCTACGCGGATGAATCAAGATTTCTAATTAACTGAATCGTATTTGCCCATACTCCAATACCGTTCATTTAAGCAGTTTTTCTTATCTAGGACTTACGCAAAAATTCCCACAAAGCTTAATTTATCGAACCGCCAAGTCGCCAAGAACGCCAAGAAATCTAGAGTCTGCGTAAGTCCTATTATCTTTGAGTCCTTTGTGTCCTTTGCGGTTCGTTAAAAAACTTTGCTTTCACAAAGGACTTAAGCCTTATCTAAACGGTATTTACCTATTCCCCAACTAAACCAACAACTATGACATTACCAACTACGAAACTTGGTCAAACTGGATTGACTGTTTCGCGCCTTGTTCTAGGTACAATGACCTTTGGCTTGCAGACGGATGAAGAAACTTCGATAAAAATCCTCGATACAGCCGCCGAGGCGGGAATCAATTTTTTAGATACAGCCGATGTTTATCCTTTAGGTGGTGGTTTAGCTACGGCTGGGCGTACCGAAGAAATTATTGGACGCTGGTTAAAAGGTAAGCGCGAACATTTTATTTTGGCTACCAAGGCTGTGGGCAAGGTTGGCCCTGCACCTTGGGATCAAGGAGCTTCACGCAAACATATTTTAGATGCGATCGATGCTTCCTTAAGACGACTGGGAACTGATTATGTTGACTTGTATCAACTGCATTCTGATGATGCGTCAACTCCCCTTGATGAAACACTAGAAGCATTAGATACAGTGGTGCGTGCTGGGAAAGTGCGCTACATTGGGGTTTCTAACTACTTAGCTTACCGACTTGCCCGTGCTTTGGGTCGGGCTGATGTGCGGAATTTAACTCGCTTCGTCTCGATTCAACCCCGCTACAATTTGTTATTTAGAGAAATTGAGCGAGAACTATTACCTTTGGCGAAGGAAGAAGGACTGGGTGTAATTCCTTACAATCCTTTGGCGGGTGGTTTGTTAACAGGTAAACATAATTTTAATCAAGGCCCCACAGCCGGCACTCGTTTTACCTTGGGTACTGCGGCAGAACGTTATCAAGAGCGTTACTGGCGCGATCGCGAGTTCAATACTGTGGAAGAATTACGCACAGTGGCGGATCATGCTGGTTTATCTCTGACAACTTTAGCATTAGCTTGGGTTTTGGCGAATCCGATTATTACTGCCCCCATCATTGGCGCGAGTCGTCCAGAACAACTCAGTGACAGTCTCAAAGCTTTGGAAGTCACACTTGATGAAAATTTGAAACAAAAACTCGACGATATTACCGCCGAATACAGAAGAGGAGATTCGCTGCGTTAGTACGAGATAGGTAAGGCAAAAGGTAAAAATAAAAGCAGAATTATGGTTAATCGCCGTCGTTTTCTCAATGTTGCCACATCGGGTATATGTGGTTTTTCTATGGCATATATGTTGGGAAGTTGTAGTCAACAAACCCAACAGCAAGTAATCAAAACTGCCAATTTAGAAATTAAAACTAAAGTCCTCCGTATGGGCTATCAGAGTGCGGGGGATTTGGTACGAAATCGCCAAGTTTTAGAAAAACGCCTAGAACCATTGGGAATTAAGGTGGAATGGGCGCAGTTTGTCCAAGGGCCGCAACTGATGGAGGGAATGGCCGCAGGTAAAGTTGATGTGGGTTCTGTAGGAGAAACGCCGCCAATTTTTGCACAAGTCGCTGGTTCCAAATTGGTTTATGTTGTTGGTACACAAAGAACGCCAACAACAGGAACAAGTAGTGTGATTGCTGTACCACCAGAATCTTCTTTAACTAAATTTGAAGAAATTAAGGGACAGGAAGTATATTTTCAAAAAGGTTCAGCATCCCACTATTTTATTTTGAGAGCTTTACAATCTATTGGTTTGACTATCAAAGATATAAAAATCAGAAGTATACCGACTATCGAAGCACGGGCGGCTTTTTTAGAAGGGAGAATTCCGGTGTGGATGACTGGTGATCCCCATTATGCGATCGCCCAAAAACTCAACCGTATTCGTGTCCTCAGAGATTCTGTAGGTTTAGATTCTCCTGGTAGTTACTATATTGCAGATCGAAAGTTTGCGGAAGAAAATCCTGGCTTACTCAAAATTATCATTGAGGAACTTCATGGTCTTGATAAATGGGCAGATGCAAATCGAGATGAAGTCAAAAAATTGATAATTACAGAACAAAAACTAGCACCAGATGTAGCCGATTTAGTAATGTCTCGCCGCACTTTCGCCGGACGCAGAGGTCTAAGTCCGTCTTTGATAGCAGAACAACAACGTGTAGCCGATTTATTTTTTGAATCAGGTGTCATACCCAAGAAAATCAACATTCAAGAAGCCTTACTTCCACCTGAGTTATATGCTGCTATCACACCATCAGAAATTATGGTTTAGTTTCTTGCACAGGACATAACCACAAAGATTGTCTGTGAAGATAGGGTGCAAGGGTGCAAGGGTATATAGGACTCATATTTGATTTATGAAAAAAATCAGTACACCCAGATCAGCCGTCTTTCCTACTCCCTACTCCCCATTCCCTACTCCCTACCTACATAACTAGATTCAGGAATCAAACCGTATTCCTATAGGGGTGTAAGTGTTTTGAAAACCTCCTCCTTTCTCTACAACCTGAATTTTTTGTTTTCTTGCATCAGTTTTTTTGTAGATAGTTATGGCCTTCTTTCAGCAATTGGACGGCGGATTTAGTCGTCCATTTTTATTCCGTCCATCAGTTTAAACAATGCTACGATATCGACTTTACATGACGAAAAAGATTAGAAAATCCAAATCTTTTCAACGTGCTGCGACTGCGCCAAATTTACCTGATACACCATTCAGATTTATTTGCTATTTTGTTAACCAGTTTCGCTGGTGGTATTTAGTCATGGTACTTTTGGAAATAATGCACGCAACTTGTGGCATTATGTTACCTTATGCCATTGGCGAAATTATTCGCAGTGTGACGCGATCGCCTAACAACAGTCAGCAAATTTTTGATGTTATTCGTCAACCTCTAATACTGTTCACCGCGTTGAGTGTGGGTGAAGTAATCTTTGGACGTGCGGCTGGACTTTTGCAAACGATTCTGCATCCCATCCACCGCCAGCACATCGTCAGATCCTTATATGCTTATTTGCAACATCATTCCCATCGTTACTTAAGTAGTAGTTTTGCTGGGGCTTTAGCACATCGCATCGGGGAAACTTCTCTGGGTGTTACCCAAACGATGCAAATGTTAATTACAGAATTTATGTCTGTGATTGTCGGGTATATTGTCGCCACAATCTTACTGTATCGCGCCTATCCTCCCTTAGCGGCGTTTGTTGGGATATGGGCAGTTTTGTTTATTACTATTTCCTTTTGGTTAGCGACTCGCTGTCGAATTTATTCTCGCAAAGCCGCCGCCGCCAGAAGTGAAACTACAGGCATTATTGTAGATGCAGTCACAAATCTCAGTAGCACTCGGTTGTTTGCGCGTTTGGGTTTTGAACGACGCTATTTAAATGAACAATTAAAGGGCGAACTCAAACAGGTAAGAAAATCTAACTGGTATTCTGAGCGAATTCGCTGGTTTCAGTTTATTTCAGCAGCGATTCTGAAAATTGGCACGTTGTATTATTCTCTCACCCTCTGGAGTCAAGGTGCGATCGCTGCGGCTGACTTTGTTGTCGCTACTAGTTTGTCATTGTTAATCATCAGTGAAGCACGTAATTTAAGCCGTCGCTTTCTGGAATTTTTTGAACATATCGGGAATATTGCCAATGGTGTGATGACAATTGTGCAACCCCATGAGTTGATTGATCGAGAACAAGCGATCGCTCATCCCATCACCCAAGGTAAAATTGAGTTTCGCCAAGTTAATTTCAGCTACACAGAAGATAAGAAAGTATTCGATAATCTTTCCATCACTATTCAACCAGGTGAACGTGTCGGTTTGGTAGGTTTTTCTGGTTCTGGTAAATCTACCTTCGTGAATTTGATTTTGCGTTTATTCGATCCCCAGTCAGGACAAATTCTGATTGATGGGGTTGATATCCGTGATATGACGCAGGATGCTTTACACGGGCAAATCAGCTTGATTCCCCAAGATCCATCGCTGTTCCACCGCACATTGATAGAAAATATTCGTTATGGGCGATTGGATGCCAGTGATGAGGAAGTAGTTGAGGCTGCACGTAAAGCTTACGCCCACGATTTTATTAGCCAAATCAAGGAAGGCTACAATTCTTTGGTGGGTGAACGGGGTGTAAAATTATCGGGAGGACAAAGGCAACGAATTGCGATCGCACGAGTCATCCTCAAAGATGCACCAATCCTAATTTTAGATGAAGCCACCTCCAGCCTTGATTCCATCACCGAAAAAGCCATTCAGGATACTCTAGACTTAGCAATGAATGGCAAAACCGTTATAGTCGTTGCTCATAGGCTGTCTACAATTGCCCACCTCGATCGCATTTTAGTCTTTGACCACGGTCGAATTGTCGAAGATGGTAGCCACGCCAAACTTTTAGCACGCGGCGGTGCTTACTATAGGTTATGGAAAATGCAAGCTGGTGGATTTCTCCCTGTAGAAGCGAACAACAAGAACCCATCAGATTTACAAATTAAATCCTTGTGAATCCTTTGGATTCACAAGGATTTCTCACAAGAGAGAAATCCAGGGGTGAGGGAGGGGTGGGAAGTGTGGGAGGATGGTGAAGAAATCTTTCCCCCCACACTCCCCACACTCCCCACACTCCCCACACTCCCCTTCCCCTCTCTTTCTAATCTCCCTTGTCCAGCAAATATCCCCTGAATGCAGCGAAAAAACCTGCTAATCTTACATCAAGACTAGCAGGATTAGGGATTTTATCAATCGGAGCGGCGGGATTCGAACCCACGACCTCCACTACCCCAAAGTGGCGCGCTACCAAGCTGCGCTACGCCCCGGTCAGAATTATTATTGTATCGCAACGCTTGGGGAGAATCAAGGGTGAAGTTTAAAAAACTTGCAACATCCCAGCAGCTTGCAACAGACCAGGTATAGCAGAGGCATTCCATTTACCTTCTGCACAGCGTCCTGTATTCAGGATAAAGCGCAGATTGTATTCATGGGGATAACCTTCCACTTCCATCCATAATAAATCGCTTTCGGCCTCACAAGCAATTTTTTCTTCATCCATTAATTCTGCTGCGAGTTGTTTCATGGTTTCTGCTAACTGTGCTAACAAACGGCAAAATTCATTTAACTCAGCTTCTGTTAACTCAATCGCCCAATCATCTGTACCCACTAATCCTTTAAATTCAGGTGCATTAGGGTTCCAGCCAATACGCCAACCTACACCGCTTTTCATCAGACGTTCCATCTGCAAATTTTAGATTTTGGATTTGAGATTTTAGATTGTATCTTTTTTTGTCTGTGATGAGATTTGAGGGGCGATCGCTCTTTCACTACGGATATAATTTATCGGTTGTTGTAGGTAGAGACGTTGTACACAACGTCTCTACAAATATTTCAGCAAGTCGGGGGAAAAAATAAAACTATGTTTAAGAGAGGTTAATGAAACTAAAACCCTCTTCCCTTCTGCCTTCTCATGTCACTTTAAGAGTTCAGCACCGCCTGTTTGGGGTGGTTGGGGAGTGGTGGAAGTACTAGGGCGAGGTTTTTGGCGAATGTTCTGCGCGTTGGGGTTAAAAACATCGACTAATGTTTGGACTAAAGCATCTCGTTGATGGCGACTCAGGCGAGAAATGGCAGCGCGATCGCCCTCTATCGGATTCTCGCGTAATATATCATTACCGGGATAGGTAGCATCATACATAATTTCATTGGCTCCCAGGTAATCAGCCAATGTTAGCTTCCAGTCAAAGCGATAAATTGGCGATCGCTCTTTGACGTAAACGTGATAACGTATCAGGCGACTAGCTAAGGTATTATTTTCCGCCTTTTTGCCAGTTTCTTTGTTGACGTACTGGTTTTCTTTCGGCAGGTCTGGTAATTGCTGATATACTAACTGCCAAACATCAGAAGGGCTAATTCTTTGAGCTAGAGCAGGCTGAATGCCAATAAAACTAGAGTGTTGTAGTTGACTTGTGCCTAAACTCACAACAAGTCCAACTACAACCAACGCCATAATTAATGCTGAATTAAACTTCACAACCATCAGTAGGATAATTGAGCAACGCAGAATTATTCTTCTTGTACCATCAGCTATAAGTGCATTAAAACCCGCGCAGGCAGTCACTGAGCTTGCCGAAGTGCGGGTTTTGTTCGTGTAGCCGCGACTTTAGTCGTTAGGCTGGACTAATTTTACATTTCACCGATAATTTCTGGCTGAGTTAGTTCATCAGACATTTCAATGATTGCCCGTAAAACAGGTTTCATCAGAATATCTTCAGAGCTTTCAAAATCTTCATAACGCCGACGCTTGGCACGATTTGCCACCTGAACCGTGATGCGGTAGCGATTCGAGGCTGCACTAATTAAATCCTCGGCGCGGTGCATAATCTGAGATTGGGTTGTCTCGAACTTGGAACGCTTGAGCATAGTTAATGGTTCTTGGGGACATTCCCCAGTTTAGCAGTCCTAGACAAGATACGGCTTATACATCAGCCAATCGTCATTTAAGCTGCATCATATTCATATTCATAAAAGCTGCAAACCCTCTTCCTGCTCCCCTGCTGTCTCAATATGCTTGTTTATATGCTGAACCTGGATTTCTCACAAGAGAGAAATCCAGGGGTGTGGGAGGATGGTGAAGAAATCTTTCCCCCCACACTTCCCACCCTCCCCACACTCCCCACATCCCCTACGTGAGAAATTCGGGTTAACAACTAATTTTCCGCTACCTCTCCGTTGATAGAGGTTAATAGTTTTGTATCAATTTATAACTAAATTTGTCAGACTATCTTGATATCGTAATGGCTAACATTTGGGAAACTGCTGTTAAAGCAGGCAATTTTAACACTTTAGTAAAAGCGGCTGAGGCTGCAAAAATTATACACACTCTGCAAAGTTCTGATTTTTTTACACTGTTTGCACCCACAGATGAAGCTTTTGCCAAGCTACCAAAGGGAACCTTAGAAGAACTACTGCAAGATACTGCCAAACTGAGGAAAATTGTCGCCTATCATGTCACTTATGGCGATGTGAGGTCAGATGACTTAGTACAAATCGCAGAAGCTGAAACCCTGGAAGGATCTGTGTTAGCAATTGAGTCTACTAACGGGGATATCACAGTGAATGATGCTCATATCCTGCAAACCGATATTTTGGCAGACAATGGCGTAATTCACGTTATTGATGCAGTTCTCATCCCGGCGATGGTGGCTGGACATTGAAAAATTAGGGCGTAAACCGCCTCGGAATTCATTCCGAGTCTCATAGCGCCAGTTATCTGAAGATGACTCAACTAAAAATGTCTGACAGTCCACTTAAGTGGACTTTGGCTATGAGCCTGGAACTTTAGTTCTAGGCGGGATGTGGTTGAGGATGAAAATTTTTGTGCGTCAGTCCTAAAGCTGTTTGATTGATCGCATTTACCAGTGGGAATCATAACAAAAATTCCCTACGGTAAAGATAAAATGGCTTACCAAAATATCACCGCCTCCCTTTCCCCAGAAGATATCCAAGAAATTAAAGCCGCCTTTGCAACCATTCAAGCAAAGTTGCCGTTTCTCGTCACCCTCAGCGCCGAGGAACGACGCAAGTTATTTAAAATGGGCGATAAAAGACTATCTTTTGTCAACACTAGCCTAATTGCTGCCCAGTCGAACCGCGATATTTTACCAGCGAGTTTTGATTTAGAAGAATTTGTCCGGGATTATCAATTAGCTACCAATCTCACCGAACTGTTAATTGGACTGCGACAACTGACAGAACAAGTAGATGATACCTTAATGGCAGTTGGTAGCGAAGCCATGAGCAGTAGTTTGACAGTTTATGATTACGTCAAGACTGCGGCTAAGAAAACACCGGGGTTAAAAACCATTGCTGAACAGATGGGTGAAAAGTTTAAAGCTATTAAAAGTAAACCTGCTAAACCTGCATCGGGTTCTTAGAGGATTTTTTAAAAGTCTTTAGAGATGTAGCAAAACATTTTAGATCCCCCTAAATCCCCCTTTTTAAGGGGGACTTTAACTCCAGTCCCCCCCTTTTGAAGGGGGGCTAGGGGGGATCAAAATGCTAGTAAACAACTTGATAAGTCTTGTGTATACACCGTAGTTTTCAAGGGAATCAAAATAGTGAATTTAATTTTATTTCACACATTTTCAATGAGTTGAAAGATATAAACTGTCTAAAAGATGAGGAACAAACTTAACAGTAGCGATTTCCATTTACCTTACAATCCAAAGCTTGTAGAAAGAGCAAAAGAACTTCGCAAAAACATGACTCCAGCAGAAAAAAAGCTGTGGTGTGATTATTTAAGGAATTTTCAATTTCGGGTTTTGAGGCAACGACCGATTGATCATTTTATAGTTGATTTCTACTGTCCTACTTTACAAGTAGTAATTGAAATTGATGGGGATAGCCATTTTACAGATGAAGGTCAAGACTATGACAGAGATAGAACAAGAATTTTAGAAGGGTATGGTTTAAAGATTATTAGGTTTACAAATAGTCAAGTTTTAAATCACTTTGAGAGCGTGTGTGAGCATATACAGGGTTTGATCCCCCCTAGCCCCCCTTAAAAAGGGGGGAATAAGATTTAAAGTCCCCCTTTTGAAGGGGGATTTAGGGGGATCTAAATGTTTGGCTACCAAAAAACAGACTTTTAAAACAGCCTTTGACAATTGAAAAACGAGAAGTATCTTTTAACGAATGAACCTCTGAGCATGGACGATAAACCTTTGAGGTTAGTGAATGAAGCTCGGAGGTTAGCGCGTAAACCTTTGAGCATTGGCGATAAACCTCCGAGGTTAGCAAATGAACCTCAGAACATTAGCGATGAACTTTTGAGGTTAGCGAGCGAACTTCAAAGCATTGGCAATGAACCTCAGAACATTGGCGATGAACTTTTTAGCATTGGCAATTAACCTCAGAACATTGGCGATGAACCTTTGAGCTTCTTTAATTAACCTTTAATCATCATCAGTAAGTATTAAAGTGTTTCAATCAGGAATTACAGATTGCAAGACTGATATTATACCGATAGCCGCGTGTAATCTGCTGCCTTGCCCCAAATTATGCTCACCACACCCCGCCACGCTCAGAAGCTTTCCCTGTTTTTCCTTTTCTGCTTCACCTTACTGTTAACTCTCTGCCTCTCCCTGCCTTGGGTGAGTGCGAAAGAACAGCCCAAACCCAAGCCGGAAGCATGGCAAATTAACGGTATAGTCGCCGCCCTTGATGATGGACATGACCCAGTTAAGGGATATGCACTCCGTAAATTAGTTGAATATGACTTGCAAAACTTAAAATCTGTCGTGCAGAAGCCGGAGGATATTGCAAAGAAAGCTGCCCAAATCCTCAAAGATGAAAAGGTGGACAACTCTGTTCGTGGCAGTGCGGCAGAGGCATTAGGGAATCTGGGGCAGGCGGCGGCTAACTATGTCCCTGACATCCTCAAGTTCCTCAAAGATGAAAAGGTGGACAACTCTGTTCGTGGCAGTGCAGCAGAGGCATTAGGGAATCTGGGGCAGGCGGCGGCTAACTATGTCCCTGACATCCTCAAGTTCCTCAAAGATGAAAAGGTGGACAACTCTGTTCGTGGCAGTGCGGCAGTGGCATTAGGGAATCTGGGGCAGGCGGCGGCTAACTATGTCCCTGACATCGCCCAAATCCTCAAAGATGAAAAGGTGGACAACTCTGTTCGTGGCAGTGCGGCAGTGGCATTAGGAAAAATTAGACAACTAAAGTTAGAAGAGGTTGTTGTAGTTTTGAGTTATGTCTATGAACCAAATCAGAAATTCTTTGATCTTACTTCTGATAACAATAACTTTGAATTTTGGAGCTTTTGGTCTTATTTCCTGGGTGGCGGCGATGAAAAAGTCAAAACCTTGCTGAGATGGCTAGGCAGACCTCAAGCTATTCCTGAGAAGCTGGAACACTCTCAAGCTGTCAAAACACTAGAACTATTCCGCGACATTTGGCAACCCAGCAAAGATTTAACAAGATTACAACAAGACTTAGCCAGCCAAATTGCCGTAGTATCTAGAAAAGTCGCTTGGCAACCACAAGATATTACCATTTTAGAAACCCACTACAACAACCTCAAAAACGCCGGCTATAACGAAGCCGACTCATTGCAATCAGTCATAGTTAACCTCAAAGGTTGGCAGTGGTTTTTCAACGCCAGAATTACCATCATCTCTCACGCCGCCTTTTGGCTTGCACTCATATTCGCTTATCCCAAATTTCCCCAAGTCCAAGCCATCTTCTTCTGGAACCCTTGGGTACGCCGTATTTTAGGCGTGGGCTACGTCGGCTTTCTCCTCACCTGGGTTCCCTTTTTCCGCCGCAAGTTATTTGAACCCTTCAAGCCTTCCCTGTTAGCCGATGCCGGGTTAGATAACTTTCATGACCAATCATACTTCCCCCAGTCGCAAGTTAAAGTTCCCGGTACAGGCGACATCCAACCAGTTACCGCCGCCCTCCCCGGCATCAACGGACAAGTTATCTTACAAGGTGATTCCGGCTTGGGCAAGTCGATGTTTCTCCGCCATCTGCTGACAAACTCCCAGCGCATCGTTGTTTACCTCCCTGCCCAAAAATGCCATAAAGGCGTAATTGAAGCCATTCAAGACAAGCTGCACGGCCAAGCCCAAGATGCCGACTTTCTGAAAAACCTGATTTACAGTGGTGCAATAGATATCTGCATCGACGGACTCAACGAAGTCACCGCCGAAACACGCGCCAAAATCTGCCAGTTTGTGGAAAGCTACTTCCGGGGCAACATTATTATGACTACCCAGCCCCTAGAATGGACACCACCCTCAACGGCCAAAACCTATTACTTACAACCCCTGGAACAAACCCAAATTCAAGAGTTTCTCCTTTCCCGTCAGCCGCGACTGCCCAAAGATGCCACAGTCCAAGGTCAAGATTACGAAATAGCCTGCATTAATTACCTCCAAGAAGTCCTCACCACCCAGCAACCCCAAGAAGAATTAAACGCCGCCCGCCGCATTCTCTCTAACCCAATGGATTTAACAGTAGTGGCGCTGATGTTATCCCAAGGCAAACATCCTAATTTATTCCGCCTGCAAGAACAGCAATATAATTTGATGGCGGCAGAATACCTGAAGGAATGGAATCAAGAATTTCCTTTGAAGAAATTCGCCGCCGCCGTCTATGAAATGCGGATGCAAGATAAACAAGCTTTACCCGCCGATGAATTTTTCCAAGTTGTGAAATCTTTGGAAGACGAGAAATACAAAATGGTCGTCAGCCGTCAATGGCAAGATGAAAAAGGCGAACCCAAGCAAGAATGGTATTTCCGCCACGATAAAATCATGGACTTTTTCTTAGTGCAGAACTTCCTGGGCAACAGCGATGAAGCGGAAGTACTGTTAGTAGATAGAATGGGCGATCCCCGTTTTCGTGGGGTGTACTTCTTGTTAGCAACTTTGCTACCGTTAGATGCAGCGAAAGAACTGCGGGAGAAGTTGATTCAATACGCGGCGGATACTAAAGACAATACGGTGAGTAATACTTTCGTGCAGTTGTTACGGACTCGATAAGCATATAAGCTATTAAGCACCTAATTTGCAGTGTAGACCACATGGGAGTAGAGGAGAGAATTTTTAACATCACCCCCAGCCCCTCTCCTACGAGGATATGGTGTACACACAAATAAATGTTCGTTGAGTGCATCTGTCCCGCCTCGGAATCAATTCCGAGTCTCATAGCGCAAGTCATCTGAAGATGACTCAACTAAAAACATCTTCCAGTCCACGCTTTGTGGACTTTGGCTATGAGCCTGGAACTTTAGTTCTAGGCGGGATGTGGTTAAACACGAAAATTTGCGACTTGTGTGTACACGGCTACGAGGAGAGGGGAGTAAAATCCACGTTATGTTTAAGCCAAAATACAACCAGTACGGGGAGGAACTCTGAGAGAAAGCTGTTTAGTTTCTCCGGCGTTATTCCACTCGTATTCTGCGTAGCCGAATAAAAGTTTGCTGGGTTGAGTTGGCAAACTAGCAATATCTATGTTTGCTACAGCTGATCCTGTACCAGTGTTCACAGCAATGATTAATTCTTCTGTGCCTAAAGTGCGGGCAAAAACGTATAGTGTGCCTTGGGCATAAAGAACTTGATAATCTCCTATCCGCAAAGCTGGGTAAGCATGACGAATGTCAATTAATTGGCGGTGAATTTGGAGAATTTCTTGATCCCAATTCGCTTCTAAGGGAAAGCTGCGCCGGGAGTCGGGATCTATTGCACCAGGTAAACCCACTTCATCACCATAATATATACTGGGCGCACCCGGAAAGGTGAGTAACAGTAAAGTTGATAATTCGATGCTGGCTTTATCGCCACCAGCAATAGTCATTAAACGTGCGGTATCGTGACTAGCCAGTAAGTTGAGTTGCGTTAGCTGAATTTCCCAAGGATATAGTTGCAATAATTCTTGGATTTTAGTGGCGTACTCGGCAGCAAATAAAGGTGGATAAGGTTGATAATCGCGGCTTTGGACTTGTTCTAAGACTACGCGATCGCCTGCGGTAAAGGCAATTGTCGGCCCAGCAAATAAATAATTCATCACGCCATCAAATTGCGTTCCATCTAACCACTCGCGCGAATCTCCCCACACTTCCCCCACAATATAAGCTTCGGGGTTAATTGCTTTGACTCGCTCTCGAAATTCTTGCCAAAAACCAGGAGCTTTCACTTCAAATGGTACATCCAACCGCCAACCATCAATGCCAAATTTCATCCAATATTCGGCAATCTCCATAATATATTCCCTAACTTCTGGGTTGTTATGGTTAAAGGCTGGCAAAGCCCGATTATCCGCCCAACCCTCATAATTAGCCGGAAAATCACCGTTGTAAGCAGAAAGCGGCCAGCCATGAATTTTAAACCAATTCACCCAAGGCGAATGAGGGCCATTTTCCAACACATCATGAAAAAAGAAAAACCCACGGCTGGAATGATTAAATACTCCATCCAAAACCACTTTTATATTCCGTTGATGGGCAGCTTCTAGTAATTCTTTAAAAGCTTCATTTCCTCCCAACAACGGATCAACTTGATAATAATCATGAGTGTGGTAACGGTGATTACTCGCAGATTGAAAAATCGGCGTGAAATAAATCGCGTTAATTCCTAAACTTTGGATGTAGTCTAACCCTTCTAGAATGCCCCACAAATCACCGCCCTTATAACCTTGTAATGTTGGCATTGCTTCCCAGTCTTCCCAACGGGCTTCGTGTAACAATCGTTTACGCGGCTGTTTACTTCTGGCAAAGCGATCGGGAAAGATTTGGTAGAATACAGCGTGCTTAACCCAGTCTGGTGTTTGAATTTGCATAGGTAATTATTTCTACTTTCAGGAGAGATTGTGACAAATATTTCTCCAGTTATGACTCTCACCTATGATGGAAAAATCTCCAAGGTTTTAATTGTTAATTTTAGATTTGAAATTTATTACTCACGCAGAGACAAGGCAGCGCGTTGGGCAGATTTCCCGACTTGAAGCGACTGCCGTGCAGAGACGCGGAGAATCAGATATGAAGGGAGGGAATTTGCGATATATGATGATTTACTTCTCTATCTGAAGTTAGTTGACAGTTATATTAAATTTTTGCGATTTTTATTCATGAAATTTCCATAGAATCTCAGCACTATAGCAATTCTATCCGAGTCGTGAAAAAGTATTCTTTTTAACGAACCGCAAAGGACGCAAAGGACACAAAGAAGAAGAGGAAGGAAAAGAAAGGAAATTTCACGAATGATTTAGGACTGCTATATAGCAATTCTAAATGACTTACAAACATCTTGCTTCCTTGTCTACCTTGTCCTCCTAGTCTCCCTTGTCTGTGTTGTTCACATATCATCAAACAGGACTGCGCTATTCACAGTGAATGTTACTGAATTAGTTAAAATTTCCATTATTCTCTTACTAGTTGCCACTGGTGTAGCTTTAGTATCCCGTCGATTGCGCGTTCCTTATGTGACAGGTTTGGTGTTGGCGGGGTTGCCCATAACCGAATTATTATCCTACCGCATTGGTTTAGATCCTGCTTTAGTTTTGAATTTGTTTTTGCCAATTCTAATTTTTGAAGCTGGGATCAATACAGATGTTAGTCGTTTACGCAGTACTTTTAAACCTATTGCCCTGTTAGCTTTACCTGGGGCTGTTATTTCTAGTGGAATTATTGCCTTATTACTCAAACTAGGGCTGGGATTAGCTTGGATACCAGCTTTACTTGTGGGTGTGATTCTAGCAAACACAGACACTGTTTCGATGATTGCAGTGTTTAAGGAAATACCAGTTCCTTCTCGACTATCTACAATTGTTGAAGGCGAAACTTTATTCAATGATGCGGCGGCATTAGTTTCCTTCAACCTGATTTCGCAAGTATATTCCACAGGTTCAATCACATTATTAGAAGGAATCCAACAACTGCTATTTATCTCTTTAGGTGGTTGCGTTGTAGGTTTAGTATTAGGTTACTTAAGCATACCTGTATTCACCCGTTTAGATGATCCTCTGAGTAGTCTGTTGCTGACGGTTGCAATTGCATTGGGTACTTTTCAGGTGGGGCAGTTTCTCGGTGTGTCAGGCGCGGTGGCGGTGGTTGTCGCTGGCTTAATTTTCGGGAATCAGGGACTTTCGCGCAATACTTCGGCTTCGAGTCGCATCACTTTATTGAGTTTTTGGGAATATGCCAGTTTTACGGTGAATACGTTTATTTTTCTGTTGATTGGTTTAGAAATCAACTTAGTCACCTTCTGGAAAACCTTACCTGCGGTTTTACTGGCAGTTTTAGCTTATCAAGCTGGGCGAATACTAACAGTTTATCCACTACTGGCGATCGTTCGTTGGTTCGATCGCCCGATTCCTCTGCGTTGGCAACATTTACTGTTTTTAGGCAACATCAAAGGCTCACTGTCAATGGCTTTGGCTTTGAGTTTACCAACTACTCTACCGGGTAGAGATGTTTTAATAGCTTTAGTTTTTGGTAGTGTGCTAGTTTCATTAGTTGGACAGGGTTTAAGTTTGCCTTGGTTAGTCAAACGCTTAAAATTATCGAAATTCTCCGCAACTCAGCAGCAAGTTGAAGAATTACAAGCCCAACTGATGACAGGGAAAGCCGCCCAGGATGAATTAGATAGTTTGTTGAAAACAGGGGTATTACCAAAATCAGTTTACGAGGAAATGCGATCGGCTTATCAAGTCAGGGTAGCTGGTGCGGAAAAATCTTTGAGAGATTTGTACAATCGCCGTGTTGATAATTCAGATGCTAAAAATCATGATTTAAGCAAATTGGATGCTATTCGTCGTCGTTTATTATTAGCAGAAAAAGGCGTTCTGAATGAAGCACTACGCAAGCGCATTCTTTCTGAAGAAATTGTGCAAGTGCGGATAAAATCTATTGATGAACAATTGCTGCAACTTGATGATGATTAATTAGGGTAGAAGGCAGGAGGCAGGAGGCAGGGGGACAAGGGAGACAAGGAAGAAACGATGTTTCAACTACCTTGTCTACCCCCTCTACCTTAGACCTCTTGCATGAATGTTATAAAACACGAATTTTAAGTCTCACGCAAAGGCGCAAAGACGCAAAGAGTAACAGAAAATTCGCTTGTTTAATAGGCATAATCTGATTTATGCAAGAGGTTTCTTGTCTACCCCTCTCAGCACTCAGCACTCATCACTCATTACTTTTGATTTTTGATAACTTTCCCAGGACTAATAAAAGAAATACCTTGCTGAAAGTCTGTGCCAATCATCACGGCTTCAACTATTGGCTCAGATATTTTTGTTGATGATACCCACTCAACAATAAAATTTGCCCCGACACCGCCCCGGCTATCATTACGATTCACAAAAAATTCGGTAGAAGCCAAGGCATCTAGTTGAATTGGCTTTTCTAAATATGGTTCAATTAATTTACCACTAGAGTCATAATAGCGGACAGCAGTAATAATTATAGGATTAGTCAAATCAGTATTCCGAATACTGAGTGTAGCTGCTAAATTAAAAATTTCTTGGCGATTGTGATGATAAATTTCCGAATAGATGGGAACATAAATAGTCTGACCCATTGCTATTTTAAAATTCGGATCTAAATTCACTGTTTTGTATGTCTGATTAGTTGGAGTTGGTTTAGGTTGTGAATTTAGGGAATTTTCGGAGGCTTGACAAGCAGCCAGGAAAATAACTGCGATCGCTAAAATAATCTGTAAATGAAATTTCATGAAAACTACTGGCAACCTTCAATAAAATCAATGACTTGATGTACACTTCCTGGCTTAGTCGCAATCAATACAGTCGAACCTGGTTCGAGGACTGTACTACCATTCGGAATCATCAAATCTTCGTGGGGGTGAGGTTGATAGCCAATGATGAGAGAACCACTAGGAAAGCGAGAATCTTGTGCTATTTCGGCAAGACTGCGATTCACTACATAGCAATTATTAGGAATCGCTAGTTTTAACACTTCAATCTGTCCCTGCTCAAAGTGCATCATTGATTCTACTTGGGGATATTCAATGGCATTGACCATTGTAGACACTGATAGTTCAACGGTGCTAATCACATGGTTTGCACCTGCTAAACGCAGTGGTTCTGCAAAATCACCATGACGTAACCGACTCAAAATATGTGGTACACCATAATGTTTAGCCAAAGTCACCATCGCCAAGTTCAAAGCATCACTTCTCAAGACTGCTACTAAGGCATCGGCTTTGCGAATTCCCGCTTCTAACAACACTTCTGTACTCACAGCACTGCCTTCAAATGCCATTGCTCCCACTTGTTCACGGGCATAACGGCAAGCATTCGGCTCAATATCAATGACAGCAACCGTATGTCCTAGTTCTACCAATTTTTGAGCCAAAGAAAGCCCTACTAATCCTGCTCCACCCACTAGCACGTACATGGCTACTCCTGATACTCAAAAACTGTCTACTTTACAGGTTAACAAGAAAGTACTGAGTAAACATACTAGTCGCTCTTTCATCCAAGGCTCGTGAAACCAGTTCATCGGGACTGACTTCTGCTCACTTCGACTACTTCGGCTGCGCTCAGTACAAGTACGCTCAGTGAGCCTCCTGGCTTATCACAACTATAAATATTTACGCTGCTCTACTCCAACTTGTTCAATTCTCTGGCACATCAACCACACGCCACTCCTGAATACCCCAACGTTGCAGAATTGCTTCAGCACGACGAATATCAGCTTCTGTGCTTTCGATTGTGACCAGATAATTGCCTTGATATACTTGTTCATCATAAAGTTGCGCTGCTTCTTCCGGCAAAAACCAACCCCGCAGCGCACCAATAATTCCACCTGCGGCCGCACTAGCACCACTGCCTAAAAGTGTGGCTAAAGCAGACTCGACAGCTAAGGCTGGGCCAAACCCAGGAATCAGTAAAATCCCGAAACCGGCAACTAAAGTCAGTAAACCTGCGGTTCTGGCGCTGGCTAATGCACCTATAGTTGCACCTTCAGTTTGTGTCAGATGATTTTGCGTTGTATCGCTATTCTCAAGTTCTGGCTTGCGAGTAATTACAGAAATTTTATTCATCGAAAAGCCAGTATTTCTTAACTCGTCGATCGCTTGTAGTACAATCTGGCGATCGCTAAATATACCAATAGCATGTTGCCATTTACCTGAAGCCATTTTACCTCTCCAAAGTCTGGATGAATCTACAAGGTTTGGATCTTTACTGGGTTGGTTTTTAGTCTTACCAAGAAATCTGACCAAAAAATGACTATCTACAGGCATGATTGATGGGAGTAAATTTTGACCTCAACTACTAATTTGCCCCAACCTTAGTAGCTTAAATATTCTTGATATAACAGGAGGCAGAAGTTTAAATGATTTACAAACATCTCTCTCCCTTGTCTTCCTTGTCTCCCTTGTCTCTGCTGTTCGCTATAAATCTTTCCGTAATTATGAGCTTTGGTGATGTATGAATCAAAAGAATTGCTGAAAAACGTCTAATTTTAGATGCTGTTCGCTGATGAACTCAGATAATCACCTCTAGGATTTTTCTTGACATCAGAGTATTTCAGCAGTTACAACAACTCAAATAAGGAGACAAATAATTTATAAAAATCAGCAAGAGAGCAAGATTTTAGCCTTAAAATTTACAAGTTACTCACACATTTCTCAAATTATTTATTCACTATAATATGGTGAATTTTATTACTGAATTGAATAGAGGTTGAAGCCAAAATGAGACACGAAAAACTTTCTCCTGGTTTGCTGTTAGCAGTTGAAGATTATCAACATGAAGGTTTGCCAGCTTTGATGACACACAAGCGATCGCTTGGGATTATGGCTCCTAAAAGTATTGTCAAACCAACCAAGAGCCTAGTTTTTATCTACTGTGATGATGACGCAGATTTAAGCCACTTGGCACAATATGGCATAGAAGTTAATCAAAATTCCGGCCATGTGCGTACTGCTTTCCTACCCGTTGATAGTTTAGATGCTTTATCTGAAGAACCTGCCATCCAGCGAATTAAACCATCACGCAAACTCAAGCTACGGATGGATGTTGCACCCCAAGCCGTGAAGTTACCAGAATTTAAAAATAAAACTGGACTAACTGGCAAAGGCGTAATTATTGGTGTAGTTGACAGTGGGATTGATGCAAAACATCCTGCCTTTGCTGGGCGCATTTTACGGTTATGGGATCAAACCATACCAGGGCCAGGCGTGAAAGAAGGCGCTTATGGTGCGGAACTAACGGGTTCCCTACTATCTGTTTCTCAAGATACTGACGGTCATGGTACACACGTCGCAGGTATCGCGTCTGGTGCTGATGCTACTTATGGTGGTGTCGCACCAGACGCAGAATTAATCATTATCAAATCTGACCTCCAAGATGCCCACATTGCTGATGCTGTTCGTTACGTTTTTCGGGTAGCGGCTGAATTAGGCAGACCCGCAGTCGTCAATCTCAGCTTGGGTGGACATGCTGATGCCCATGATGGTACTGACTCCCTCTCGAAAGTCATTGACGCAGAAACTGGCCCTGGCAGAATTGTTTGTTGTGCCGCAGGTAATGAAGGTAACGACAATATTCATGGTCAAGCAAATATCCCCAGTGGCCGAATCAAAGGAATGCGCTTTAATGTACCCTTCAATCAAGTAGGCATTGTTTGGTTAAATGCTTGGTATGGCAAAGACAGCGAATTAGAAGTTTCTGTACGCAGTCCTAACGGATTTGTTACTCCCTTCCAAAAAATTATTCCTCAAGGCAATCCCGCAGTAGATCATCAACTACCCGACTCACGGGTACAAATTGTCACTCCCGGCCCAGATAAAGCCAACGGCGACCATAATTTCTTTGTACAGATTCGGGGTAATGGCCCTTCGCCAGTTATGGGAGGGATTTGGCAGTTACGAGTCCGCAACACTTCTTCTCAAGATACTCGCCTAGATGTATGGACACTAGATGATAGTTCTTCAGTGTTTTTCACAGGTACTAGTGTCCAAGATGCTGTAAAAATTGGTTCCCCAGGATCTGCCAGCACTGCTGTAACAGTTGCAGCTTACACTACCAAAGTCAAATACACCGATATTGATAACCAAGTACGCGAAGTGGGTTTAGAACTCAACAGTATTTCTGATTTCAGTAGTGAAGGGCCGTTACGCAATGATGCTCAAAAACCGGATGTTGCTGCACCAGGGGCGATGATTGTGGCTGCGCTTTCTTCTAATGCAAATTCTGACCGTTCGATGACGATTAATTCTAAATTTCAGGCGATGGCTGGTACTAGTATGGCCACACCTTTTGTTACCGGGTTGGTAGCGTTATTATTACAGCGCGATCGCAATTTAGACCCCAACACCATCAAAGAGTTATTCCGCAAAAATAGCTCAATTCCTGGCAAACCAGCCGGCACTTTTGATAATAAATGGGGTTACGGGTTAATTAACACTGAAAATCTGTAGCAGGGGAGTGTGGGGAGAGAGGGGAGTGTGGGGAGTGTGGGGGGAAAGATTTCTTCACTATCTTTCCACCCCTCCCACATCCCTGGATTTCTCTTTTGTGAGAAATCCAGGGTATAAAGTCTGTACAAGGGTAGGTAATCAAAAACGAAAAATTTGATAGGTTAATCTTAGGACAGTTTGCAACTGCCTACCCTTTTACGCAGGAAACACTTATGAACTATCAGAAGCTAGGTGCGGCATTGTCGATCGCACTGAATGATGTTCAAGACTCAACCACACCGAGTTTAACTGTATTTATTCATACAGAACCAATCACAGATGAAGCGATCGCGGTTTTACAAAGTGTCGGCGTTAATGATGTAACTCCAGACAAAGATACCTTTACGGCTACATTATCCGCAAATACTATTTCCCAACTTTCAGAACAACCGTGGGTGACATCTTTGCAACTTTCCCAACAATTGCGTTTACTGAACGGCGGAAAAAGAATGCCGGGGTTCAAAATGTGAAGATTTAAGTAGAACGGCTTAAATAATCCACGCTATGTCATTGCAAATGAAACGAAGTGGAATGAAGCAATCGCAAGGGTTATGCCAATTTTACATTCTGTTACATAGTTGGGTTTATTCTCACCGACTTACTTAATTCGGCAGATAAGCAGGTGGACAAAATTAAACATAACTTGAGATTCCAGGTCTTGAGACTTCGGCAAAGCTCAGTGACCACTAGGCTTAACCCTCTTCTAGTCGGCTGATTGAGCATTTCGACTTCTCCCCAAGGGAGACGCTACGCGAACGCTTAATGCGTCTTGTAAATTATTTTTTCTAAATACTGATTAACGTTAATAACTCTATCAATAAATCAAGTGATCGCTTATCAAAAAATTTCCCGTTATTAGCTACTAGTAATAACGGGAACGCAGATTATTTTTAATAAAAATAGCAGTCGAAGTATAGGTTTAAGACTATTATTGATGACTGAAAACTGAGTTCCTAGTCAGCACTCAGCACTTTGCTATTAGCGAGTAGCTACTTGTGGCCCTGACCATACTTCTTTGTGTTCACCAAAAGTTACAGGCTGATCAGTGTCGTTTGTATTAACTGTTTTACCATCAGTAGCAACTTGTACTAAAGGCCAGTCTTCTTCACCCATTTCGCCTTCGCGGAACAGTACATGATCTGGTTGGTTTTTACTCCAACCTAGCAATACAGCAATTTTTTCATGTTCATCGTCTTGACGTGCGGGTGCAACGGTGTTGGTATGATTTTTTTGTCGATCCCAAATCACTGCATGATCTGTAGCATCGCCAGTATTGAATACACCCTCAAATTTGCGTGCTAAAAAGCGATCGCTTTTTTCTGACCAACTAACCGGAACCAACACCCCAATATTGCCATTTTCTGGCATCTGCTCTGGCGGTGCAACTTGATTACGGAGTAACGGATCTTTGATCTTGGAAGTTGAAGCCATTACCCGCAATTTCTTGGTTTCTCTGTCTTCAACAAACATGGTGCTACTCACGCGGCTGTTATACATTTCCGGTTGAACGTCCATCTGTACCCGGCTATAAACAGCATACTTACCATCAGGAGACACCACAGGTAAACTCCGATAATAACGCACCCCAGAACTACCCTTCGAGCCAACCGCTTCTTGAGTCGCTAAAATCCATTTCCAAGGAATGGGATGGGGACTACCGATAGGATCTACCTGTTCGGCTTGCTCCTCACTCGGTGCTTCCATTGCAGGTAAATCATCTGTAGATTCTGTTTCTGGTGTTTGGGGAATTGCGTCAACCCCTGGAATGCGATTGAATCCTGATGAACCAACAAGAGAATCTTTAGCTGATGCCAAATTATTTTCTTGCATTAACGCTTCAATTTCAGATGCTTGGCCTTTTTTGTGATGACCACGAATATTGGGAACAGGAGCCAGTTCTACTGCTGCGAAAGGATCAGCACCACTTGTCTGAGAGCCATTGCCAATTGCATAATCCGCTACTACTAAAGATTCGATTTTGTGTGCTTGTAAAACTGGCTGTTTCCCCACTCCCAGTAGATTCTGTGACAATGAAATCGATTCTCCGGGGGTGGAGTTATTCGGAGCATCTTGAAACATTGCTGCTAAATCTGGTTCATTAGCTGTTTCTTGAGTTACAGCTTCTGATTCTCCAGCTTCAGCAGGAAGTTTAGCTACTACTTTGGATTGTTGAGCAGAGGTAGAGTGACCTGATGCTGCAAATAAAGGCGCAATCAGCATCACTAGAACAACAGAATTAAGAAATGGTTGCACACGGAACCATCCTGACAGCAAGAGGGGTTTGAGCATGTGTGGACTCTCTAGAAGTGCGGGTGCTGTGTGAGGAGCAATCGAGGCTTATGTAGTAGGAGGAAAAGTGATGACTACAGGTATAACAATAAACTCACGCTTTTAACTACTAATTGTGAGAAATATTTTTTTTAAACTTGCACCTTGTCACAAAAATTTATTATCATTGCCTGCACCTTTTTGCTTAATAAATACTATTGATTAGCGAAATTTCTGCCATAACAAAGTTGATGCAGATGAACAACATAATTACTGCATAAACCAAATTTTCACGCCTTTAACCAGCAATTAACCACACCATAAAACTGGTGCTTGATTTAACTGCATTAGGCGCATTATGTTGGCTACAAGGCATTTGTAGCCTCTAGGTAGAGCGAAAAGCTGAACTGTTGGGATAGACTTTAGCAACTGCCAAGCCGCAGGAGGCTCCCCTATTTATCCCTGCTACAACAGTGCAGACCCCTGTAACGATGAAACTGAGTGAGGCGTTTCTTTTAAAAGCTGGTAAAGCTGACGCACAACATATAATACTCGAAAAATCGAGTTAGTATCCACCCCTGGAAGTAAATTAATATCTAATCTCTAACAATTGCAAAAATGCCGCTAAACTTGTAACTGCATTTTGGCAAAAACTGAATCAACAGCTTTGTTTTGGCAACCCTCGCAAAGCTTGTGTATGGTCTCTAGGGGAATCAGCCGACTAATAAAGTGTCAAGCTGGTATCAATCTATCAACATATTGGGGTAAATTACTTTTAGTCTATCAATAAAACTCAATTTCGCCAACTTGTGTGTAGAAAATAGTGAGCAAGGAGGATAATAATAAATAACTAAGTAAATATTACCTATTGATGTTTAACTATTGATTATTGATTAATGAAAGTTGTATTTTTTGGTACTCCTGAATTCGCTATTCCTACTCTCGAAAAATTACTGAATCATCCAGAATTTGAAATTTTGGCAGTGGTGACTCAACCAGATAAACGTCGAGAACGGGGAAACAAACTGACTCCTTCACCTGTAAAAACCCTTGCTCTCCAGCATAATTTGTCAGTGTGGCAACCAGAGCGAGTCAAAAAAGATCGTGAAACTTTAGCTCAACTGCAACAAACAGAAGCAGATGCGTTTGTAGTGGTAGCTTATGGGCAGATTTTATCCAAAAAAATCTTGAATATGCCCAAATTAGGCTGTATTAATGTACATGGTTCAATTTTACCGAAGTATCGCGGTGCGGCTCCGATTCAGTGGTGTCTCTGTAATGGTGAACCAGAAACAGGAATTACGACCATGTTAATGGATGCTGGGATGGATACAGGGGATATGCTGCTAAAAGCAACCACACCCATTGAATTGTTAGATAATGCTGACAATTTAGCTGTAAGATTAGCAACAATTGGTGGAGATTTGTTAATAGAAACGCTGTTAAAACTGAAGCACCAAGAAATTCAACCAATTCCGCAAAATAACGCAGAAGCTACCTACGCACCTTTGATTCAAAAGCAAGATTACCAGTTAGATTGGACAAAGAGTGCAATACAATTACACAATCAAATTCGGGGATTTTACCCTAATTGTTGGACAACTTTTCGGAACCAGACTCTGAAAATTACAGCTACCCTTCCCCTTGGTTCTGCTGACGCTGAAGAAATACCACCAGAATTAGCAACCATACGCCAAAAACTACCTGATTTATCCAATATATCTGGCATTCCTGGAGAAATAGTCAGCATTACCAAGGGAATAGGTGCGATCGCCCAAACTGGAGCAGGTTTATTATTATTACGGGAAGTTCAGTTAGCGGGTAAACGTCCCCAGTCGGGATGGGATTTTGTTAATGGTGCGCGGTTGACAGTGGGAGAAATTCTGAAGTCTGAAGTGTGAAGTCTGAAATTTTTCATACTTCATACTGGTTCATAGTAGCGACAGTCTTGGCAAGGGCCTTGGGGGTTGACTGCACAGCGAACAATTTCAGAATGAGCATTATAAACACAAGTAGCGTCACCAACCACCCAGCGTCCATTTAGTAAACTTTTTTCTGCTGGTCTTTGAGCAGATTGGACGTAGATTGCTATATTGTGCAGTCGATAACGCCCAGATTTAAATTGATATCTATGGCGACGCTCTAGAACAGCGTAGGTTTTACCTTGAAAATCAAGATAGTTTCCTGGTTGGGGTGTCCAGTCAAGTTGCAATTTACCGAGGGACTGACGCGGGTGCGTCAGTATCACCTCGGTTGGTAAAGAGTCTGGCTCCATAGGTTTATGTGATGTGATTTACATTATAAAAATAGTATCGCAGGAGCCTACTTTTGCTGATCTGACCTCGACTATAATTAACGATCGCCTTCATAGTGATCCACTTTAGGATGCGATCGCTCTAGCGTGGTAGTGTCAAGTTTGAGAATCCAAAAAATTATCTGTAAAGGCTGGGAGTGGCGAGTAGGGAGGGGTATTTCCCTCCTGCCTCCTTAATACTTGTCTTGCTATTTCAAAACAACTTGGAAAGAATTCAAATACCCGGTAATAGTTTTGTTGAGGGTTTGTTGTTGCTTTTTCGTAGTAATAGCCATGACTTGATACAACCTACCTTGGGCAACATACATCCGACTGCGAGTAATTTTACCGCCGGGATTAATAAACTCAATTTCTTTGCCGGGATGACCATTAGAACTGCGAATATTACGCTGACGAATCAAATTACTTTTTGTCGTTTTTAGCACCATAACTTGTGCTTGGTCTAATATGGTCTGCGGATTGGTCAATGTGCCGTAACTGTGGGGGAAATCATTATAAACAACTACATAAGCAACTTGCTGCTTTGGTGGTTGAGCAAAAAATATATTTAAGTCAATTTCCCCTATCTGGGTTTTTTGGGTTTGGGTTTCTTTGTTTGGTGTTCCCGGCATTAATACGGTAAAACGTCCATCAGGCGCACGGAATAATTTCCATTTTGGTTGGACTGGTTGCGCGGCGGTTTCTGGCTTTTTAACTGCCGTTTGGGGTTGACGTGCTTCTACAACAAAACAGCTACCACAAACCAGTGTGGCAGCTATCAAAGGTAATAATTTAGGGAATGTCATAGTTTTAGCTTTACTGATGCAGATATCACTGATGATGATAGTGTTATAACCTAGCTGCACACAAAGCCGCACCTATTAATCCTACTTGGGGGTTGAGAATAATATATACTGGTACTTCTTCTAAAAGAGAACGCATTCTGCCTTTTTGAGTGAAGTTCAATAAAAAACTACCATTTTGAATTAATGGCAGAATTTTCGGTGCAATTCCCCCAGCAATGTACAAGCCACCGTAGGGTAAAAGTTTCAAGGCGAGGTTGCCAGCTTCTGCACCGTAAGCATCAACAAATAATTGTAATGTTTGTTCCGAGAGGCGATCGCTTTTTTGAACTGCGGCTTTACCAATCACTGCACCGGGATCAACACTTTTTTCTGGCTGTCCGGCTTCCTGTTCCCAGGTTCTCACAGCTTGGGCAATTTCTGGCGATTCCGTGGCATGTTTGCGGTCGCGCAAAAATTGGTAGATAGCAACAATACCTAAACCAGAAACCACTCGTTCTACCGAAACACGCTGAATATCATGTTTATCCAGCAAATATTTCAGCAGTTGAAATTCTAACTCGTTGCGGGGGGCAAAGTCGGTGTGACCACCTTCGGAGGGAAACACTTGATAATGATTTCCCTGCTTGATTAAAAAGCCTTGTCCTAATCCTGTACCGGCACCAATCACAGCGATGGGTGCTTCTGGTTTTGGTTTACCTGGTTGTAAAGTCAGTAAATCTGGGGAACTTAACCCAAAAATGCCATAGCCAACAGCCGCAAAGTCATTAATTAAGGAAATTGCGGCGATACCTAATTCTTGTTGCAGACGTTCGGTATCTAAAAACCAAGCTAGGTTAGTAAGTTTAGCAGTGTTGTTGACCACTGGCCCGGCGATCGCAAAACAAGCCTTTTGGGGAGTAGCTGTATTTGCTTTGAGTAAAAATTGCTGTACCATCGGCACTAAATCAGGAAAATCCCCACTGCGATAACTGTCCTCATAAACTGTCTGCAATTCTGATGAATTTGAGGTTTCCACCAATCGCAAAATAGTTTTTGTGCCGCCGATATCTCCTGCTAGTAACAAAGTCATAAATAATTACTTAGTAGTTTAGTTATTGTTTTTGTAGAATTAATTCCCGCCTGAAAATAGATTCAGACTTCATCTTTCATCTTCTTACGGCTTATAACCCCAGTCTTCTCTCCTGTTGCGGAATTTACGCAAATCGAACCACTTCTTCGACTTGAGTTAAATGAGAAGTATCCCCCTTTAGTTCTAACAACCATTCTGGGCCTTGAAGTACAACCTTGACTAAAGAACATAAAGAAGCTTTAACTTCGGTTTTGGCAACTTCTCCCACTAACCCCATTGCTGCGCCTAACACAGAAGCACCATGCGCTACCAATAAAATTTGTTCGGGAAAACATTCTGTGGCTAAACATCTGGCTGTTTGTCCAGAACGTGCGCGTACTTGTTCGTGAGTTTCGGGATATTTAGCGGCGATGCGTGGTGTGTAGCTATGGTCAATCCTGGGAAATAATTCTTTTAAGGCAAGAGTGGAAAGTCTTTCTGGTTCTTCTGTCATCCATTCAGGATTTAACCATTCACTCAAACCTGTTTCTAATTTGATAGATAAATCCAAGGCTTCGGCTACTGCATTAGCTGTTTGCACCGTTCGCAAAAAGGGAGAAGCAAAAATATGGGTGATTTTCTCACTTTTCAAGCGTTGAGCTAATTGTTTTGCCTGCACGAAACCATCATCAGATAAAGGCGGATCGTAACGTCGTTCGGCGGTGAGGAACCAATCAGGATTTACAAAGTCGAGGCGGTTGGCGTGTCTTGCTATCCAGACTATTTGACTCATGGGTGTTTTCAGGCCAGTAAAGTTTACACCTAGAAAAAATTAAGGTGCTAAAAGATGGTTGCAAACCCAATATTATGACAAATCTTGTAATGTTTTGTAATAATTAAATGTTTTCACAGGTATAAACTCAGATAATCAATTAATTTCCTAAATATTTAGGACTTACGCAAAAAAACGAAAAAATAAGGTTTTAGTAAAGGGTGCGGGGGTATAAGGGTGTAAGTATTCAAAACTCTTACACTCCATACCCTTTCACCCCCACACCCAATCCCCACAGACAATTGTGGTGCGTAAGTCCTGAGATTCTGGACTGCGATCAACAAACACTCCCTAGAAATATAAGTATAAAATTTGTAATATATGATACTTAGATTCAGTCTTCCTGATCTATCCACCTACATCAGATTGACATTTAGTCACAGTTATTAAAGATTTATTGTAGAGGTAAGATGGTAGAGAAACAGCGTGGTATCACAATCTGGTTAACTGGTTTGAGTGGTGCTGGTAAAACCACTATCTGTCAGTTTTTGGAAACAGAACTGCGATCGCAAGACTATAAACTGGAAGTACTCGATGGTGACGTAATTCGTCAAAACTTAAGCAAAGGTTTAACCTTCAGCAAAGAGGATCGAGACGAAAATATTCGGCGGATTGGTTTTGTTGCACACTTGCTAACGAGAAATAATGTGATTGTGATTGTTGCGGCTATCTCGCCATATCGAGCAGTTCGAGAAGAAGTCAAAGCCAAAATTGGAGATTTTATTGAAGTATATATCAACGCTCCATTAGAAGTTTGCGAACAGCGTGATATTAAAGGTTTGTATAAAAAAGCCAGAGCCGGGGAAATCAAAAACTTTACTGGTATTGATGATATCTACGAAGTACCTCTGACACCCGATGTTGAATGTAAAACCAATCAAGAAACAATTGCTCAAAGCGCCAGTAAAATTTTAAATAAATTAGAAGAATTAAGATATATCCAACCTTTCACATCACCCCAATTACAAAATCATCATTCACCTGTAGGATAAAAATTATGAATTTATGGATCTTCTCTAGTATTAGTTGATAAATCAGTTGGGATTTTGCTTGAAGAGACCATTTATAAAGTAAATATGAGAAATTCTAGTTTTACTTTATAAATCATCTCTGAGTTATTTGAACAATAGAGAAGTTATGTAGGACTCATATTTGATTTGGGAAAAAAATCAGTACACTCAGATCAGGCTTCTTTCCTACTCCCGACTCCCCATTCCCTATTCCCGACCTACACAAATAAATTCAGAAATCAAACCGGATTCCTATACCATTGTTGTATGTAGCTGTTTTTGAAAATAATTACGGTAAAGTTCGCAACGCGGTAGAATGCGATCGCCATCAAAACAAATCAATCCTAAACTTTCCAGTTTATAAGCATCAATAGGGTCAACAGACATGCTTGCCTGTGAGCCAACTAGCTCAGTATATTTTTTAACCAAATTGGGATTACCTTGTAATTTAATCCAGTGTCGCCAGAGGTGATGGCGATAGATCCCTCCGTTGGCGATCGCTTCTGTGATCAAATCTTGTAAAGTAGTAATACCAGAAGCTAGATGATATAAAGCTAGTTGAATTAAAGCTGGATGACCACCAACTAAAGACATCAATTGAGTAGATTCTTGACCAGGACTCCAGTCTAACTCATATCTTCTGGCTAAATCTTCCACCTGGGTTTGGGTAAATTCACTCAGACGTATAGGTAAGCCAATATTAAATGGAGAACGATTAATATCTAGAGAAACATATTGTTCTGTAGAATATACCACTACTAATCTCAGTTTTTGCCAAGTTTGATTTTGACGTGCTTCCTCACACCAAGAACGCAACAAAGCAAAAAATTCTTGAGCTATATGGGGATAATCAAAAAACCGATCCACATCACTCAATACCAATACTATGGGGTTATCACTTTGTTGCAGAATATACTTTTGTAAGTAGAAACTACAGCTTAATTTATAACCAACCTCTTCATCCCATTCATCATCCAAGTTAGGCTCAATTTCTAATTGTTGGGCAATTTCCCAGCAAAGACAACGTAAAAGCTTATTTAAATCAGTCAAACAATGGTTATCTATTTGATGACAATTAACATTAACAGTCCGATATTTTTTGAGATTTGCAAAAGCTAAAAGACGTAATACTAAAGAACTTTTACCCATCTGTCTCGGAGCGCGAATCCGAATCAAACAACCTGGGCGAGTAATTTCTCGACAAACTATTTCTTCGATTGGTGGACGTTCAATATATAAGGGAGAATCTAAAGCTACAGGGCCATTGGGATATAACCAATACTGTTCTTGGTGATGAGAAAATTGAGCAAAATTATCTGTTTGCAAGGATGAATATTTTGATAGAAAACTGAATATTCCTGTTTCTTCTGCGTCATTTAAAATGGTGTAATCTTCTTTTTGTAGTTTTAAATTAAATGCACTAAAGCATAATTTGAGAGTTTTTTGATCTACACCTTTACTCAAAGACCATAATCGGCTTAAAGTTTTTGTAGAAATATTTACCTGTCTACTCAGTTCCTCTAGAGTTAAACGATATCCCTGATTTTTAAGAATTTCCCAAGATATAATTGCTTCTTGTAAACGTTGTATACCTGTGGAAGTGAGTATAACACCTCTCCTTCTCTTAGTTTTATGTTGCTGTAGATTCATGGTTTTTGGAGCAAAATTTTTGGCGTACATAAAATCTAATGGATAAATTGTGATGGTTTATCTATGCCGAGAATTAGAGGGAAACTAGTATGTATTTTGCTCTACTTGCTTTAAGTGTCAAGAGTTATAGGAATCCGGTTTGATTTCTGAATTTATTTGTGTAGGTCGGGAATAGGGAATGGGGAGTCGGGAGTAGGAAAGAAGCCTGATCTGAGTGTACTGATTTTTTTCCCAAATCAAAGATGAGTCCTATATTTAGCAAAGTAATTGTGATTTAGTTCACAGTATCTGATACCAATTTTATGTAAATCTGCACAGTATTTTACCCCTCCCTAACCCTCCCCTTATAAAGGGGAGGGAACTAGATTGTCTTATTTCCCCCCTTTCCAAGGGGGGAATAAGGGGGGTAATTGATTTTTATATGCGTCTTCATATTAAATTGGTATGAGATGGCAAAACATGATATTGTTTGTGGCTTATTTATTATTTAAAGAACAGATTCACATTCAGGTTTTACACTCCAGCCTAAAGCGCAAATAATTTGCTCAGGTAAAGTTAAGGGGTTAAAAGGTTTAGCAATTGCTTTCACCACACCAAGTTGCTGGAGTTGTTGTGAGGTAAACCAATCAGCAATTACACTCAAAAAAATTATTGGAATTAATTTAGTTGAATGTCTTTCGTGAAATCTATGCAAAAATGTCGTAACGTCCATACCGGGCATAACAACATCCAGCAGGATAGCATCAGGAGATTCTACCTCTAGGTGTTGAAGGGCGGCTTGGGCGGAAGCAGCAGTTATAACTTTCCATCCCACCAAATCGTGTAAACAAATTTGTACCAGTTCTCGAATAGTCGGTTCATCATCAATTAACAATATTGTCTTGATGGTCATGTAAAAAACGCTGGATGAATAGTGATGAACTCAGCTTAAATCAAGAAAATAAGAAACTGATAAGGGTGTTCAATGATCATTTGTTATTGGTCATGATTATCTACCTCCAGGGGTGTGGGAAGGGTGGGAGGATGGTGAAGAAATCTTTCCCCCCACACTCCCCATACGTGAGAAATTCGGGATCTACTCCCAACTCCCCTAATTAGGCTTACCAAGCAAGCATTTGAGCTATTTGTTCACAAATCAGAACGGGGTTAAATGGTTTATTGATGATGCCTTCTATATCTAATTGAGCAAAACGCTTGTAGTCGTCTGGTAAGACTTTGGCGGTGAGTAGAATTATGGGAATT
The DNA here is from genome assembly GCF_014696905.1 of Nostoc sp. FACHB-190. Taxonomy (NCBI): domain Bacteria; kingdom Bacillati; phylum Cyanobacteriota; class Cyanophyceae; order Nostocales; family Nostocaceae; genus Nostoc; species Nostoc sp. FACHB-190. The sequence goes on from NZ_JACJQW010000008.1 coordinate 65,094, forward strand.
GTTTGGGTTTTAGGGTTGGCTTTGATTTGCTCGTAAAATTGAAACCCATCCATATCAGGCATAGACACATCTAGGAGAATAGCATCTAAAATCTGCTCTTGGACTTGTAAAAGTCCTTCATGGCCTGATTGGGCGGGTATTGTTTCCCAGCCACCTAAATCTTCTAAGCATGTGCAGGCTAAATCTCGAAGTGATTCTTCATCATCGATGACAAGAATGCGTTTGCTCATGGTTCTGTTAATGCTACTGACAAAATTGTGGAAGTGCGATCGCTTGGGTGGTAAGGTAATTAATACAGCAGACTCGATGTTGATGAATGATTGAAAAAAGTAACGAGTAAAAAATTTACTTATTACTCATTACTCATTACTTAATACTCAGAGTACTGTATGAGTGTGGTCTTATTAAGTCAAGAGTTGTTGCTGTACACGATAGCGATCAATTCGGCTCATAACACGATGGATTAAATCTGTCCCCACCACAGGTTTCCCAATAAAATCATCGGCTCCTGCTGCTAATACTTGTTGAACAGATTTCATATCTTTATGGGCAGTTACTACTAAAATTGGTAAATTTCTCCAATGAGGATCTTGTCTCACCACCCGACACAAGTCTACACCACTATATGTCGGCATTTCTAAATCAATCATTAATAAATCAGGTTGAGTTTCAACCAGTGCTTCCCAAAATTTTTGCGGATTTTGCAATGTCTTGACTTGTAATCCCCAAGATAGAAGTATGTTGCTCAATATCTCCAGCATCATCGGATCATCGTCTAAAATCATCACCTTAGCTGGATGAGCCGGAGTTTTGGGTAAAACTTGGGTGATTACTTGAAAAACTTCCCTAGTGTTGGGGTTAGAGAGAAATCCTTGGACACCAGCACGAGCCACCGCAACTCGCTGCGTTAAATTTTCCTGCTCGGCGATGACAAAAATTGGGATTTTAGGAAACTGTTGTTTGAGTTGATTCAGCAGTTGTAAACTCTTTGGCATTGATGCTTGCTCATTTAAATAAAGCAAAATCACCTTGGGCAGTTGTGAAACTTGATGTTGAATACTCTCCCAATTCATCGCTACTTCTATCTGCATTCCCCAATTCACAGCTTCCGTTTTGAGTTGGTGATTAAAAGATTGATCATTGATAGCCAGCACGAGAGGAAGTTGGATATTGACAAATTGCTCAAGGGTGCTGGATGTGGGTGGTTGAGTTAGTGTTTCTTGGATTTGAGTAATTAATTGCGATAGTTTCACTGCATCCTGTGAGGTGAGATTTTTATCCTGAATCAGTAAATGTTCAATAGACTGAGCTAACTTTGAGCCTGTGCTGTAACCAAACGAGCCTAATGTTCCGGCTAGTTTATGTGCTTCTTGACTGGTTTGCTGTCGTAGTTTAGATGATAGTTGTCCTTGCTGTAAGGCTTGTGCAGCTTGTTCTAGCAAACTTACTCGTTGGTGAAATGTATCTTTGTAGCGTTCTAGAGTTTTCTTAATAGAAGCGATCGCAGTTTGCCGTTTTGCTGTTATTGTGATGTCTGTCTGCTGAGTTTGTGGCACAGTCTTCAGCCGATAACCCAAACCATAAACTGTCTCTAATAATTCCGCAGACATTCCTGCTGTTTTCAGCTTGTGTCGCAAGTCTTTAATCAAATTAGTCACAGCGCCTTCACTAGGTGACGTATCGATTGACCAAAGACGGTCAATAATTTCACTGCGACTAAATACGCGCTGTGGATGACGCAAAAACAGCCCTAGCAAACTATATTCCTTGGGACTTAAAGATATAACTTTATCTTGGTATGTCACTTCTGCTGAGACGGTATTAATGCAGAGATTTTCCCAACGCAGCAGACTTGGTGTTAGTTCTGTCTGTCCACGCCGCAGCAATGCTCGTATCCTGGCTAATAATTCTGAAATATCGTAAGGTTTTGTGACGTAATCATCTGCACCTGCATCCAATCCTGTAACCACATCATGACTGTGGTCTTTCGCCGTGAGCAACAGAATCGGCTTCTGCACCCCCTGAGCGCGGAGTTGACGACAAAGATTAATTCCATCGAGTTTGGGTATCAGCAAATCTAACAATATCAAGTCAAAATTAGACAAGCTTGCTAAAGCCAATCCCTTTTGACCATCGGTTGCTAATTCAACTGTATAATACTCCGCCTTGAGAACATCACTCAGTACGGATGCAGTTGGTAAATCATCTTCTACCAGCAGAATTTTCACAACTTCTACGATTTCCTAACCAATGAGCCACCCTACTCAGCACAGCCAAAAAAATCTTAATTTCTGAAAATTAAGCTCATAAGGCGAAATCGCCTCAGATGGTTTTAGCTATGACTTTATTTAGCAGACACTTTTTAAGATACATCTGTTTGCTTGATAGAGCAAGCATAAATTATGCCTGATCGCCAGTGGGACTTACGCAAAAACTTTGTCTGTTAAAAATGGGTGTAAAGATAAGTAGTTAGTGCTGCAACTACGGATACCTTTAAAAGTATACAGACAAATATACGCAAGTTGATCTGCAAAGCATCTGGGATACTGCCTGTAGCATTTTTGCTTTAACCTGCTGACTCTGCGGATTGAATAATCAGGCTTTACTCAACAAAACTTTATACTCCCTTGTCTCCTTATCCCCCTACATACATACATAAACCCTGATAGGAAAGTTAAGGATTCAGAACAAACACTTACTTCTGTACTGGAAGTTTTGTCGTAGTTTTACTTGGATAGCATCTATTGAGATTTTGGTAATTTTTCGCTTCTTCATAGTTGATGAAATTGTTAAATTAACAATATCGAAAGCAACAAAATTGAAGAAGAAACACCTAAATAACTTCTAATATTGTTTGCTTTTCAAATCACTGAGTGTCAGTAATTGGTTTGATGTTTGGTTGAGCATTTAGCTAATATTAATTAGCTAAATGCCAGCTTTTGGAACATTGAATTCTTTGATAAATCAATTCCATTAACTTATTGAATAGGGGGGATTTACTATGGTTCGTCGTTTTTTAGTTACTGCTGCTTTATTGGTTACAGGTACTTTATTGGCTGCTCCCAGAGCCTTTGCTGAAACTCAAAATGTTTCTGCAAGCGGTACTATTGCTCCAACTTGTGTTTTTGGAAGTGCTACCGCAGGTGCTTTAGGAGTTGCAGGTGCTAACTCAACTTCTATTAGTACAGCCAATGGTAGTACTGGTTCAACCAGTGTTACTTGTAACTATGCTGCCAAATTGAGTATCTCTGCACCAACTCAAAGTGGTAGTGATACTGTTGCTTTAGGTAGTGCCACAAAGACTAGTACATTAACAGCAACTAGTACATCTTTAAATTCAAGTAACACCACGACAAATGCTGGTACTCCTGTGACTTTAGCGACTGGTGAAGCCACAAATATTTCAATTGGGATGAATGTCAGTAATGGTTCGACTATTATTCCAGCCAGTACATACAATTACACTGTTACTTTAACAGTTGCACCATAAGTAATTCTGAACTTGATGTAGGGGGGTTAATGGCTCCTAAAAACTTTTTTAGGAGCTTTAATTTTTGAAAATGATTACCAAAAATTTATTTATTAAATCAACTTTAAAACTAGCAAGTTGGAGTTTACTAGCAACTTTGTTAGCGAATATTCCTGCACATTCACAAGTCAATCTTTCACCAATGATTGTTGAGTTGCAGGCTAATCGTGGTCAAGCCCAAGCTAGTATTAATGTTAGTAATACAAGTGATCAGCCCTTTCGCGCTCGTGTCTATGCTCAACCTTTTACCTATGACCGCGTGACGGGATTTACAACTTTAACTTCTAGTCCCAATGACCTGAATCCATATCTGCAATTCTCACCGCGAGAGTTAGTCATCCCTCCAGGAGTCACCAGAAAAGTGCGTTTGATAACTCGCTTTCCGCCTAATTTCCCTGAAGGAGAATATCGGGCGGTAATTTTTACTGAAAAATTGGACGAGGTGAAAGATAACAGTGGTAATAAAGTTAATATTGCCACAAGAATAGGCGCAACCATTTATGTCCACCAAGGCAATTTATCTCCCAATTTAGTAGTTGATAGTGCCGTTTGGAATCCAGAACAGCAGCAAATTCAATTATTAATTAAAAATTCCGGTAAAGTCTCTGCTAAAACAACAGTTAAATGGACTTTACAGCAAGATAACAAGGTAATTAAACAAGGTAGGGCAGAGTCTAATTATATTATTGCTGAAAGCGATCGCTACATTCCCATCAATTATCTACAGCCAGGAAAAACAGCTTTAGCATCTGGTCAATATCAGCTAACAGGTGAATTGCTCTGGGGTGATAAACAACAAAATCAGCAGAAATTCAATGTCAATTTCATAATTCCTGTGCATACCGTTTCTGGTAAATGAATCAATTTCCCTGGGTGCTAGTATTTTTTACTTTTTCTCTACTACCAATCACTTCTTGTCAAGTATTTGCGGCAGATTCTCACTCAAATTTATTCCGCCAAAACACACAATCCTCTGCACCACAAATCGGGGTACCAGAGGAATTTTCTATTTTTCCCGTAGGAATCAATGTCGGTAAACAAAATGTACTTCCCAGTGTATTTGTCCGTGGTCAAGAAAACGGCACAGCAGCCGTTAACTTAGAACACTGGTTGATTTCCTATGATGCGGTGATTCAAGCTCTCAAATTATCTGTGACATCTTTAGGCGATGGTCAGATAGAAGTGCGTTCTCCTGGGTTCGTAATTCGCCTTGACTCCCAGCAATTAATTCATGATCCAGAATTAGGTGTAGTATTTTCGATTCAACAATTACAAACTTTGTTTGGGGTAACAGCAGAGTTTGATATTAATGATTATGCCATTATCTTAAATCCGTCTTGGTTAAACCAAACAGTATCTTCTGTTGAGCAGAAAAATGTAATTCCTCTGCAATTAGCTGGATTACCAACTGTTAAAGCTCCTCAACAAACTATTACAGCCATTGAGCAAAGAGTTAATACCAGTGGTTCAGGTACTTCAACGCCTACTTTTGTAGGAGAAACTATAGCTGTTGGTAGTATTTTTAATGGTAGTTTCTTTCTGCGTGGGCAGCAAAAAGACTTAACAGACTCCCAGACTTGGAATTTAGCAGAAGCTCAATATTTAAGAGAAACAGATAACGCTGATTATATTGTTGGTTCTCAGCCAACTTTTTGGCGTAGTCACAGCAGCAAACAATATTGGGGTTTGACTACGATTCAAAGACAGGGATTCAAAGCATTAATCCCCCAAGAAGGTGGTAGTTTTAGCCCCACTCAACGTTTACAAGCTGAAAAAATTAGCCGCACAATTGTTGGTGAAGCTGCACCGGGAACATTAGTTAGGTTAATGCAAGGTTTAGGCGATCGCCCAATCGCCGAAATTTTAGTAGATTCTGCGGGGATATACCGCTTTGAAAATTTAACTAGTGGACAATTATCAGCAGGTAACTATCGTGTCTTTCTGTATCCCGAAGGAAGACTAACAGCACAACCAGAAATTCGCGCTGCAACTTTCTCCAATATTCCCGGACAAATTCCCCCAGGTGCATCAGCAACAATTGTTTCCGGTGGCTGGCGACGAAAATTATCTGGCGAACCAAGTCAAAATTTTTTTGGAGATTTGCAGGAATTTCAAGGGGGAATCGCCCGTAGGTGGGGTGTGTCAGAAAACTTAACATTAGGCGCTGGCTTGATCTACGATCAAAATCTTCAAGCATTAGGGGAAATATTTTTTCGACCAGATAATTTTCCTCTAGAAGTAGCAGCTTCCGTACTTTCAGGCGATCAAGATGGTAAGTGGGATCTTGATGCGAATGCGCGTTTCTTTCCCACTCAGAATTTAACTGTCAAATTGAATACTGATAAATTTTCCAGCCGATTGAATTTGGATTGGCGCTTTTCGCCTCATTTAACTTTGTTGGGTAACTATGACAGTCGTCATGGTTGGGAAACTGGTGTGCAGACATCATTTAGTTTTGGAGAATGGTTTTCTTTAGGTCGTTTTAGCTTGGATGCAGAAAACCATTGCCATTGGAGCCTTGATCAACGTTTAGGGTTATTATCTTTGAGTCATCAAGGTAATGAAATTGCTACCAGATCCCAACTAAATTACAACTTATCTGGTGATACGGTTTTACAAAGTGGACATTCTCTCAGACTGGGTTATGAAACACGCAACTTAAATCACTTTGATAACTTAGCAACTTTAGCTTGGCGTTATCGTACACCAGAACGAACTGCTGATGGTAGAAATCTTTGGGATGTGGAATTGGGATATGGTATTGGTTCTCGTCATTCAGGGTTAATCGTCACTTTGCAAACTGCGGTGATTCCGGGGCTATTAGTGCGAGGAAGATATGAAGGCGGTTCCATTAGTTCTGATCAAACTTCTTACAGTTTAGAGATTGTCTCTAGTCTGAATTTTCATAACGGGATATTTCCTGGCGATCGCCAATCAGATCGATTGCGTTCTGTGGGAGGATTATTGATCCAACCATTTTTTGACAAAAATAATAACAACAAACGCGATCGCGGTGAACCAATATATACAGAAAACTCTGATTTACTCTTCATCCTGAATAATTTACCCATCAAATCATTTCGTCCAGATGTTCAAAAAAAACGCATTATAGTCTCGTTAGTACCTGGAACTTATCGTCTGGACATTGATCCTTCAGGATTCCCGATAGATTGGGAAACCGCAGTTGATAGCTATGCAGTTGAAGTCATTGCTGGTAGTTATACTCCTGTGCTTGTACCTTTTCACCTCTGCTATAGTCTCTCTGGGATAGTTACAGATGAATCAGGTACTCCCATTGCAGGTGCGCGTGTCGAAGCAATTGCGCCCCAAACACAACAACGCCGTTTTTCTGTAACTAATGATGCTGGCGTTTACTATTTAGAGCGGTTGCCCCAAGGTACTTATCACATCAAAATTAATGAGCAAGTAGCAAAACCCGATAAATTAATTTTGAATGAATCTTCTCAACACTTCCAAGAATTAAACCTCAAACAGTAGGAGCAGATATTTCTCTGTTCCTACTAACAAGTCATAAACAAGGTAAAGTAACACTAATCTTAGTGCCTTGACCAGGAGTACTATGAATGAAAAATTCACCTTGATACAATTTCACGATATGCTGCACAATCGCTAATCCTAAACCAGAACCTTGTTGTTCATATAACTTGCGATTAAATTGAATTAATGCCCCAATTTTTTCGATTTCTTCAGATGTCATACCTTGACCATGATCAATGACATCTAATTGATATTTATCACCATTTACCTGGCTCAAGACTTGCACTTCATTACTGGGGAGCGAAAATTTCAAAGCATTATCTATTAGTTCTTCAACCAGAATATGCAATTTTTCTTGCGGTAATTTTAGCAGAGATTCGGTTAATCCTAACTTTAAATCTTTTTCTCTACTTGCTGCTTTCACTTTCTGAAAGCAAATCTCACTAATTACTGTTTTACTCAAGCAGTTATCTAATTCTTCTTGAATTTGTCGCACCTTTTCTGGGTTTCTGGCGACTAGTTCCAAATTACTATAGAGTAAAAACCTTTGTGCTAGTCTATGCAACCGATTAGCTGATGTGTAAATCGATTCGACAATTTCAATTTCTTCAGATTCATCAATCATATCTGAATGCTCAATTAACAATTGAGTCATCCCAATAATGCCATTTAAAGGCGTATTAATTTCATGGGGTAATGAGTGGATAATATTCATCCGTAACTCATCTAGCTTGGCTTGCGATTGGCGATCAACCATAGCTTTTTTGTTCAGCCGGACGGCAATTGCATTCAGCAGTTCTTCGGGAGTAAAGGGCTTAGTTAAATAGTCATCAGCACCAAAATCCATTCCTACACGAAAATCTGAACGTTCTGCTTTTGCCGTCACAAATATTAAAGGGATATTAATCGTTGCTTCATTTTGACGCAGCGCCGACAGCACACTATAGCCATCTAACTCAGGCATCATAATGTCGCAGATAATTAAATCGGGTAATTGTGTCTGAGCAATTTCTAATCCTATTTTGCCATTGGGTGCTGCCAAGGTTTCAAAGTTGGAAAATTGTAAAATTTCCAGAATATTTTCTCGAACTTGGGGTTCGTCTTCTATAATCAAAATTGTGTTCATCTAAAGAATTTAAAAAGATAAATTATTGTTTTTGGGAATAGAATGACAACCCTGATAGCCTTAAAAATATATAGGTATTGGAATCAATAATCTCAGGCATCAAATACAATTTATTTACTGTGATGAAGTAAATTAAACTTTTGCAAAATTTTGGCATTTTCTGGAGTTAATAATGCTTGTAAATTTTTCATTTCATTTAAAAGCATTATTTCCCGGTCATACTCTTCTTGTAAAATCTTCAAGTAGCGATCGCGGTCATTATCTGATTGCACCTGCTTGAGCATATGCACCGCCATATTAATATTAGAAAGCGGATTACTTAAATCTTGCAACAGCTTTTCTAAAACATCATTCCGCATATCAGCCAACTGCTTAGTTTCTTCTAACTTTTGCTGGCTAACTTGAATTTCTTGTTTGAGTTTGATATTTTGTTGACGTTCTTTTTCATACTTTTGTTTCATCAAGGTAGGTTTTACTACCCGTGCTAATCTCATCTCAATTGCCTTCAACAGTTCTTCTGGTGAAAAAGGTTTTGTGATGTAATCATCTGCTCCTAATTCCATGCCATAACGTAAATCACTACGCTCAACTTTTGCTGTCAGCAAAATTACCGGGATAGAATCAGTTTCCGGGTCTTCACGTAAGGCTTTAAGTACGCCATAACCATCTAAATCAGGCATCATAATGTCACAACATATCAAATCTGGTTTGTCTGATTTAGCTAGGCTTAATCCATCGATGCCATTATTAGCACTAATAGTCTGAAAATCCGATAAACCTAAAATCTGCTGAATGTTCGAGCAGATTTGAACTTCATCTTCAATCACTAATATTTTTTTGGTCATTAATTTTATTAAAAAATTATCTCAAAAGTTTCCCCATATTCATCTGCACAGAAGAAAGTCTATGAGGAAGTTTGCTAAGTCTAGAAGTTAGCTCACCTAGACTTATTACCACATAGATTCTCTATATTTATATTTCCCAAAAATCCGTGATGAATAACATCAAATAAAATTTAATTTATCGATTTAACCACCAAGGGTAATTCCACTCTAAATGTTGTCCCAAAGCCGACTTGACTGGCGATGGTAATTCTGCCTTGATGTAGGTCTACACACTTATGAACGATTGCCAAACCCAATCCTGTACCGGGGACATTCCCCACATTACTAGCTCGGAAAAATGGCTCAAACAAGTTTTGATGTTCTTCGGGAGAAATGCCAATACCTTCATCTTGAATGAGAAAAACAGCATTTTGATTTTGAATTAATAAATCAATTTGAATACGACTGTTATTTGGTGAGTATTTGACTGCGTTAGAAAGCAAGTTGCTTAAGATTTGTCGCAGGAGTTTTTTATCCATATAAGCCATGACTGACTCACCATCTAGCTGGCTATTTTGAGGCGGATGACAAAAAACTAAATGATGTTCAGGAGAACTCAGTTGAATTTCTTCGACTAAGGTATGACAGAAATTGACTAAATCAAGATAATTTGGCTCAAAAGCTAATTTACCTGCTTCAGCTTTATTAATTAGCAAAATATCATCTAAAAGTTGAGTAGTGTGCTGTACATAGGTTTGAATGCACTGGAGATGTTTTTGTTTTTGTTGTTCCTCCAGTTTATGGCTGAAGCTTTTTAAAATACCAGCCGAAGAAGCAATGACAGCTAAAGGAGTGCGGAACTCATGGGAGGTCATGGAAATAAACCGAGATTTTAACTCGCTGAGTTCTTTTTCTTTGGCTAATGCTTTGCAAATATCTGCTTCTGCTTTTTTGCGATCGCTAATATCCCGACAGACACAAATTAAATCACCTTGTTCGGAAATAGTTAAGGATACTTCCTCAGCAAAATAACTACCATCTTTACGTTTGGCGATCGTCTCCCCTCGCCAATGTTTCTGCTGCATTAAAGTGGGAAAAATTTCGTTTTCAAAACGTTGAACTTCTTGTGGCTCGTAAATTTCTGACCAACTCTTACCAATCAGTTCTTCTGGATTAGTATAGCCAAACATCTCAACATGAGCTTGATTCAGATAAGTGTAGACATTACCACTTAAAATTGCAATTCCATCTATAGCCGCTTCAACTGCGGCAAATTGACGTTTTAAATCTTCTTCGGCTTGTTTTTGATTCCGAATATCTTTCACTATTCCCACCGAATAAAGTGGTTTACCAACCACATCTCGAATTAGAGAAACTGTGAGATTAATCCAAATCGGATGACCATTTTTATGTAAACACCGCTTTTCTATGGAAAATGTTTCTATTTCTCCTGAAATTAATTTTGCTAAGTTTTTTTGATGATGGGCAATATCATCTGCATAAGTCAAATCTTTAAAGGTTTTATTCATCAGTTCTACTTGGCTATAACCCAACAGTTCACATAATTTTTGATTGACCTTGAGTAACTGCCCATCTAAAGTTTCTAGTTTAATTCCTACAGCAGCTTGATTAAAAATAGCTCTGAGTTCAGCTTCACTTTCTTGTAATGCTAAAGTGCGCTGCTCAACCCTAGCTTCTAAATCTCGATTCAGTTGTTGCAGTGCTTCTTGCGCTCGTTGTAAAGCAATTTCTGTTTGCTTGCGATCTGTAATATCGTTGGTAATAATTACTGCACCTGTAACTTGTTGGTTGTGCCAAATGGGGCCAATCTGAGAGTGACAATATTGCAAATTTGTTTGCCTGTCTAAAGCACGAGTTTCGTAGCTGACAACTTCTCCTTGGGCAAAAACCTTCTCTAAAGCAGAACGTTGAATTTCCGAGTCTTCTGGTAATACATAGTCATCAATACTTGTACCTACAACTTCCTCCCAGGATAGATGGGGTGTAGTTTGGTTAATAAAAGAAATTTTCCCTTCAGCATTAACAACTCGTACCATGCTAGGTGTACTTTTCAAGACAGAGCGCAACATGGCTTCTGATTCTGCTAAGGCAATTTCTGCTTGCTTGCGTTCTGTAATGTCAATTCCCACAGCCACCGCCGCCGTGTTTTGTTGATATTTTTGCGCTATGACTAAGTATTTACGTGTGAACCCGTTGATTTGGGTATCGACAACACTAGAATCAGCTACATCTTGTCGATGTAGAAAGTCGTGCATAAACTCTGTAAATTGGGGGCTATTTTGCAGAAAACCCAATTCTTGTCCCACAAAATTATCGGCTGTTAAGTTGAAACTTTCCGCCAAATGACGATTCACCCCTAAATAATAGCCATCCGTACTTACCCAAGATACAAACCCTGGTACTGCATCTAAGACTGTTTGTAATTGTTCTTTGGCTTGTTGCAGTTCTTCTTGGGCTTGGCGACTTTCGGTGATGTCTATCCCTGTACAGACGATATAGTGAATTTGGTCATCATTATTGAGTAAAACTTTATTTGACCAGGAAATTAAGCGGCGATCGCCATCCTGATTAATTAAAATAGCTTCATAACGTTGGGGAAACTCTCTGGTTGCCAAATTTTGAAAGAGATTTTTCAGACATTCTGTGATGTCTGGTAACATCAGCACATTCCAAACAGATTTTCCTTGAGCCGCTTCAAATGCGTAACCTGTAGCTTGTTCGCAAGTCTGATTAAAGCGGACAATTCTTCCTTGACTATCTAAGACAACTACTAAAGCATCTGTCAGATTAAAAATTGTCGAAATAAAATTACGCTCTAAACGCAACTCAGCCTCAATGCGTTGGCGTTCGGCAAGCTTGACTCGCGCATAATTATATAGTCCAGCTTGTTGAATAGTAACTGCCAGTAGACTCGTAGGTGTCACTAATCCAATCAATTCCTCTTGCTCCCCGATAATTGGTAGATGACAAATCCGATGTTTTCTCAGTAAATTTAACGCTGTAAAAACATCTTTAAAATCTTCTATCTTCAGCGTTACTAACTCTGTTGTCATCACTTCAGCAACACTGATACCTTCTAGATTCTTTCTTTCGGCTGCCATTTTAATTAAGTCTCGCTGGGTGAGAATCCCGACTAACTGCGAGTCATCAACCACTAAAACACAACTAGCAACTTGAGATGCAATATTATTAATATCTTTAGTGAAGTTGTTTGATGCAGAATTATTTTTGCTAGGCGCATCCCGAAAATTAGCTTGTGCTTCATTTATGAGCGCAATCACATCCAGAAGCCGCATCTTGGGATGAACCGTTAGCGGCTGACGGACGATAGTCTGGTGTATATTATCGGGGCTGTGATAGTTGAGAAGCATTATATAGATGTCTGGAACAAGATAGATGATGAGATGTCAGGTATCATTAATATTTTTGCTTACAAAAATTTAATACACCTCAGTATTTTCTATGATCAGAATTAATCTTAAACTTGCCAGTCAAGGATGGGAATATATCGACCTTTTTGCAGGGAATAAAGTTGTGGGAATTGATGGCACTACTTCTATCATACAAAGTGTTCCCATCAAGGCTGTAATAATTCTTAAACCAGACTTGGTAACTATTACTTGATTTAGTTGCTGATAAATTGGGTAATTGAGACGTTTTTTAGATTTTTTATCCTTACCAACCCTGATTATTAGAGAAAAATGCTGCTTTGGTAAAGGAATAGAGAATTTGATATCCACAGCCGCACAATTACTAAATTTTTGTTGAAATGCTTGTTGAATTGCTATTAATTGTATTTCCGTAAACGTTGCTGCTGTTTGCGGCGGAATACTAGCCAAAAACTGTTTTAGAAAAGCATGATGTTTGTGCGTAGTACTTGTTAAGCTATGGCAATACATATCTCTATGAAGGATTGTGACGGAGGATTAAAACATTAAGCTATGTTCATGATCCCAACATTTATTATCCTGCCAACTTCTGCCAGTATGTCTACAGTCAGACTCATTATTAATCCAAGGAATAGATGTCGGATGAGCCGTAGGTAATGAAAGGGCAGAAGTAATTGCAGGAATAACAGAAGAGAGGATCATCAAGCTAGAAGTTGATAAAATGATGCAGGAACTTACAAAAAACACGATGTTAATAGGATTAGCAAAAGTTTGGGTGTTTTTTGCTGTGTGTAGTGCTTGATGAGAATGACTTGGGATGCCTGCGAAAGACATAATTCTACACTCCTTTGGTGATTGTAGCTAAATCTACTTTTCTCAAAGAAACTAACGACAATTACAGAAAATCTATTCTTATGTCTAGCTATTAGCTAGGAGGAGAAAGAGTTGAGAATTGGGAGTTAGTGCCAATTGAGAATTAAAAAACCTCAAGGTAGATGCAGAATTGATTTGAGTTTTTGAATTTAGATAACTGAAAATTCAAAAGCCTCTGGCAATGACATTAGGAAGTGACTAGCTTCTTTGTCTTTACCATAACTTTATTATTCAAGTTTTTGAGCAAAAAAGAATCGAGGAAAAACAGGAAATTTGTTACTGATGAATTTGAGAGAATTTACTTGTGTATAAATTTGGGATGAGGGCGAGAATACGGAGGTTCTTGACTGGATAATCTGAGGATTTACGCAAAAAAAACGAAAAATAAGGTTTTGGAACAGGGTACAGGGGTGTGGGGAGTTTGGGGAGTTTGGGGGGTGTGGGAAGTGTGGGGGGTTTGGGGAGTTTGGGGGGAAAGATTTCTTCACCATCCTCCCACACCTCCCACCCCCTTTTCCCTGCGGTTTTGATGCTCAGTCTTTTACCGGACATGATATAAGTCCTATCTACGGAAAACTGTACGTGGGTTCTTAAGTATGTTTGCGAAACTGATTGGTGAATAGCACGGAATGAGGATGGGGATACAAAAGTTTATTATGAAGATGAGGTTTTTTGGGAAGTATAAACATAAGAGAGGTATTGCAACTGTTCTACTTCCCTGTTGAGAGTGGACTGGATTAGTCAAGACCTATAATTCTATCGCGTCGGTATCTTTGACTTATGAGCGATCGCTCTGCCCTAACTATCTTCTTAATTGATGATTCTGCTGTAGATCGTTATGTCTATCGTCAGTATTTACAGCACGACAGATTGCAGTCTTATGAAATTTTAGAATTTGAGACGGCAACACAAGCGATGCTCTGGTGTGAGCAACAAACACCAGATGTAATTTTGCTGGATTATTTATTGCCAGATGAAGATGGACTAGAGTTTTTGCAACAGTTGAGACAAAAGCTTCAGAATCGGCAATCTGCTGTGATTATGCTCACAGGGGCTGGGGATGAAATGATCGCCGTTAACGCGATGAAATATGGCGCTCAAGATTACTTGGTGAAAAATCATTTCACGCCCAAAGCCTTACACAATGCCATTCATCATGCAGTAGAACGAATACATCTGACTCGCAAGTTAGAACAAATTCAGGAACAACAACAACTGATTGCCACGATCGCTTTACGCATTCGCCAATCTCTCCAACTCTCAGAAATTCTCAGTACCACAGCCACAGAAGTACGGCAATTTTTACAGGCAGACCGAGTACTGGTTTATCAATTTGAGTCGGATATGAGTGGCAATATTGTAGCCGAGTCAGTGCTACCTGGCTGGACAATCGCTTTAGGAAGGCAAATTCAAGATACCTGCTTTCAACAGGGTGGAGGGCGTGATTATCACCAAGGCACAAAAAGAGCCGTCGATAATATTTATCAAGCCGGTTTAACCAAATGTCATTTACATCTTTTAGAACAATTTGAAGTCAAAGCTTATCTCGTAGTCCCAATTTTAGTCAAAGAGCAATTATGGGGATTATTAATTGCTCAACAATGCAGCAATTTTCGCCACTGGCAAGCGGTAGAGTTGGACTTGTTAGATCAATTAGGGGTGCAAATTGCGATCGCCATTCAACAAGCCAGTGCTTATGAACAATTAAAAACAGAACTAGCAGAACGAAGACGTGCCGAATCAGCCTTAAAAGCCAGTGAAGAGAAACTCAAGCTAACCTTAAATTTTACGGGGATTGGCTATTGGGAGTGGAATCCCATTACTAATCAAATCGTTGCCAGCCAAAACGCTATTCACGGAGTTATCAATAGTATCAATGATTTACTATTGACTTTAGAAGAATGGTTGAGTTATGTACATCCAGAAGATCGGCAATGGGTGGAACAGAAATTGAGACAGGCGATCGCCACCCAAAACGATTATGCTGTGGAATACCGCGTGATTTGGCAAGATAGGAGCATTCACTGGGTATCCGTGAAGGGTAGGGGAATCTATAACAAGACTGGACAACTGCTCAGAATGCTAGGCGTGTTGACAGACATTACTGAACGCAAACACTCAGAAGCAGAACGGCAGCAATCAGAAATGCTGCGAATGGAATTAAATCTCCTAGAACAAATTCTCGAAGTTAGTCTAGCAGGTTATTGGGACTGGGATATTCCCAACAATCAAGAGTACCTCAGCCCCACCTTCAAGCAAATGTTTGGCTACGCAGATCATGAATTGCCCAACACGCCAGAAACATGGCAAAGGCTGATTTTTCCAGAAGATTTAGCCAGTTCCCTAGAAATGTTCCAGCAGCATGTTCAAAGTCATGGCAAAATCCCTTATCACAGCGAGTTACGATATCAACATAAAGATGGTTCTACTGTGTGGGTCATTTGTTCTGGGCGCGTCATTGCCTGGGATCAAGAAGGTAATCCCCTGCGAATGATTGGTTGTCATGTTGACATTACCCAACGTAAACAAATCGAAGCCCAATTAATTGCCGTCAATCGCTTGCAACAAGCCATTTTAGATGGCAGCGACTATGCAATTATTTTCAATAACTGCAATGGTATCCAAACCTTTAACAAAGCTGCTCAAACAATGTTGGGCTACACAGCAGATGAAGTGATCAATCAAATCAAGCCGACTGTGTTTCATGATCCAGAAGAACTCCAACAACGAGCAGTAGAGCTTTCTGCAAAACTAGGGAGAGAAATTGCCCCAGGGACAGAATTTTTTATGACTGTCACTCAAAATGGCAATACCTATGAAAATGAATGGACTTACATTCGCAAAGATGGGACTCGCTTCCCTGTATTTTTGTCAGTGAAAACCTTGCTCGATATAGAAGGTAATAACATCGGATTTTTAGGGATTGCCAAAGACATTACCGAGCAGAAACAAATTGAAGCCGCCCTCAAAGAAAGCCAACGTCGTTATGAAACTTTAACAGAAGCCGCGCCAGTGGCAATTTTCCGGCTGGATACGACTGGTCAATGTCTTTACGTGAATGATTACTGGAGCAAGCTCACAGGTAGACCAACATCAGAGGCAATAGCACTGGGTTGGTTAGAAAGTTTACATCCCGAAGACCGCGATTGTTTGTGGATGCAGTTATCCCAGGGACTTTGGCAAATTCGCCAAGAAGGTAGATATTTACATCCAGATGGCAGTATCACTTGGTTTTACTTGCAACTCCTCGCAGAAAGTAATCCTTTCGGCAATATTATTAGTTACATTGGCACTTTTACCGACATCACTGAACGCAAACAAGCAGAAGAAGCACTCAAAGAAAGCGAAAGTCGTTATGCCCATTTAACAGAAGCTGCGCCTGTGGGGATTTTCCGCATGGATGCTGCTGGTCAATGTATTTATGTCAACGATCGCTGGAGCGAAATGACTGGTAGACCAACACAGTCTGCATTAGGTCTGGGGTGGTTAGCAGCAATTCACCCAGAAGACCGCGATCGCTTAAAGCAAGAATGGGAACTTACATTTGATCAGGAAACTGTTGACTTCCGAGAATACTATGAAAGTGAAGGTAGACATCTGCGCCCAGATGGTAGTATTAGCTGGTTTTATGTCCAGGGAGTACCCGAAATTGATAGTAACGGCAGTGTTAGTGGCTACATCGGCACATTAACAGATATTAGCGATCGCCGTCAGGCAGAAGAAGCCCTACAAGATAGTGAACACCGTTATGCTACCCTAGCTAAAGCCGCGCCTGTGGCTATTTTTCGACTAGATGCCGCAGGTAATTGTGTCTACATTAATGATCGCTGGAGTGAAATGACAGGTAGACCCACATCAGCCGGATTAGGAACTGGTTGGTTAGATGCTATACACCCAGAAGATAGCGATCGCATTCTCCAGAAATGGTTTGCGGCAGATTTAGCACCAAACGAACTGTTTGACAACGAAGGTAGACATCTGCTTCCCGATGGTAGTGTGAAGTGGTTTCACTGCTATGTGTTAGCCGAGACTAACGCCAATGGAGAAGTAATTGGTTATATCGGCACACTCACAGATATTACCAGTCGCAAACAAACCGAAGAACAACTGCATCACCTCTCAGAAAGACTGACTTTAGCACTGCAATCAGGGAAATTTGGGATTTGGGAATATGATTTTGCCGAAGCAAAACAAATTTGGGATGACCAAATGTATGAACTGTATGGGTTGAGTCCAGGGGAGTTTAGTGGTACTTATGATGCTTGGTTGAACTTCTTGTACCCAGAAGATTGGGATTATATGTTGGCAAGTATCCAGCAAGCGATTGACGGTAAGCAAGAATATAATGTTGAGTTTCGGATCATTCAACCCAGTGGAGCAATTCGCTTCCTCAAAGGCTATGGTATTCTCAAGCGTGACGCGCAAGGTGAACCTGTACGAGTGATTGGCGTAAACTTTGACATCACCGATCACAAACAAGCAGAACAAGAACTGATTCGCAACCGAGATTTGCGGGAAGCAATTTTTAACGAATCAGCCGATGCAATTTTCTTAGTTGATTGGTCTACTCTACTCACCTTAGATTGTAATCGTCGGGCTGTAGAACTATTTGAAGCAGCAAACAAAACTGAATTAATTAATATTAATGGTCAGGCACTCCAGCGCCAACCATTCACTGCCCAGGAAACCCAGGCAATTATGGCAGAAATGGAGTGTCAAGGAGTCTGGAGCCGCGAAATTGAATATGTAACCTTAAAGGGTAATATTTTTTGGGGAAACGCTGCCGCCAAACCAATTACTGTCGCCGGACGTACTATGAATATAGTGCGGATAACTGACATCAGCGATCGCAAACAAGCCCAAGAAGCCCTGGCGAAATATGCCCATGAAGTTGAAGATTTATATAATAATGCTCCTTGTGGCTATCATTCCCTAGATCAAGAAGGTCGGTTTATTAAAGTCAACGAAACAGAATTGCAATGGTTGGGCTACAGTCGTGCAGAAATGATTGGTCAACCATTAGTCAACTTTTTCACCGCCGATAGTCGCTTGGCCTTTGAGCAGAACTATCCTCGCTTCAAACAGCAGGGCTGGGCTAAAGACTTAGAGTATGAAATGGTGTGTAAAGATGGCACAATCTTGCCAGTATTGATTAACGCTACGGCGGTGAAAGATGCTGAGGGTAATTATTTATATAACCGCGCCACTTTATTTGATATTAGCGATCGCAAACAAGCCGAAGAAGAACTCCGACAAACCAATAAGCAACTGGTGAACACAAATATCGAACTGGCTCGCGCCACTCGACTCAAAGACGAATTTTTGGCAAACATGAGCCATGAATTACGGACACCACTGAATGCAATTTTGGGGATGTCAGAGGGTTTGCAAGAAAGTGTGTTTGGCTCACTCAATGAACGCCAAGTCAAAGCGATTGCCACCATTGAACGCAGTGGTAGACATTTACTTGAACTAATCAATGACATCCTCGACTTATCAAAAATTGAGTCTGGCAAACTGGAATTGCAATTAAGTGATGTTTCTGTCAGAAGTTTGTGTGATGCAAGTCTCACCTTTGTCAAACAAATGGCGTTAAAAAAGAATATCCGCCTCAATACTTGTATTGATGGCAACATCGACAGTATCCAAGTAGATGAGCGCCGTCTACGTCAAGTACTGATCAACCTACTAAGCAACGCTGTCAAATTCACCCCAGAAGGAGGTTCTGTCACCATCGAAGTCCGGCAGGAAACAACAGAAATCACTTCAGCCACCAATAATGCCCATCTGTACTTTCATGTGATTGATACGGGCATTGGCATTGCTCCAGAAGAAATCGGTAAATTGTTTCAGCCCTTTGTTCAGCTTGACAGTAGCCTGAACCGCCACTATAATGGCACCGGTTTAGGTTTGGCACTGGTACAGCGCATTGTCAATCTGCATGGGGGAACAGTCTCAGTTAGCAGTAAAGTTGGCGAAGGAAGTTGTTTTACTGTCCGCGTTCCCAGTCATAGCAGTGAGCATATAGTTACAACACCAATCATTACTGCTCCCTTACCCAGCCATAGCTGGCCTGTGGACAATGCTCAGGTTTTGATTATCGAAGATTCTGTCGCAGCAGCAGATCAAATTACTCGCTACTTCCAGGAAATGGGAATCCAACCCATTACCTATCCTCAAGGGGAAGGAGCCGTAGAAGAAGTGCTACGGGTTCAACCTGCCTTAGTCATTTTGGATTTGCAACTACCTAACCTATCGGGTTGGGATGTGCTTCATCAACTCAAGACTCATCCCCAAACTCAAAATATTCCTGTGATTATCTTTTCTGTCGTTGATGAGCGTCTTAAAGGACTAGCTCAGGGCGCATTTGAATATTTAGTGAAACCGATTACCCGCGAGCAACTCCAGTCTACTATTGGCAAGCTGCGAAATTCTTCGGCTGCGGCAGAGCAGAATCTCAATTTAGCACCTGCGGCAACTTTAGCTAATCCAGTGATTTTGTTAGTAGAAGATAATCAAGCAAATATTGATACGATGTCTGGTTATCTGGCAAGTCGAGGCTATGATTTGATATTTGCCCACAATGGACAACAAGCTATTGATTTGGTGACAATTCATCGCCCAGACTTAATTGTGATGGATATTCAAATGCCGGGAATGGATGGCTTAGAGGCTATGCGTCGCATCCGTGGTGATCAGCAGTTTATGAATATCCCGATGATTGCCCTGACAGCTTTAGCTATGCCGGGCGATCGCGAAACTTGTTTAGCTGCTGGTGCTAACGAATATTTAACCAAACCCGTAAAACTTAAACAACTGGTAGCCACCATTCAAACACTTTTAGGAAGATCGTAAAACTTTTCGATGAAGACTCAACCCACTATTTTAGTTATTGATGATGAACCGGATAACTTTGATGTTGTTGAAACTTTGCTGGATGGTGAAAACTACCAGTTACACTATTCTCCTGATGGTCAACAAGCCCTAAGTCGTCTTGATAATTTTCAGCCTGATTTGATTTTGTTGGATGTAATGATGCCTGATATGGATGGGATGGAAGTTTGCAAACGCATCAAGTCCCAACCCAAGTGGCAAGCAGTCCCGATTATTATGGTGACGGCATTAACGGCAAAGGAAGATTTAGCTCGATGTCTGGCTACGGGTGCAGATGACTTTATTAGTAAACCCGTCAACCGGGTAGAATTACGTGCCAGAGTTCATTCCATGTTGCGAATTAAGCAGCAGTATGACAGCCTGCAATTATTACTCAAACTGCGCGAAGACATGGTAAACATGATTGTCCATGATTTGCGAAATCCCCTGGCCAGTATTATTTTAGGGGCTGAAATGCTGAAATTCCCTGGCTTATCTCAAAAACAGCAACAAGGCAAAGTCGAGCAAATTTTACTGGCTGGACAACAACTCCAATCTTTAATTGATAGCTTGTTGTTGATGGCGAAGCTAGAATCAGGCAAAATGGTTCTCAATTACAGTCAAGTAGATTTACATTCTTTGTGTAAATCAGCATTATCAGATGTGGAAGCGATCGCTGCTCAAAAGAAAATCACCTTAATTAGTGAATTACCAAACCCCGGTGACACAATTGAAATCGATGCTTTAATGTTCCGCCGCGTTTTAGATAATTTATTCACGAATGCCATTAAGTTTTCCCCATCCAACTCACAAGTTACCTTGCGTGCAGAATATTTACCAACAGGTGGGGCGAAATTACAAGTGATTGATTCTGGTAAAGGGGTTTCTGAAGATTTACGCAAAATTATTTTTGAGAAATATGAAGTAGGAACCAGGATGCCTGATGTGTCACAAATTGGCTTAGGATTAGCTTTTTGTAAAATGGCAGTCGAGGCACATTGCGGCACAATTACCATTGAAAATAATCAATCTAGGGGTAGTATCTTTACAGTCACAATTTAAAATAATTCGGCATGAACCTATCTCTAATTCCTCGGTACTGACCTATCATCATCAAAAATTAATTATTATCCCAAATAAGCTTTTTTCACCCGCTCATCACTAATTAATTCTGATGCTGCACCTGTTAAAGTGATAGAACCAGCTTCGAGTACATATCCCCGGTCAGCAATTTGTAAGGCTAAATTTGCGTTCTGCTCAACTAATAAAATAGTTACACCTGTCGCCCTTAAATTTTCAATAATTGCGAAGATTTCTTTGACAATAGCTGGTGCTAAACCCAAGCTTGGCTCATCTAACAATAACAATTGTGGTCTACTCATTAAAGCCCTTGCGATCGCCAACATTTGTTGTTCACCACCACTGAGAGTTCCGGCTAACTGATTGCGGCGTTGTAGCAATCGCGGAAATAACTCAAATTGACGTTGAATATCAGCTTTAATTTCTGCTTGATTAGAACGGATATAAGCACCTAATAATAAATTATCAAAAACAGTTTGCTTTGCCAAAACTCTCCGCCCTTCTGGACAATGGGCAATCCCCAATTTCACAACTTCATGAGGTTGACGGCGGGTAACATTGCGTCCACTATAAATAATTTCGCCACGCACAGGATTAACTATTTTGGATATAGCTCTGAGTGTAGTAGTTTTACCAGCACCATTCGCACCAATTAAAGTAACTACCTCACCTTTATTAATAGTTAAATTAATCTTTTTCAGTGCTTGAATCCCGCCATAGTTTACATCCAAATTTTGAACATCCAAAATTTTAAAATCTTCTGTATTTTCATATCGGCGTTCATCGGCGTTCATCGGCGGTTGCATCTCAAAAGTATCTATAAAAAATTATCTACCTTTGTGAATCATTTTTGTGTGGATACAAGAAAGTTCCGCAACCATCTAATTGCTTCGCTTGTCGTGTCTTCCCGCGCAATTCGGAAACAGTGCTGTACAATTTCTGGAATGTTAGGAAAATAACTGCTTTCACTCAGTGTATAATCTTCCCCTTGTAACCTATAAATTAACAACTGTTTATTTCTCAGCAGCCAGACCTCCGGCACTTTATATACTAAATAATCATTAACATCGGTATAACTAGTAACATCTATTTCAATGGCTAAATCTGGCGGCGGATCATTTTGCCAATCAATCCAGCTTTTACCGACTGCTGATTGCCAATTTTCAATATAAAAGCAAAAATCAGGCTCAATACCGCTAACCTCTGGCAAACTCATGGTGATGGGTGTAAACGACTCATACTTACGGTTTAAATAGTCAAGTATAGTTATTGCAACCAACGCCAGTAAGCTTGTATCTCTTCCATGTTCTGGTAATGGTGCCATCAATAAAATCTCCCCTGGTCGATATTTAATCCGAGGGATGGAGCGATCGCCTAACACTGATACCATTCTTTGATAGTCTTGCCAGTTTCCCAAAAGTTTCAGGACAGCGCCAGCAGGGAGATGAATTTTTTCTGATGTAACTACGGTATTCATGAGTTATGCAGAAATATAACAGTCATATTTGAGAAATTAACAAAAGAGACAAGGTAGACACAGGAGACAAGGGAGAGAGGTTTGTTAATCATTTAGGATTGCTATCTTAAGAATGATCTAATAGAAAATATCAATATATTTAATGGCTACTAACTTTTCTAGTCCCTAAGTCTTGAGAATGTTGGGTTCCGTTCCTCCACCCAACCTACACCTTTTCTAGCCCCTAATCCCTTCTCTCACCCTCTTGCTAAGATAACATCATGATTGACATGGGAGGAATCAATCGTCATGAGTGTGATTGTGGCTAAATGGACGATTGACGAATATCATCGCATGATTGAGGCTGGCATTTTAAGCGATCGCCAAGTTGAACTTTTGCAAGGAGAAATTATCGAAATTTCACCAGAAAGCGAACCTCATGCTTATTCTAGTGATGAAGCGGGTGAATATCTAGCAAAGTTACTGGGTGAACGAGCCTCAATTCGTGAAGCTAAACCAATTACCTTACCTAACAACTCTGAACCAGAACCAGATATTGCCATTGTCCAACGTTTGGGACGGCAATATAAACACCATCATCCATATCCAGAAAATATTTTTTGGTTGATTGAGTATGCTAACTCTAGTTTAGAAAAAGATTTAGAGATAAAAACTAAAATCTACGCCCTAGCAGGTATTTTAGAATATTGGGTTGTGAATTTAAAAAAGCAAAGTCTCATTATATTTCGAGAAATTCTCAATGGAGAATACACCTCAAAGCAAACATTAACGGCTGGTATAATTCAGCCACTAGCATTTCCCGATGTTGATGTGGCAGTAGAAAAAATTATTAATAACTAATAATGGAAAATACACAACTTTGGTATATTGTCAAGCGCAAAGCCCAAAACTGCGAAATCGTCCCCAGCAATTTAGTTAGAGACGATGATCCAGAGATTATAGAAAAGTGGGGAACATTTACTTCCCAAGAAGAAGCGATCGCGCGGCGGATCGGGCTAATCAGGGCTGGTAAATGCCAACCCCAATAATAGTGCTGAGTGCTGAGTATGCGGGATGAATTGCGATTTTAGCCAAGCTTAAAGGTTGATTTTTTGCGTCTTGGCACGAGTCAGAAATCATCCCATGTTTAAAACCCTCTAATTATTTTTCTCCGCCCTAGTTATACCTTTGGCAGCAATTTGTTTACCCAAAATTTCCACGCCTTTAGCATATTGTGGATCAGCCATAGTTGCTAGTTTGTCACGCTCATGCAGCCATAAATCTTGCCGTTGAGCATCTGTCAAATCCACTTTCACATCGGGGTCAATCCCGTGCTTATTAATATCTTTACCGCTAGGAGTGTGATATTTAGCAATTGTCACCGCCAATCCAGAGCCATCATCTAGGGGACGCACCGACTGTACCAATCCTTTACCAAAGGTTTGAGTACCTACCAAAACAGCCCGTTTATTGTCCTTTAAAGCTCCCGATAAAATTTCACTAGCACTAGCAGAACCCTTATCTACCAACACTACTAATGGTTTATTGGTGAGAGCGCGGCCATTGGCAACTTCTCGCTCTTGCTCGCCTTGGCGGTCAATGGTAGAAACAATTGTGCCTTTATCTAGCCACATCCGAGCAATTTCTACACTAGAGAATAACAAGCCACCAGGGTTGCCACGCAAATCGAGAACATAGCCAGCAACTTTCTTAGACTCTAAATCTTTGATGGCGTTTTGCATTTCTTTACCAGCATTAGCACTGAATTGGTTCAGGCGGATGTAACCGATATTCCCTGCTGGTGATTTTTTTTGCGAATAACGTACTGGATGAATTTCAATCCTGGCGCGTGTGATGTTGAACTGCTTGATAGCACCGTTACGCTGAATTGTAAGTGTAACTTTAGTATTTGGTTCGCCACGGATTAAGGATACAGCTTGGTTTGTATCCATACCCTTAGTGCTTTTATCATTAATTTTGAGGATGATATCTTTGGCTAAGATTCCCGCCTTAAATGCCGGTGTATCTTCAATGGGCGCAATCACAACCAATTGCTTGGTTTTTTCATCCTGACTGATAGTAATCCCGATACCTGTGAGTTCTCCAGAGGTATCAACCTGCATATTTTTGAACTCTTCCGGGTCCATAAACCTAGTGTAAGGATCACCAAGTTTCTTCAGCATTTCCCGGATGGATTTATAGGCTTCTTGCTGATTACTGTAGGACTTGTTCAGGTACTCCTTACGAACAGCCTGCCAATCTACTTGGTTAAAAGTGCCATCTACGTATTGGCGGTTAACAATTTGCCAAACTTCATCTACTGTTTCCTTGGGACTTGCTTTAAATAAAGCCTGACCACGCGAGTGAATGCCCAAGCTAGTAACAGCAATTGTGGAGAGTGTTACTGCCGTAGCACCCAAAACAAGCCTACTTTTTGTAATCACCATAATGACAGCTGTGTCAGAGGGAAAATAATAGTCAGTATGCCCAATCTAACACAGGTATTCTGCAAAGACCGGGTATGTATTTCTAATTTCATGAAAATACTTGACAATCCGGCGAACTTGGGAAGTATAAAGTCTGAAGTATGAAGGATGAAGTATGAAATTGAGCTTTGATGGTTCCTGGTAGTGATGGGTTTCGCTTCTTACAGACAAGCAGCCCCAAACAATTTTACATAACTTCATACTTCATACTTCACACTTCTTATGGATCTACCCAACGTCCATCGGCTTTAATCAAATTGATTAACTCTTCTACACCTTGGTCTTCTGGAACTTTTTTAATTTCCTCTCGCCCGCGATATAAAGAAATGTAACCAGGAGTTTTGCCCACATAACCATAGTCAGCATCTGCCATTTCGCCAGGGCCGTTGACAATACAACCCATCACGGCGATATCTAACCCTGTTAAGTGTTTGGTGGCTTCCCGGACTTTATGTAGTACTTCTTCTAAGTTAAATAAGGTGCGTCCACAGGAAGGACAAGCGACATATTCCACCATTGTTTTCCGCAGTCCCAAAGCTTGCAAAATGCTATAGCAGACCGGGATTTCGTTTTCTGGTGCTTCTGTGAGGGAGACGCGGATGGTGTCACCAATGCCATCTGCTAGTAAGGTGGCAATACCCGCCGTAGACTTGATTCTGCCGTATTCACCATCACCTGCTTCTGTGACACCCAAATGTAAAGGATAGTCCATACCTAATTCGTCCATCCGCTTGGCTAACAGACGATAGGCGGCTACCATCACGGGAACGCGAGAGGCTTTCATGGAAACCACTAAGTTGCGGAAATCTAATGATTCACAAATACGAATGAATTCTAAAGCTGATTCCACCATTCCTTCTGGAGTATCACCGTAGGTAAATAGCATTCTTTCCGCTAGGGAACCATGATTTACCCCAATCCGCATCGCTTTGCCTTGGTCGCGCAAGGAAACTACTAGAGGCTCTAGAGTTTCGCGGATTTTATCGCCAATTTCCTCAAATTCGGATTGAGTATATTCGGTACGGTTGGCGTTTGGTTTTTCAAACACATACAATCCAGGGTTAATCCGTACTTTCTCGATGTGTTTGGCAACTTCTAAAGCAATTTTCATGCCATTGTGATGTACATCAGCCACAATGGGTACATCTTGGTAAGTTGTAATGATTTTTTGCTTAATTTCTGCCAATGCTACAGCGTGAGCGAGGCTAGGCACTGTGACACGAACGATTTCGCAGCCGACTTCGTGCAAGCGACGAATTGCGGCGACAGAACCATCAATATCCAGAGTGTCTTCGTTAATCATTGACTGCACCACCACAGGGTGTCCGCCGCCGATGGTGACATTGCCTACTTTGACTGGCCGAGTTTTACGCCGTTTGATTGTAGTATCAAAGGTGGGTTGACTAGATGTGGTGTTTGAGCTTGTAGGTGTAGGCAGAGTTTGCATAACTCATTCAGTAAATTTTTGTAGCTAAAAATATTCAGACTAAACAATCCTGTCTCTCAGAGTGCCACAATGGGGGCTTTTTTTGGCGACGGGATGGGAAAAAAGCAGATGACGATCGCCATACATCATCATATATAGCAGGTGATAGGTGACAGGTGATAGGGATAAAATGAAAAGCGATCGCATCATCACGGCGATCGCTCTTCATTTTTACTATTTTAGTTCTGTGCTTAATTCGGCTTAAATAGCTGCCAAGCTATCAGTAAAATCAGCACAATCAAAAACAAATAAACAATTAGGTCGGTTTTATCATATCTAGTCTTAGTTTGGGTTTGACGCTGATTGTTGTTAGCTCTGCTATTATTTGTGTCTGGTCTTGGTTGCGGTGTGATTGGAATAACAGGTTTAACTTGTTCTGCAACTGGAAGATTATTGGTTTCTGGCGGTGATGGTGGTGTCACTGGTTGAACAGGTTTGATTTGTTCTGCAACTGGAAGATTATTAGTTTCTGGCGGTGATGGTGGTGTCACTGGTTGAACAGGTATGACTTGTTCCGCTACAGGAAGATTATTAGTTTCTGGCGGTGGTGGTGGTATGACTGGTTCCGCTACAGGAAGATTATTGGTTTCTGGCGGTGGTGGTGGTGTAACTGGTTCTACAGGTATAACTTGTTCCGCCACAGGAAGATTATTGACTTCTGGCGGTGGTGGTGGTGTGACTGGTTCCGCAACTGGAAGATTATTGGCTTCTGGCGGTGGTGGTGGTGTGACTGGTTCCGCAACTGGAAGATTATTGGTTTCTGGTTGTGGTTCTGGCGTTACTGGTGCAATAGGAGTGACTTGTTCCGCAGTCGGTTTGCTATCTTCAGCCGGAATAACTTCCAGGTTCCACTCATTACCGATACCTGTACCCCAAGTTGTGACACCTTGTTGAGAGTCTGGACGATGTAAGTAATCACCTTTCCAAGATTTTAGTCTGATGGTGCGATCGCTTACTGATTCCACCAGCCACTCATTACCGATACCAGTTCCCCAAGTGGTGACACCCTGTTCTGAGTCTGGACGATGTAAGTAATCACCTTTCCAAGATTTTAGTCTGATGGTGCGATCGCTGACCGACTCCACCAGCCATTCATTACCGATACCAGTTCCCCAAGTGGTGACACCCTGTTCTGAGTCTGGACGGTGTAAGTAATCACCTTTCCAAGATTGCAGCTTGATTTTGCTATTGTTTGGTAGATTTACTGCTGCATCTGTAGAATTTTTTTCAGGTTCAATGTTAGTTGTGGCTGACTCTGGCTGTGGTGCAACTGCTGGTTCTACTGCTTTTTCAGGTTCAAGGTTAGTTGCGGGTGCAGGTTTGATGAGTAGTTCTTGCTGTTGCCAAATCGCGCCGTTAACTGTACCGTTGTTTGCACGGCTAGTCTTGTCGGCTACTACAGTACCGGAACATTCATTTAACTGCCAGTAACCAACTAACCCGTCCTCATTTCCTGCAAGTCTGCTGTGCAGATGCTGTTGAATTTCTGCTTGGCTGCGAGCAATATTCCAAACCCGCACTTCTGAAATTTGACCATCAAAGTAACCATCCTGCGGCCAGTTACTTCTACCGATGTAGTTTTGTGTCCGGTTAATATTTGCTGGGAGTTGTAGCTGTCCACTTTGAATTAACTCACCATTTTTGTAAAGTTTCGCAAATCCTGACTGATCAATTGTTGCAGCTAAGTGCGTCCACTTGCCAGTTTCTAGAACTGCGGCGCTAGTAATTCGTCTTTCTCCGGCGCTAGTTTTGACATCTAAAGCTAGTTGATTAGTGGTTTCTGGATTGGCAAAAACAATATTATTGCTACTTACGCCATTGCCAAAATCGATAATTCTTGACCAATATTTAAAGCTGTTGTAGCGTACCCATGCTTCTACACTAAAGCCCTGAGAATAATCAATATTTACAGCAGGTAAAGATACATAATTATTTTGACCATTAAATTCTAAAACACACTGTCTAAGTGCAGTTGGAAATTCATAAAGTTCTTGAATATCTTTTTCAGATAATGCTCGATTATAAATCCGCACATCATCTATCACACCTTTGAAAAATTCGGTATGAGAGTTATGGGCTGCACCAATTTTTAAAGTTAAAGAATTAGTATTAACTGCCTCACTATGATGTTGTCCTGAACCATCAAGATTACCATCTAAATAAAAGGTTGATACACCTTTAGAGAAAACTACAGCTACGTGATGCCACTCGTTGAGAGAATAAGCAGTGTGAGCAGATACGTTTTGTTTTCCGCCAGTTAGACGCAATCTTCTGCCAGTACTGCCATCGTAGGTATCAAAATTATAGCCATCGTTGACACCTGCTGTAGTTTTGTCAATTAGTCTGTAACCTCTTAATGAATTATCTTCTGGTTGGTTAATCCAGAGGGAAATAGTAAAGTTATCAGTAAGGTTTAGCAGGTCATTGTGGGCGATTTCGATATAGTCATCAATGCCATCAAATTGATAAGCACTGTTAGGATTCCCAAATCTATCCTTGGTAAGTGTTGCACCGTAGACAGTTCCATGAAGTCCGTGTCCACTGCTATCATCTGCATTGCCGTTAAATGGATAATGAGCTACTAAACCTTGTTTGAGTAGTTCTGTTGCTAATTCTTGAAACTCTGCACTACTCAAAATCCATGCGTCGGAATTGCCGACAATTTTGCTCAGTTTTTCAGCAGCTTGCATAATTATTGCCCTGTGTTGTTGATTGAAATGATCTGTTGAAGCTACGCAAAAAAAAGAAAGATAAGGGTTTGATGAAGGGTGAAGGGGTATAGGGGTGTATGTATTAAAAACCCTTATATAACCTCAAGCCCTTACACCCATTCTTAACAGACAAACTTTGTCTGTAAGTCCTGGAGATGTTTTGCAG
The DNA here is from genome assembly GCF_014696905.1 of Nostoc sp. FACHB-190. Classification (NCBI taxonomy): domain Bacteria; kingdom Bacillati; phylum Cyanobacteriota; class Cyanophyceae; order Nostocales; family Nostocaceae; genus Nostoc; species Nostoc sp. FACHB-190. The sequence continues at coordinate 94,612 of NZ_JACJQW010000008.1, forward strand.
TCCGATACTTCAACAATTGGTTACAATGGGGGAATTTCTAGTGAAAATTAACGATACTCATTTCCACTTCATCAAGATATCCACTTATTGGCTGATCGTCCTACGTATAATTACTGAAATCTCTGGAAATCTACTTAAAACTAGGATGTTATTATTACTATGATTTCAATTAGTAAATTTATATGATTGTGAGTTTTTAGAACTTCAAAGTGCTGAATTTTGAGAGGCGATCGCACTCAATATCAGTTCCCAAAATGCACGAAATCTCCTAGACAATTTCCTAGTTTAATGAGGTACAAATTTATTTAATCTTATTCTGTCTCAAGCAGATAGTGATGAAAGATTTTATGTACTAAGTGAAGATGGGCAAGAGGGAGATACAATTGTAGTTCTGTTAAATCCATCTATATTTAAATTTCTTCAAGACATTAGTAAGTTTGAGAATCAAGACGTACCAAAGCCTATCGAGACATATTTTGAGAGTATATTGTCCTGAATATCAAGTAAAAAGTGCTGCACCAACTGTGCAGAATAAATATTGCCAGTGTTGTTTTCAAAAGTAAAGATTGAGAAAAACCTGAGATATAGGAATACGGTTTGATTTCTGAATCTAGTTGTGCAGACAGGGAGTAGGGAATGGGGAGTAGGGAGTAGGAAAGAAGCCTGAACTGGGTGTACTGATTTTTTCCCAAATCAAATATGAGTCCTATAAGTAACCACGCAAAATTAATTACAGTCATTGCGAGCGAAGCGAAGCAATCCCAGCCCTTGCGATTGCTTCATTTCGCTTCGCTCCATTCGCAATGACTTTGTGTAATTAATTATGTTTAACTACTTATTGCAATACAGTTCAGTTAAGGCAACAACTTAGACTGGTGTAGGTTGGATGGAGGAACGGAACCCAACATTTTCAAGGTTTTGTTGGGTTACGCGGCTACACCCAACCTACTATTCTCTTAACTGAACCGTATTGTCCTATATTGCTGGTTATTTAACTGGTTACGATTTCCTCTTCAATGCTTTATCTGTGGCAAACATTTTTTGAATTGGGATTACTTTAAGTTAATTCCAGTCGTCCGCGATAACCGGTGACAATGCGGCTACCATCCTTGAGAATGTGAATTTCAATTTGGTCACTAGCCCAAGTAATTTGGTCGGCTAAAGCAGGGTTAAAGACATTTACTCGCTGGTTACTAGAAGAAACTGGGGAGTTGGGGGAATTAATCGCCAGGGATTCGACAAATGGCCCATCAATTAAAATATCTAATTGTGCTAATAGTTCTTGTGAACCTGGAGGTGCGGAGTCGGACTGGAGTTGCTTGAGGGTAAAACCTGTAAAAGACATCACATTTAAGCCCGCAGCTTTTAGTTTACGTGCTAAAGCGGCTAAAGCAGGTGCTTGCCAAAACGGTTCGCCACCAGAGAAGGTGACACCTGTGTTTTGGGGTTTACTGAGAATTTGCTCGGCGAGGGTATCAACAGCAATCAGTTGGTTAATCTCAAAAGGCCAAGACTCAGGATTAAAGCAACCAGAACAGGCGCGGGGACAACCTTGCACCCAAATCACAGCGCGACAACCAGGGCCATTAACTTCTGACTCATCAACATAACCCATAATGTTGAGATAGCCAGGGGGAATTTCTAGAAGTGTTGGTGATGGGTAAGTTGGTTGCGTTTCCATCTGTTTCCTCCTGTGCTGAAATTACCCAATACTCTTGATGTGTTGATTTGGAATTATGCGGTGCGATCGCCGTCAAAACCTACATCAAAGCAATTATCGCTACCAGTCACTCGACATACTGCATTTGATTTGACTAAACTGCCATTCTCCATAATTCCATCAACATTGAACCCGAAAAAAATGAGGAACTTGTGAAGATATCTCGCCTAACTCGTAATTCACGTTTTCTGTGGAACACAAGTAAATTCGGCAATCAAACCAAATTACTATAGGACTCATATTTGATTTCTGAAAAAAATCAGTACACCCAGATCAGGCTTCTTTCCTACTCCCTACTCCCCATTCCCTACTCCCTGTCTACACAACTAGATTCAGGAATCAAACCGTATTCCTATATCTCTGCGTTATATTTATTAATAATATTCTAATTTTATGAAAATATTTTCCCTTTGATCCCCAGAAATTTTTAATAAATTATAAAATCAAGAGACATTTATGTATGATCAATCGATGAAAATTCTATTGGTTGATGATCAGCCCACTGATTTAAATTTTTTAACTCAAATTCTTGAAGGCGAAAATTATCAGGTACAAAAAATAACTTCAGGTAAACTGGCAATTGACGCAGTACTCAAAATATTGCCTGACTTAATTTTACTAGACATTCTCATGCCGGAAATGGATGGTTATGCAGTCTGTCAGTATCTCAAAACTCAGCCACAAACTCGACATATTCCGGTTATTTTGCTCAGTTCTATAGAAACCTTACAAGATAGAGAGAAATTTTTTCAATTAGGGGCTGTTGACTATATTACCAAGCCACTGTGCGCTCCCGAAATTTTAATTCGTGTGCAGAATTGCATTCATCGTCACATCCAGTCTCAGCAAATAAAGTTGGCATCAATACCAACAAAGGATACATCTCAGGCACAAGCTTTAAAATTGCTAAATCTTAAACTCCGTAACCATAACTTAGTATTAACGGAATTAGCTAAAAATCAGATATTATATCAAGGTGAGATCAAACAAGCATTTGGCGCAATTACAGAAGCAGCTACGAAAAGCTTGGAAACAGAACGAGCTAGTATCTGGTTATATAATCAAACTGCAACTGCGATTTCTTGCCTAGATTTATTTGAGCAAAGTCATCAGCGTCATAGTGAAGGGCGTACCTTAGCTGTAGTAGATTATCCGATTTATTTTCAAGCTTTGCAGCAAGAAGAAATCATTGCGGTGGAGAATGTTCACATTGATCCGCGAACCCAAGAATTTGCTCAACCTTATTCCGAAATCAACGTTATTTCGATTTTAGATATACCGATTCGATCAGCCGGAAAAACGGTGGGAGTTTTGTGTTTAGAAGCGGTGGGAGAATTGCGAAATTGGACATTAGAAGACCAAAACGTTGCCCGTTCCCTGGCAAATATCGCATCTTTAATATTGGAAGCGCGGGAACGTCAACGCGCCGAAACCGCACGTCAAGCTTCGGAAGCCAAGTTAGCATCAGCCTTTAAAGCTTCTCCTGACCCAATTATTTTGTGTAAACTGCCAGAAACTCGCTACATCGAAGTTAATGATAGTTTTTGTCGGCTATTTGGTTATTCTCGTACCCAAGTGATTGGTCACACTGATCAAGAATTGCAGATTTGGGCTAATTCGCAAGAAAGTGTGTTTCTGACACAAATTTTGCAACAAACTAAATCTTTACGCAATTATGAAGTTGATTTCCGTACCGCCAATAGAGAAATCAAAACTATGTTGTTCAGTGCGGAAATGATTGAAATTGATGGTCAAAAATATGTGTTAGCTACAGCGAAAGATATTACAGACCGGAAGCAGGCAGAAAATGAAAGTCGGCTACTACTATTAACATCCCAAGCTATTACCCGCGCGGTGGATGTTAATAGTGCTTTAAAAGTGGTGTTGCGTTTAATTTGCCATTCTATTCACTGGGATTTTGGGGAAGTATGGCTACCGAGTAAAGATGGGAAATGTTTAGAACATAGTTTAGTTTGGTATGGCGAAGAAACCAGCTTAGGACAATTTTCTCTCAATAGCCAAACAGTCAAGTTTGTTGTGGGTGAGGGGCTACCTGGGCGGATTTGGCAAAATAAACAACCAGAATGGATTGAAGATGTTTCTGTGGCTACGCAACCATTATTTTTGCGATCGCCACAAGCAGCCCAAGTAGGATTAAAAGCAGCCTTTGGTGTGCCAATTTTAGCTGATGGTGAAGTATTAGCAATTTTAGTCTTCTTTAAACGCACTGCTGTATCTATTGATAAGCGGTTACTGATGTTAGTTGGGGCTGTGGCGACTCAGTTAGGCAGTTTAATTCAGCGCAAAATGATCGAAGCGGCCCACAGACAAAGTGAAGAACGTTTACAACTTGCCTTAGAAGCCAGCGACTTGGGTTTGTGGGATTGGAATTTGATCACAGATCAAGCTTACTGTGGCTGGCAATGGAAACACATTATGGGATACGAAGGCCATTATCTAACAAATACTTCTCAAGCACTGGAGAAATATATCCATCCAGAAGATTTACCAGCAGTCAGTTCTGCTTTAAAAGCCCATCTGCAAGGGGTGAGTGCTGTTTATGAAGTTGAGTATCGGATGCTCGGTGGTAATAATGAATGGAAATGGATTCATTCTCGCGGGAAAATTGTTGAATGTGATGATTGGGGTCAGCCGTTGCGGATGATCGGTACTCATAAAGATATTACAGAACGCAAAACTTTAGAGCGAGAATTGGCACTGCGAGAAGCGCGTCTGAATGCCTTTTTTAGTAGTGCGCCTGTGGGGATGAAAATACTCGATAATCAATTACGGTATGTACAGGTAAATCAAGTTTTAGCTGATATTCACGGATTATCCCCAGAATCACATATTGGTAAAACGGTATACGAAGTTATACCCCAAATTGCACCTTTATTAGTGCCATTTTACGAACATATATTATCGACTGGCGAAAAAATTCTCAATATAGAAATTTGTACAACCACACCCAAGCAACCAGAAATATTGAGTTATTTTTTAACTTCTTATTTTCCGATTCCCGATGAAGACAATCGGATTTCGGGAGTGGGGACAGTGGTAGTAGACATTAGCGATCGCAAACGTGCAGAATTGGCTTTGCAAGAAAGTCGGCTGCGCTATCAAACCTTAGCGGATGCTTCACCAGTTGGCATCTACCATACAGATAAATTTGGTCATTGCATCTATCTTAATCAGCGTTGGTCGGAAATTACTGGTTTACCACAAGCAGAAGCAATGGGTACTGGCTGGGCAAAGTCCTTGCATCCTGATGATCGCGATCGCGTTTTTGCTACCTGGAATGAAGCCGCCGCCGCTAAATCTTTATATACATGCGAACATCGTTGTCTGCGTCCTGATGGAAAAAGTGTTTGGGTGATTTGCCAAGCCATACCAGAACTCGATGAACATGGAGAAATTACCGGACATATAGGGACAATTACAGATATTACCGAGAGTAAACTAGCAGAAGCCGCTTTACGAGAGAGTGCTGAACGAGAAAAAGCAATTGCCCAAGTCATTCAAAGAATGCGCCAAACTTTAGATTTACAGACAATTTTTGCCGCGACAACTGAAGAATTACGCCAAGCATTAAATTGCGATCGCGTGGTTGTCTATCGTTTTAATTCTGACTGGAGTGGTGAATTTGTCTCAGAATCAATGAGCGAAGGTTGGGTTTCTTTAATGTTAGAACAAATCCATGATCCCATCATTGCCAACGATGTTTTAGAAGATGGTCGCTGTCTAGAAACGATTTTACAAAGTGCCACTTATCCCATTCAAGATACTTATCTGCAAGCCAATCAAGGCGGTGTTTATGAGCAAGAGATAAATTTTCGGTGTGTGGCAGATATTTACAAAGCCGATTTTGACTCTTGTTATTTAGACTTATTAGAACGTTTTCAAGCCAAAGCTTATATTCTTGTCCCAATTTTTTGTGGAAGCAAATTGTGGGGTTTACTCGCCAGTTATCAAAACTCTAATCCGCGAGAATGGAAAACAGGTGAAATTAATATTGTTGTGCAAATTGGCAATCATTTGGGCATTGCTTTGCAACAAGCCGAACTACTAGCACAAACCCAAAGACAATCACAAGCATTACAAGCAGCAGTAATTACTGCTGATGCTGCTAATAAAGCCAAAAGCGAATTTCTCGCCAACATGAGCCACGAATTACGCACACCACTCAACGCAATTCTTGGCTTTACCCAAGTTATGAGTTATGACAATCAACTGTCAACAGAACACCAACAACACCTAGCAATTATTAATCGTGCTGGCGAACATTTGCTCAACTTAATTAACGACATCTTAGAAATGTCTAAAATTGAAGCCGGCAGAACCACATTAAACATCAGTCATTTTGATTTAATTGCCTTATTAAATAACCTAGAAGAAATGTTGCGGTTGCGTGCCGAATCAAAAGGTTTACAACTACAGTTTGAATACGCACCACAGCTACCTCAGTATGTGCAAACAGATGATAATAAACTACGGCAAGTTTTACTTAATCTTTTAGGCAATGCGATAAAATTTACCGCTAAAGGTAGTGTGATTTTGCGTGTCAAATTAGCCCAAAAATCTCAACAACATACAGAAAATATTTTTTCTCACTCGCTTCTCTTCGAGATACAAGATACAGGCGTTGGTATTTCTCCTCAAGAAATTGATTTGTTATTTAAAGCCTTTGAACAAACTGAAATTGGACGAAAATCTCAACAAGGAACGGGACTCGGTTTAGCCATCAGTCGTAAATATGTGCAGCTGATGGGAGGAGATATCACTGTTACTAGTCAAGAAGGTATTGGCACTACTTTTACTTTTCAGATTGATATTGATTTCGCCGCAACTAGTCAACTTACAATCAGTCAAAATCAGTGTCGAGTTCTTTGTTTAGCACCAGGACAACCTGAGTACCGAGTTTTAGTTGTAGATGATGTTTTAGAAAACCGTTTAGTATTAGTTAAATTACTACAACTCAGAGGTTTTGTAGTGCGTGAAGCAACAAATGGCCAGGAGGCGATTAACTTATGGCAAGAATGGCAACCACATCTAATTTTTATGGATATGCGTATGCCTGTGATGGATGGCTATGTAGCAACAAAGTTAATTAAAACTGCAAATGAAACCGCAGTGTCTTCGTCAGTCAATGCGATTATTATTGCTTTAACTGCCCATGCTTTTGAAGAGCAAAGAGCAGCTATCCTATCAGCAGGTTGTGATGATTTGATTAATAAGCCGTTTCGTGAAGCAGAAATATTGGAAAAAATTCAACAATATTTAAATGTTCAATATATCTATCAGGAAGGAACTCAGCCTAAGATTAATGAAATACAATCAAATATTAGCCATAATACCATACACCAAGAAGTATTAGATTGGTTAGACCAAATGCCTGATGAATGGCTGAAAAAACTACATCATGCTGCGGCTCAGTGTAGTGATGATTTAATTTTAAAGTTAATGTCAGAAATTACCCTTAAAAATCCCAGATATCAAAAGTATTTAATCGAATTAGCGCAAAACTTTCGGTTTGAAATCATTATGGATTTAGCGAGCCAGAAATCAAATATATAGGAATCCGGTTTTATTTCTGAATTTATTTGTGTAGGTAGGGAATAGGGAATGGGGAGTCGGGAGTAGGAAAGAAACCTGATCTGGGTGTACTGATTTTTTTCCAAATCAAATATGAGTCCTATAGTTAAATGATAAAATTTCAGCAATTACCAGATTTTAATTAATTGCTTGCTCTGTAAAAATAAATCAAATCGATGGATATCTTTTTCACTTTCAAAAGCAGCAACTGGTAAATAATGAAATTGAGCTTTAGTCATGTATAAAAAATAATAGTCTGCTTTTGTGATGACTTGCATAAAGTGTGAGTAATTAAGTTTAACAATACTGCCATCTTCATAAAACATTGCAAAAAAGTTTTCATCAATTTCACAGTAGCGATTTTGAAAATTTAACGTAGAATTGCGCTTTCGTGGTTGAAAAAACAAAGGCAAGGAGACAAAATACGCTCCTAATCCGACAAAATATATTAACCACCAATCAAAGCGATTTTGTAAGACGGAAACAACAATATTGATAACTAGCAAAATTGCGAAGAGAATAAAAAAAAATTTCATCCGTCTGTAATAGTCAACAGTTAACAGTGCGCCTAATTCTTTTGGAGTAATTTGAAAACTTTTAGTTTTGATGTACATTTCATTTAAACCAGTGGTAAGAAAATTTGAGAATTGCGATCGCCACCACAGTGTACTGTCAATGTGATAACCTGAGCATTGCGTAAATCATTACTGTTCAGTACTGCACCATTACCAGAGTTCATGGCATAAGCAGGAAAACAAGCTGCACTCAAACTCAAACGCAAAGCATTACCTTTGGCAATTTGTACACAAGTTGTTTGCAGTTTAATTTTAATCGGAACAGCAGTATTTTGTGGACAATGTATATAGCCTTGAGTCAAATTATATACTTTGCCATCAGGCTGGACTTGGGATAACACAGCGCATACGTCATAACTAGGCTGTTCGGCATTACAATCAATTTCTACCACTACATTCCCCAGGATATGCAGGTCTTCTGTGAGTGGTTGAGTTGTATAAGTTAACACATCAGAACGACAATCAAGATGCGATCGCTCAAATACACCTGCTGGTAAGCCGGCATGACCACCTAAAGAAGGTACAGGTCGCCAAGGGTCGTGGACTAAAACGTCGTGAGTACTGAGTTCTGGATACTGTACACTGAGCGCAGTCGAAGTGTGAGTGCTGAGTATTCCTGAGTCTTCGCGGATGCTGGCGAGTCCGGTGGTTGACAGAAAATAAGATTCCTGTTTAGCTGTATTTAAGCTAGGGAAAGTCCGCCAAATATTACTTCCCATTTCAAACAGGCAAATAGAAGACTCCCGCAATAAGCCTGTATCTATATCTTTTAAAAATTGATCAAACCAGCGAATTTGCATTCTATCTACAGGGCTGGCGGCTTTCGCACCAAAGTCAACTTCGCCGACTTTTCTTCCCCAAGGCAAATGCGCCCAAGGGCCGACTAATAAATGTTGGGGTTGGGTGCTGCGGGTTGCCATATCTTGGTAAAAACCCAGAGTTCCACGCAGATAAGTATCAAACCATCCGCCGATATGAAATATTGGCAAGTCCACAGCTTGCAAGTGGCGTTTGGGTGAAAGTTCTTCCCAATAATCATCGGCTTGGGGATGGGCTATCCATTCATGATAAAACGACTCCGGGGCAAGTTGTTGGAGAACTTCGGGATTATTTAGCGGTAAATTGCGTGCCACAGTAAATAAAGCCTGATAAGCTGTGTGATCGTAACGGAGACGCGCGGTTTCTGTAGCTAATTGAATTGCCCAAGCGAGATTAGTTTGTAAACAGAATGCGCCACCTTCATAAGCCCAATCTGTATATAAATCATAGGCAATCATCGCCGGACAAATTGTTTTTAAAGCACTGGGTTTAGCAGCTGCGGCGTAGAGTTGGGTCATTCCTTGATAAGAAAAACCATACATTCCGACTTTGCCATTACTCCCAGGTAAATGGGCTGCCCAATAAATGCTATCTTCACCATCAGCAATTTCATGGGCAAATAACTTAAATTCCCCAGCAGAAGTACCGCGCCCACGAACATCTTGAATCACGACAATATAACCTTGGGCAGCATACCAACTGGGATGGGCATAGACTACAGTTGATGCGATCGCTCTACCATAAGGTTGTCGCATTAATAATACCGGAAAATTCTCTGCGGCATCAGGGCGATAAATATCTGCATCCAGTCTGACACCATCGCGGGTGTACATAGATGCAGTTTGTTTAGGAAGAACTCTATACATAAGTAGTTGCACAAAATTAAATCAGGGAATAGGGAACAGGGAGAGAATTTGTGTAATTAATTCTGTGTGATTATTTAAGACAAGCACAGATGAGTAAGAGAAGTTTAGTAGGGTGCATTGCGTTACATCCAGGACTTACGCAAAAATTCCCAAAAAGCTTAATTTATCGAACCGCAAAGAGCGCAAAGGACACGAAATTAAGAGGATTTGAGAGGGTTCTTGCGTAAGTCCTAACATCAAAAAACACGCCCTACTGTTTACTCATACCTTTTCTTGATGAAGATGTACTTTATTTTGTAATGTAGAGACGTTGCATACAACGTCTCTACATCTATTTGGCGTAACTTCATAGAGAATTGGTCTCAGCACTCAGCACTTTTTAAGCACCTTCACGTAATTTATCTAACACGCTACGGTCTTCGAGAGTTGAGGTGTCACCAGAAACTTCTTGTCCGGCGGCGAGGTTACGCAACAATCGCCGCATAATCTTGCCTGATCGCGTTTTGGGTAAAGCATCGGTAAAGCGGATTTCTCCGGGACGGGCGATCGCACCAATTTCCTGCACGACGTGTTTTTTCAGTTCTTTACTCAGTTCCTCGCTTGGTTGATGTGTACCTTCTAAGGTAACGAAAGCTACAACATCCTCACCTTTGAGTTCATCTGGCTTACCCACAACCGCCGCCTCAGCAACGGCTGGGTGAGAAACTAAGGCTGATTCAATTTCCATAGTGCCGAGGCGATGTCCTGAAACATTCAACACATCGTCTACCCGTCCCATCACCCAGAAATAACCATCTTCATCGCGTCTCGCACCATCGCCAGCAAAGTATGTATACTTGCCATCCTGGGGCGGAATATGTTCCCAATAGGTACGGCGGAAGCGGTCAGGGTCGCCGTAAACAGTCCGCATCATCCCCGGCCAAGGATGGCGCACTGCTAAATAGCCGCCTTCGTTATCGCCTAAAGAATTACCATCTAAATCAACGATGTCTGCCAAAATTCCGGGGAAGGGACGGGTTGCGGAACCGGGTTTAGTGGGAATTGCCCCTGGTAGGGGTGTAATCATAATTCCACCTGTTTCAGTTTGCCACCAAGTATCGACAATTGGGCAGCGATCGCCACCAATTACGCGGTGATACCACATCCAAGCTTCTGGGTTAATTGGTTCGCCGACGGTTCCCAGCAAACGCAGTGAAGACAAGTTGCGGGTTTTGGGATGGTGTTCGCCCATCTTAATAAACGCCCGAATCGCCGTTGGTGCAGTGTAGAAAATATTCACGCCGTATTTTTCAATCACATCCCAGAAGCAGCCAGGATTAGAAGCACGGGGCGCACCTTCATACATCAGTGTGGTTGCACCGTTGGATAATGGCCCATAGACAATGTAACTATGTCCGGTAATCCAACCCACATCGGCAGTACACCAATAAACATCTGTGTCTTGTAAATCAAATATCCACTTGGTGGTGATATGGGTGTACAAGTTATAACCAGCAGTGGTATGCACAACGCCCTTGGGTTTGCCTGTACTGCCAGAAGTGTAGAGAATAAACAGCATATCTTCGCTGTCCATTGGTTCCGCCGGACAATCAGCCGAGACACCTTTTTGTAAATCGTGCCACCAATGGTCACGTCCGCCCAACTGCATATAAATATCTTGTCCGGTGCGCTTAACTACCAAGACATTTTCTACAGAAGGAACAGCGCCATCTGCCAAAGCTTTATCGACTTGTTCTTTCAGGGGAACGATCGCATCTTTGCGCCAACCACCATCAGCCGTAATCACTAATTTAGCTTGGGCATCAATCAAGCGATCGCGTAAAGCTTCGGCACTAAAACCACCAAATACCACACTGTGGGGTGCGCCAATTCTCGCACAAGCTAACATAGCGATCGCCGCTTCCGGTATCATCGGCATATAAATACCAACGCAATCGCCTTTCTGCACACCCAACTGCTTTAATACATTGGCAAATTGGCACACTTCTCGATGTAGTTGGGCGTAAGTTAAAGTTCGGGAATCCCCTGGTTCACCTTCCCAAATCAACGCCGCTTTATTCTTGCGCCAGGTGGTGAGATGTCTATCTAAACAGTTGTAAGAAATATTTGTCTTCCCACCGACAAACCACTTAGCAAACGGTGGTTGCCAATCTAAAACTGTGTGCCACTTTTCAAACCAATGCAACTCTGTTTCCGCTAAATCTGCCCAAAATTTTTCCGGGTCAGCCTTGGCTTTATCGTAAAGTTGTTGATAATCTTCTAAGCTTTTAATATGGGCGTTTTGCGAGAATCCCGCCGCCGGATGGAATAAACGCTTCTCTTGTAGGATTGACTCTATAGTTGGTTGAGACATAGTTGATCAGCACAATCACTATATGTTAGTAAAAACCATTCTTAGCCTAGTTAGGCTCTCAAGAGTTTAGATTTTCGTTAAGCTGGATGAAAAGAGGGGCTAGGGGCTAGTACAACAAGGCAAAAGGAAAAAAGCAAAAGGAAAAAGAAAGAATAACGATACCACAAGCCTTTTAGCAATTCTAGATAGTCTGTTTATTTACACCGACCTGTACTAGTTTTTGTTGAGTATCCAGGATTTTCACATTAAATAAAATAAGTATAAAATCTCATACTTCACACTTCATACTTCACACCATGCCGCTAATTCTTGAAGCTAGTAACTTATCACTCAACGATGTTCATCGCTTGCTGAAACTCGAAAAGCTTCCAAATGGCTCATTTACAGACTTTTTAAGTTTAGAACCAGTTTCTGAATTTGAACAGCAGGATTTATTGCGAATCAGAAATGACTTTGAGCGTTACTCTAGTGAAGGTAAAATTTCTGAAGGATTAGTTAAATTTTTAACACTAGCGCCATTAATGCGACTGGCTGGATTTTATGATGTGCCGATTCGGTTAACAATGGAAGATAGTGTGGCGATCGCAGTCGAAGATGAAGACAGAAGAATTACCGGACGGATGGATATTTTAGCCGTCAATAACTCTCAAACTCATACCGCAGCACCTTTTTGGATTTTAGTCATTGAAACAAAAAATAGTGCTATCCATGTAGGTGAGGGTTTGCCACAATTAATTACTTACGCCTTTAAAAGTTTAGAGCAACAATCATCTGTGTGGGGTTTAGTTACCAACGGACAGCTTTATCAATTTGTTCATGTAACCCGCGAACCACAGCCAACTTATCAACTTATGCCATTATTAAATCTTAATGAATCACCCGATGCGATCGAGTTATTACAAGTTCTTAAAGGCATCTGTCAGTTAGTAAATCTTCAGAAATAATAAACGTAGATATTGAGAGCCGCTTATGTCTGAACCTGCCATTGTAGACAGGATCAAGAGTGAAATCACAGCAGATGGTATACCATTTCCGCCTAGTGATTTACTAAGTGACGAACCACCATTGGAAAGTGATTTACACCGCGACCAAATTGAACTGCTAATTCGCACATTAAAGTTATGGTGGCAAGAAAGACAAGATTTCTATGCTTCTGGTAACTTGACAATTTACTACAGCCCCAGGCAAAAAAAATCAGAAGAATTTCGCGGCCCAGATTTTTTCGTGGTGTTAGGTACAGAAAAAAGAGACCGCAATAGTTGGATAGTCTGGCATGAAGACGGCAAATATCCTAATGTGATTGTCGAAATTTTGTCAGATTCCACAGCCGCAGTAGACAGAGGCTTGAAAAAACAAATTTATCAAGACACCTTCCGCACCCCTGACTACTTCTGGTTTGACCCTGTTACTCTTGAGTTCCAAGGATTTCATTTAGTAGAAGGTAGATATCAACCAATTACACCCACCCCAGAAGGCAAATTCTGGAGTCAGCAGTTAGAACTGTATCTCGGCATGTATGAGGGCAAATTAAGATACTTTACGGCGGATAATCAGTTAATACCCACACCAGAAGAAAAAGCCCAACAAGCAGAAAGCCGCGCCCAACAAGCCCAAGAGGAAGTTAATCGGTTAAGGGAGATTTTACTAGCGCAAGGTATTGACCCCGACAATATTTAATAGCATCATGAAGTTAATACGAAGTTTTTTAAATAAAATAAGTATCATTGACCACGAGCAGGACATCATTTGCAAGCGAAAGAGATTAAGGAGCAGTTAAAATCACTTATCGAGGAAGCATCCTCGGTAGATCAAAATCTAGCGAGAAAATTGCATGAAATTAATCGTTGGGTTAAAGATATTAAGTTAGGTTCCCTGACGGCAAAACCTTTGGTTCTGGCATTTCTGTTGGAAGTAATCACGGACTCTACCATTTGGTTAATGATTAAATCATTACCTTCCGAAGCAGAACAACAAGCTAAATTTGCCCAAATGACAGCAAATGAAAGATATTGGTATAGTTATCTTTTTCCTAAGTGGATTAATGCAACTGACACTAAATTTTATATTTGGAAACAAAAATTAATGTCGGGTGAATTTAATCAAGTGGATGATGGTATTATTAAATCTATAGCTCAAGATATTGTGAGTCGTGAAGGTAGTTTTTGGCAGAGGTATATTGCCGACCTTTCGATGGCGACAGACTTAATTGTTAGCAGTCGCAACAATCAACCATTATGTATTCAAATTACTAGTGTATCTGAAGAACTAAGTAACCAAAAATATCATGATTGGAAAAGTACACTTAACTCATGGGAGATAGAAAGAGGCTTGTTTGTTAGTTACAATCCTAAAGATGCAAATTTCATTAATCAGTTAGTCAACGTTGCTTTGTATAACAGTGATTATCTTGCGGAAGGCAAATATCTGAAATTTGCCTAATTTTTGATGTATTAATTCAATTAACTGCTTATCATAGCCTTTATGCCTAATCAAAGTGAAACTGCAAGCTACGAAGGACAATTAGATAAATTTGCCCAAGCTTTAGCAACAGCCCGTAAAATGCAACAAGATTGGCTAACTTATGGTTTAGATTTTGTACATATCTATGTTGAAGATGTTGATGGAGATTGGCTAGAAACCTGGGAACATGACGAGATTTTAGGCAATCAGTTATTAGATTCAATTAAAGAATTTTTGGTCAGTGATGATATATTAGCTGTCCAGGTGAGACAGCAGTTAGGTGAAAAATCGCTGTTTGATTTTGCAGTTAACTTAGCAGCTTGTGAACGAATTGCGGAAGAAGGTGATAGGTTATCTGCGGTGATTAGTTTATTAGCTGATGATCATGTACATAATCTAGATGTTGGAAATTTAGCAGCACATCTAGTAGGAAGATTTTTCGCCTGAAAATCTATCACCTTCGTAGTGATTCTTAGCAGTATTTTTGTTGAATAATTTCAACTTTTTTTTGAAGACCATTCGCATGAATTAAGCCTACATAACCTCTAAATTGGCATTTGTCATCACTATCATACACAGAAACATGCTGAAGGGGAGACGAAATAAGCTAGAAGACTCACTCTATAAGCCTCATAGCTCTTAGACCTTATTGATAATACTTACATTTATTGCGATTTAATCTCATTAATTCTATGAACCATATCCATACAAATATCCTTGAAAAAGTGGCATCACTTGAGATAATATCTCTTGTTGCTCAGATATGTTACTATTCCCTAATTTTGGTAATAACTTAAAGTAAATTGGCAATGCTCTTTTATCCCAAATTACACTTACCATCAATAAATTTATTCTCTTCCAATTAGTTCTATCAATTGCTAGATAAATTATTTTTTCCTCGCTACAGTATATTGATAACCATTCTTTAATAATCGGAAACCAGATTTTCTCAATTGTGAAATTCGGTAATGATAAAAATCTTTGTATTCTTTTTCTCCTACTTTCAAATTTTATTGGTAATGGTAGTCCATTCGCTAACTTTTCTGGCTCTCCCAGACTTGGGCTGATAAATTAACACTAAAAAATGGCTCTAACGATTGATATAACAAGGTTTTACTAACATAAAAACAATGATTTAATAAAAATTTACTTTATTACTCTTGAATACCAGACTATGTAAGGATTTAACCTGATATTAAGTATTAATTTGTTATAGCTAGTCTAGGAGAGCCAAAAGTTTTAAGTAAACATAAATCACATCAAATTCAAATAAGGAGTGTTACAAAAATAAATTTAGTTACACTAATGACAAATTAATAATTCTTTATATATTTTGTTATGTTGACGATTGACTGGTAGAAATAACCGAAGCTTGCCCAATCAATGTGAATAGGCATATTATTTCTCTACCTTCGCAGGCTTTGTTTGTATAGCCCCAGATTTCCAGTTTCTTGGGTTATATACAGCCTCTTATCGAATTGGGATGACTTGACTTTCAGTTGCGCTTCCAGCCTAGATAAGTAACATAAATAATTGCAGCCAACTGCATTGGTAGTAGGAAAACTACACTCTTTAAATAATAATTAATTTCTAAATTAGACATGGTACTAAAATATCCACAGCCTAATAGCAGTAAGAAAAACCAAATGAGATGTTTACGTTTGAGCATTGGCATAGTAGTAAAACTCAGACTATTTTTTCCCATCCTAATTGATATATGAACCAAAGAGACAAGGGTGAAAAGGTAGACAAGGAAGAAAGATGTTTGTAAATGATTGAGGAATAGCTCTAGCCATTCAAAGACTTACTGAAAAAGCCATTGACCCAAAGGAGATTGACTAAAGGCAATATACAATTCTCCTGTTTGTGAGATGTGATACAGCCGGAAAGTATGATAAATTAACACGATCAGTAAAAACAGTATTTGTACCTTTTTCAGTCTTAATAGTTGACAATATAAAGTTTTAATTTCCTGCCTAGTTAACAATTCTAAGGTAACGTGAACTATGGCAATGACAAAACTAGCAAATAAAATAGGGCCAAATAAATTCTCGGTAAATGCTTGGTTTAAGTCTCCTCGCCCAATAGCCATAAATGAACGTGTCATACCACAGGTAGGACAAGGGATTCCTGTTAAGTGTCTAATAGGACAGACTAAAAACCCAAGACGATAATTTTGGTTGTAAAAATATGTACCAAATAGTGGGGTATAAGAGAACCCTAATATACCCCAACGTACTAGCTTACCGTGGCACGATAGAGGAGTAGAAGATAATTTCAACACAGATGTCCTCTGAAATCACAACGGCAAATGAAACCTGCCAAAATTAAAACTTAAAACCAGCCTTTTTTGTTGACAATGTAAGCCTCAACAAATTCCTCATCGGTTTTGGTTAAGTAAATAACTCCTTCTACTAAACCAATAATGCCCATAATTGCTCCACCAAAACCACAGGTGAGGATGCTAACCAGCAACATGATTAAGCCTTCGGTTGTGTAACCGAGAATAAACTTGTGAATCCCTAAAGCTCCTAACAAGATTGCACAAATTCCTGCTGCTAGTTTTTTACTACTGGTATCGCTAGGACTGTTATTAGACATTGGTTAGAAATACGCCTCAAGCATAAATAACACTCCAATTTTATAGTAACTTTATTTACTTAGCCTCTACATATTTACAACAGATACAATTTGTTATCTATTAAACCTTCTGTCCCACTTTGCTGGGAACTTGGAGCGTCTAGCGCAGAAAGTCAAAGGTAGCATTAAATATAGTTAAGTATTGTATTTAAAATATCAAGATAAGTTACAGTATATTGATAAAATATGAACATTTTTCAGATACCCAATTTTCTGAAGAAAGTCGGGTATCTTGTTGTTCTTGTGAGATATGAGCTTTAGAACCAGCCTTGTTTATTGACAAAATAGATATCGGCAAATTCTTCTGAGGATTTGTTTAAATAAATCATGCCTTCAATCAAACCGATCAGCTGCATCACTATCAAGGCGACTCCATAAGTAAAAGTACCTGCAACTATGGATATAGCCAACATAATAAAGCCTTCAGCAGCATATCCTAAAATAAATTTATGAACGCCAAACCCGCCAAAAATTATCCCGCAGTAACCAGCCAAAAGTTGCTTATTAGGATGACTAGTAGGGTTGAGATTTGCCATAGTATTCTTACTCCTCAAAGATCAGTGGAAAACTAAATTTTTCTTTTGATGAAGAACAGTTGAGTTCAATTCATAATTTGTAATTAATGTTTTTGAATCTCAATATAGAAATGCAGAAATCACCAAGAAACACAGTGTTTTTTCTTAGTCGTACATGAATAGTCAGCTAGGAAAAACTATTTATGAAACTGATTTTTTGTTAGTATACGCCTAACGTTTACCTAAATAAAGATGTCAACACTTTAAAGGAAACACTACAAAATATAAGTAATAGGGACAAGTATTTTGTAGCTGCAAACTAGCAAGCTACTTGATTTACAGCAGAATCCGAGCATCAAAATTCAGAATTAGATTAGTTTTCTAAGCTAGGTAGAAAACTAATTTGTGTACTTTATTTACTTGAAATCTGCTGTATGTATTTAATTGTGATTATGACATCAAAAACAGTGATTTTGTAGATTCGTAAGTATGATTTCTCTGGACGAGGATAAATACTCATAATCATCAAAAAACGGCGATATCATACCATTTCTTTCAAGTCCATTAATGTTATTTCCGGACTTTTTTGATATGGCTGCAAGGATGAGATTTTAAATTAGCTGTAAAGGGATAAATTCGATACAGATGGCATGTATTCCTCAACTAGAAAATTATGCCATTTTGGTACTAGTGAATTGAAGTTACACTGAATACCTTATTTAATTGTTTTGCATCACTCCTATGGTTAAGGGCTATGATTCAATATCGCTTGCCAAATATGACACAGATAGGCAATCAACATCTGAAAAATAGCTTTCACTATCTAGATAGTACTAGAGGTTTATCTAGAAGTTTTGTAGTCTATTTGACAGTAATGTTGGAATTTTTTGGCTGTCAATATGATTAAATTTCAGCCAAATCTCATAGAATACTTGCTTTAGTAATCACCTACGAAAAATCATGACCTACGCAGATGTAATCAGATATTTTTTGCTACGGCAACCGTATTAAATATGTTTCATTAGTTACTACTGCCCAAGAGGAAAAGACTCAGTAGTGTGCCACTATTCCAGAGGCTGTGGAGTAGCATGGGAGCAAGGAGATTGCGCGATCGCGTGTACACTACTCCCAGGATGATCCCCAAGGCGGTGAGTGGTAAAACTTCTGACAAGCTCAGGTGAGCGATCGCAAACAACAAGCTACTGGCCAAAATTGCCCCCCACACAGGTAAATAACGGGTGAGGGAGGGTAGCAAAAAGCCTCTAAATAAAATTTCTTCAAATATGGGAGCAGCGATCGCGGCTGTGGAGAAAAATATTCCTAATGCGATAGAATCTTGACTTTCTAGCGCCAGTTGTAATAACGGATTACTACCACCCTGTCCTTGCCAGAGTTTTTGATTAATCAACGATACCACCACAACTACAGGTAAAGCTGTGCAGTAACCGCCTAAGCCCCACAGCCACCAACTATCTTGGAGTTGGAATTTAAACCACAACCTTGGCAGAGGGAAAAACCGTTTGATGGAAAAATACATCACTGACAGCGCCCCCGCCGCCACCAACAAGTAACTAACCAACACAGAGAAAGCTTGTAAGCGTACACCCACAATCGGGCGGGGAATTGGCAGTATAGATAATAAAACGGGAACAAAAACTTGTCCCATAAAGAAAAATCCGACAACAAAAACCTGGAGTACAGTTTCGCCATCCCAGGGTGTTGTCCAAACCAAATCACCATTTTGTGCCAATAACGCTTCTTTTCCTTTCAGCAAGCGTTGTGTCAATAAGAAAATCAGCAGAATTGTGCCGATCAATGCGGCTAAGGCGGGGATCGTGCCGATGAGGGTGAGTTTAAATACTGCTTGGGCTGCGGCTGATTGCTGTGCAGCTTTAACTGCGGCTAAAGGTTCTTGACGTTGCTGGAGTTGGTATAGCTGAATCAGAGCCGTATTCCGAAACCAACCATCTAAATTCTTTTTAATTAGCTGCTGGGCGTTGGGTAAAATTCGCGGAGGATCACTCCAGAGTCCGCTCAAGATAGTCGCGGTATCTGCAAAATCGCTGTTGAGTGCTGGTTTTTGTAATTCCGCCCAAGTTTTCAAGGCTGTGTCTTGTTGTCCTTGTTGTACTTGTAAAATTCCCAGACGTAAATCTAACTCGGCGAGTAATTTTTGCTGTTGGTAAAAAGATTGCTGTAATTGTTTCTTGGTGACTTCTGGAGATGCGCTAGTGTCAACAGTGTCTTGTGGTAGGGGTTTAGCTGGAGAACTTAACTGTGTAAGTTGGCTGTTAAGCTGATCTAAATTAGTTTGTACAGATTTACGTGCTGCTTGATATTGCTGTGTGGCATTTTCTAGGGGCTGATCTTCCAGGATAGCTTGGCGAATTACCTGAAAATTATCACCATTGCTATCTTCTGGCTGCCAAGCTTGGGCTTGCAGCGCAATATTGATTTGATAAAGTTCCAGACGACTTTGGAACTGTGGTTTCTGCCAACTACTGACTAGCGACAAAGTTGCCAATACAACTGCTATCACAGTCGAAATGATTAAAACCAATCGTTTGAGAGTCATCTATCCCCCTTGGACGAACCAGAATATGCCCCTTGGGAATTATCGCAAGAAAAAGCAGGAGGTGGATAGATATGGTCAAGATTGTGAGTCTACTTTACAAGAATAGCGATCGCTCACCGCACCACAGGATGTTAAATTACAACTCATTAACCCTCTAGCTGACTTCTTACCCAAGCACGAAATAATTTGAGTAAAGCAATTTCACCCATAGTTTTACTTTGTTCAATAAATCGGCTCACATCACGTACTGATACTATTGGAAAGGCAATGCTAAACTCACACTCAATATATTGCCCTTCTAATAATTGATAAAATTTTAAATTCTGTCCGTTATATCTCCATAGTTCAGTAATACCTAATGCGGCATAAATATTAAACTTATTAACTGAACTACTAGTAATATCAACTTCTATTGCTAAATCAGGTGGTGGATCAGTTTCTAAGTCTAAAGTTTCTTTACATCGCATCAATAGTTCGTTTTGGATATAATAACAAGCATCTGGTTCTATGCCTTTTTTAACTAACTTCTGCTTCAAGGTTGTAGAACCAGCACTTCTGATTTCAATATCTAATTCTTCAGCTAACGCAACAATAAAGTTTCCTAAATTACTTTTAGGGTTTTCATGTTCAAATAGTGGTGTCATAATTTCTAAAGTACCGCATTCATACGCAAACCGAGAACCTCTCTCTTCACCTGTATCTCTTAGCAAAGCTTCAAAGGTTTCCCAGCTAACGTTGTGCAGAACTGTTCTTTGTTCAGCAGGCGTTGACTTGGCAAGCATACGAAAATGTTGATTTTATCAGATTACTAGATAAACAAATTTTATCGTGTATGTACATCAAGCGGGCATCAACTATGGCGTTTTTCGGTTTAGTGCAGTACAAGTTAATAGGTAATAGAGGCTAGAGACTAGAGGAATGTATCTTATTAAGACGGAAAACGCTGTAGTATTCCTCCACATAAATTATCACACATCATAGAACCTCGACTTTTTGAAAAAGTCGGGGTTCTGAACACCTGCAACCTGTCAAAATCAATTGGTGGAGTGTTAAGTATATATTCCGTTGATTGAAATAAACCCCTCAGACTGAAGTCTGGGGCTATACAAACAAAGCCTGCCTAGCCTATCGGCAACGGCAAAGCCGAACGCAGGCTAATTATATGCTTCTTCATATCGATTTGGTATTAGAGACATCCAGCAGTCAAATAGAATTTTTATATATAGGACTCATATTTGATTTGGGAAAAAAATCAGTACAGAGCAGGTTTCTTTCCTACTCCCTACTCCCTGCCCACACAACTAGATTCAGGCATCAAACCGTATTCCTATAGTATATGGTTACAAAAGCTTTTGGTTATTTGGTATTGGATTGTACTGAGTAAAAATTCAATTTATACCCAGCAAATCGATTGCCTTGATTGTTCTTAAAACTAAATACAATGTTTTCCGAAAGTCTGACGAAGATTTAAGTTTTTCAGCTTAGTATACTAAGTTGCCACTACCGCGTAATTGTCGCAAAGAATTAATGCAATAAGGACAGTCACACTTAAAGATTCTAATTGCGGCATCACTTTCTTCATCTGTAAAGTTCAATTCTGCAATATTGGTATCAGATGGCTGGGATGAAACCACCATAGATGTAGGTGCGGGAGGTGCTTTGGGATCTCTTTCGGAATCTCGAATACAGACAAAATCCTTCAAACCGTGGGGATTAGTAATGCAAGTACGTCCATCGTTGGTGTGAATTAATTTTTGGGTGAGGTTCACAGAGGCGTGTGCTGGAATGACTGCCAATGTAGACATCAGGGAAGTAAAGATTGCCGAGCTAGAAAGCAAATTCAGTACTAACTTCTTGTTCATATTTTTCCTGATAGAACATCTCTGATTGCCAAGCCTATCCTATTAGTTTTCATTGGTCAATATGAGGTTGACAATAAATTATGAAAGATTACTCATATATTTACTTGACTGCCCCTCTTTAGCTATCAAAGGAAGTAAATTAATTGACTATTAAAATTCGTCACTAAAAAGCAATACAAAAGACATACCAAGTCCATACAATTAATAAGTATCGTCACAATTGTGAGTCTATCTTCAAACATAAGTACACACATTTACACGGTAGTATAATTTGGATTACAGTGTTTTTCATCTCAATGAGGTACATTCCTCTAGTCCCTAGCCTCTAGCCTCTTTCCCCTATCAACTTGTACTGCACTAAACCGACAAATGCTACATGATGCTATCTGCTTAATAATCGGTTTTAAATAAATAGCTATTTTTAGAGATTTGTCTACAGCCCACCAAAAGGATACTCAGATGAGAAAAAATAGAATGCTTAAAAGCATCTGTTAATGGTGCAGGCTGTAGAGCAATTGAAATTGTCATCCTTTTTTTCTGGACAATCAAGAGTTTTTACAGTGTGAAATGAGCCTTGGTCAAACTGGATAAGCGCAACATCATCGCCAAGTTCTAAAGACAGCAATGAATTTCTTTGTGATTGCGGATTTTTGTCCTGTTTCTTTGTAGTTAGGCTTGCATAAGTTAATGGGAAGCCATCTTATGAGTCATGACCATCCTGTAAGCTACACAAATCTGAGGATGGAACTGATATTTTAAAAATTGCGTCTCTGCGTCTAGACTATTGCATCAATTGATACAATATCAATATGCAATTATCTGTTTGGAAAGTCCGATTCATCAAGGTGGAACTGACCAAATGACGTAGGCGTAAATTATTTGCTGAGGTTGATATGTATAGGATAATTTGCATTGGACTCATAGCATTACCGGCTTATTTGTACAATGCGGAAGTTAGTTTAGCGAGCAGTAATATTAATGTGCCAATTATTACTGCCAAGATAAATAAATATAGTGTTTATACTAAAGTAAAGCGATCGCCACAGCGATTTGCTTCCAGAGAAGATCAAACGGGGGATTGCTTGCGAATCGGTCGGTGTAGAGATTAATCGGCTGATGAGTCAACTATGCTGGCGATCGCATCCCCAAATTCTTGCCCCAATCTTTATCGCAAAATTTGGTCAATCATCCGGTTGGCTTGGGAACCATAAGCACCACCAAATAAATTGAAGTGATTCAAAATGTGATAAAGGTTATACAAAGTTTTCCGGCGTTCGTAGCCTTGATCTAGGGGAAAAGCGGCGTTATATCCTTGATAAAAAGCGGCGGGAAAACCACCAAAAAGTTCTGTCATCGCAATATCCACTTCGCGATCGCCATAATAAGTGGCTGGATCAAAAATGACGGGTTCACCTGACACAGTACAGCCAGCATTTCCACCCCACAAATCGCCATGTACTAAGGATGGTTGTACTTCGTGATTGGCTAATAATTCGGGAATCGCGGCTAATAATTTATCTTGTTTCGGAAAATTACCTCCGCGCCTTCTGGCTAACTGAAATTGATAACCAAGGCGATGTGTACAGTAAAAATCAATCCAATCGGCTGTCCAAGTGTTGATTTGGGGAGTGGAACCAATAGTATTATTCATATCCCAACCGAAACCATTTTGGCTGGTTGCTTGGTGCATGGCGGCTAACTTGCGCCCCATTTCTGCCCAAGATTGGGTATTACCGCCACCCATTTCTAACCATTCCAAAACGATGTAGCCAGAATCGCCTGATGTTCCCCAACAAATGGGCTTGGGTACACGGATAGTATTTGTGGCGAACATTTGCTTTAAACCCAACATTTCAGCTTCAAACATCGCTACTTGCGATGCTTGGTTGAGTTTGACGAAGTATGTGATTTCACCGTTAGAAACGGCGTAACCTTGGTTAATACAGCCACCACTTACAGAACGCCGTTTTTGAGTGAGAAAATTTTCGCCAGTTACTCGGCTAATATGGGCATCAATTTCAGTCCAAAACATTTTAATGGGGAGTAGGGAATCGGGAGTAGGGAGTAGGGAATTTCACCACTCCCTACTTACCACTCCCTAATTTACAACGGTTTCATGACCACTACACCATAAGCATCAGGACAGAGATATTGATTGGCGGCGAGGAGTAAATCGTTGGCTTCTTGTTGTTGAATGTGCAGGGGGTAGTTAAAGGCTGGTTCTAAATCACCGACTAATGATTGATAGAAACCATATAAGCCACTGCGATCGCTTGGGGTTTCGTTACCAAAGATAAATCTGTTGGTGACACGTTTGCGGATGCGGGCGATTTCTTTGTCTGTGACTAGTTCTGTTTGTAGTCGGCGAATGTGTTGGGCGATCGCATCTTCAACGGCGGCGATGTTTTCAACTGCACATTTAGCAGAAATATAAAATGTACCTTGTAATAAATTGCTCATATTACTAACTGCGATCGAAGAAACTAATCCGCGTTCTTCCCGCAAATCTCTAACTAATCTTGATGTCCTACCATGTGCTAAAACTCCCGCTAACACATCTAAAGCATAAGTCTGATTTAACTGTGCTAATCCGGGAACCCGCCACACCATGACTAACCGCGCTTGCTGAAGACTTTTATCGACAAATTCTCGCCGCACAATTTCTGTAAACGCCGATTCAAAAGTATAATTCGACTCTTGACTATTGACTATTGACTCTTGATTTTTACCAACCTGGGTAAATCCTTCCGCAACATTAGCAATTAATTGTTCTACAGGTAAATTGCCCACAGCTACAGCCGTAATCATTGGCGGTTGATACCATTGAGCATGAAAATCCCGCATTTGTTGGGGTTCTAGCCCAGATATGACCGATTCTGGCCCCAACACCGGACGGCGATAGGGTAAAGTATCAAATGCCATTTCCATTGCACGGCGAAAAGTCCGGCGGTGGGGATTATCTTCAGAACGGCGGATTTCTTCTAAAACAACAGCACGCTCACGTTCAAAAGCATCATCAGGAATACTCGGATTAAATACAACATCTATTTGCAGTGGAGCCAATTCAGCAAAATCTTGGGGCGCAGTAGTTATATAGTAATGAGTATAATCTTGACTGGTAGCAGCATTAGTCACAGCACCCCGTTCTTCAATCCGCCGCTCAAACTCTCCACTGGCTAATCGCTCAGTTCCTTTAAAAATCATGTGTTCTAAAAAGTGAGCCATCCCGTTAATCGCATCAGATTCTACAGCCGAACCAACTTTAATCCAGAGGTTGAGGTTGACAACATCAATGGGCATTTGTTCGGCAATGATTGTCAAGCCATTAGGCAAACGGTGTATTGTTGGGGAATTGAGACGAGAAGACTTTAATAGAGTTGAGGTCATGAGTAGTGGTGAGTGAACAGGGTTCTTACTTCTTTATCTTATCCGTCACTCCAAAATATCTTTGATTGTTGCATCTGAAACAGACTGAACACACAAAGATTTTGTGAGGCTGGGTGTAAGAGTTGTTCTCAATCGCCCGAATAATCAGCTTTTACTACTTTGCCATTTTTGAAATAAATATTCACCACCTCCGCATTGTAATCACCATTGTTTGGGTCAAGAATGTAGTTTAGATGCTGGTTATATACAACTGGGCCAATATTTTCCCACACATCATCATTCCCACCCATGAAGTCCCCTTGTGGCTGATAAAATCTTCCACCTTTGGGAAAACGTTGGTTCAATCTGCTTTGCACTTCTGGAATTGTCATCCCATGTTTAATATCGAGATAAAACTGGGTGAAGGGCTTTACAGGCGAGAGAGCTACAAAGTACAAAGCAAAGAGGCTGAGATTGAACCCGATAAACAGCCACAATTCTTGTTTCCGCCGAGATGGTAAGTACACTGGCAAAAGTAAAATGAGGGCTAAAACATCCATAAATACGTAATATTGCCAAAATAAAGAAGCAGCATATTTATAATCCAGCCAATATCCCAGTAGAAATAAGATTACTAAAAAAAACACCTCGACAATAAGCTCAATTTTGTTAACGTGACGATTGATATATTTCATGTGACTATATCTTGTATTTTTTTCTCAAAGCTCTCAGACTGGAAGTTTGGTGGTAGACAAACAAAGCCTGCTCTTCGACTGCGCGGTAATCTCGACACTTCGACAAGCTCAGTGCATCGCTTCGCTCGATTACCGCGCAGTCAAAACTCAGTAAACACCTTCCCAGGCTAATTACTACGTTAATATTCAGAGTAGGTTTTACCAGTAAAAAAGCATACTTAGCTGTATAGTGTCAGGAGAAAAAATACTTAAATTTGCTCAGTTCCCTGAAAAATTGTTAGTTAAGAGAATAGTAGGTTGAGTGTAGCGATCGCGTAACCCAACAAAGTATGCGTAAATGTTGGGTTCCGTTCCTCCACCCAACCTACACCTCAGTTCCCTGAAAAATTGTGGGTAAAAGGTTAATAACAGTAGTAAATCCGAAAAAATAAATATACAAATACAGCAATCATTCTCATGCTTGTTCTTTGGCGATCGCCCCAACTCACCACGATTAGCTTGTAAAATTATGAGTAGTAATATTAATTTTTGTAAAGCTAATCTTAATGTCACATATTGTTGTTAACCAAAATCAACCCCGTGTAGTTGTGATTGGTGCGGGAATTGGCGGACTGACGGCGGCGGCGTTATTAGCCCACCGTGGCTACAGCGTTTTAGTCCTTGACCAAGCCATTGTACCGGGGGGTTGTGCTTCGACATTTAAACGTCAAGGGTTCACTTTTGATGTGGGTGCAACCCAAGTGGCAGGTTTGGAACCGGGCGGGATTCACCAGCGCATTTTTGCGGAACTAGAAATTGATTTACCGCCGGCTACTCCTTGTGAACCGGCTTGTGCAGTTTATTTACCAGGAGAAACCACTCCGATTAATGTTTGGCGTGACCAAGATAAATGGCGTGAGGAAAGACAACGGCAGTTTCCGGGTAGTGAACCATTTTGGCAGTTAATGGCAACTTTATTTGAAGCTAGTTGGGAGTTTCAAGGACGTGACCCAGTGTTACCGCCGCGTAATTTGTGGGATTTGTGGCAATTAATTCAGGCGGTGCGTCCGAGTACATTTATCACTGCGCCGTTTACATTGTTCACGGTAGGCGATGCGTTAAGACTATGCGGTTTGGGTAATGACCAGCGTTTGAGAACTTTTTTAGATATGCAATTAAAGTTGTATTCTCAGGTAAACGCTGAAGAAACAGCCTTACTATATGCAGCCACGGCGTTGAGCGTTTCCCAACTGCCCCAAGGATTGTATCATCTCCAAGGTAGTATGCAGGTGTTGAGCGATCGCTTAGTTACTGCTCTAGAAAGAGATGGCGGACGGTTATTAATGCGCCATACTGTTGAACACATCAAAGTCGAAAATGGTCAAGCCACTGCTGTTGTTATCCGCAACCAAAAAACAGGCGAAGTTTGGACAGAACCAGCCGACCATATAGTAGCTAACGTGACTGTCCAAAACCTAGTGCAGCTTTTGGGGGACAAAGTACCGTCCGGTTACAAACAGCGAGTCGAAAAACTACCGCCACCATCAGGGGCTTTTGTGGTGTACTTGGGTGTGGATGCGAGTGCGATTCCTGTAGGTTGTCCGCCCCATTTACAGTTTTTATACGATGCCAATGGCCCCATTGGCGAGAATAATTCCTTGTTTGTGTCTGTGAGTCATCCTGGTGATGGTCGCGCCCCAGAAGGTAAAGCCACAATTATTGCGTCATCTTTTGTGGATTATCAGCAATGGTGGCAAACTCCAGATTATCAAGCATTGAAACAAAAATATACCGCAGATGCGATCGCTCGCCTCAATCAATATTTTTACCTCAAACCAGAAACCATCATTTACCAAGAAGCTGCCACACCCCGCACCTTTGCTCATTACACTGGACGCGATCGCGGTATAGTTGGGGGCATTGGGCAAAGAATACCCACCTTTGGCCCCTTTGGTTTTGCCAACCGCACACCGATAAATTCTCTCTGGTTAGTCGGCGACTCTACCCACCCCGGCGAAGGTACGGCTGGCGTGAGTTACTCGGCGTTAACCGTGGTGAGACAACTTGAGGCGCAAGCGAAATAAGGAGTAAGAAGTAACTGGCATATTTTTTCTGTAGGGTGTGTGACGCAACGAGAAGATTTAAACGTAGTCATCAAATTTATAGCGTCACGCACCAACTACCAATCGTGACACTTATAAGCTATTAAGCACTTAGTTTGCAGTTTAGACCGCAGGGGAGCAGAGGGGCAGAGGGGCAGAGGAGAGAGTTTAAGTCATTTATGTACAATTTCAATAGTGCAGCTTAAATGCTGATTAGCTTACCAATTTAATATGAAGCTGCACTAAATGAAACTCTAGATTCTTGGCGCTCTTGGCGCTCTTGGCGGTTCGTTTCTTAAGATTCTGTGCATCTTCATGCAGAACTGGTATTACGTAAGTCCTATTAGGTAAGAATGAGCAGTTTTAGGGATTAGTTGAAATTGCAATCTTCTATACCGATTATGTAGCGTCACCGTCATTTAGTTTCAATCCCTAATAGGGATTAGTTGAAATTGCAATCGAAATGATGTTAGGCAGACTTGATAGTTTACAAGGTTACTATGTTTCAATCCCTAATAGGGATTAGTTGAAATTGCAATTTTGTGCGGGATAAATGCGATCGCACCAAGCACAAGTTTCAATCCCTAATAGGGATTAGTTGAAATTGCAATCAGATATTTTATTGTTCAGAAGCAAATCAGTAATAGTTGTTTCAATCCCTAATAGGGATTAGTTGAAATTGCAATGTTAAATCTTAGTTTGCTTAAAGTGCGATCGCTCCCGTTTCAATCCCTAATAGGGATTAGTTGAAATTGCAATACACTCTAGGGTATGTGAATATATCAAGCACTTACGTTTCAATCCCTAATAGGGATTAGTTGAAATTGCAATAGCGGGAGCCAGAAAGCGTTGTCCTATAAAGTTTTCAAGGTTCAGTTGCGCGGATGGAAAAATTATAACACAGCATAATGCAAATTGATTGACACAAAAACGCTGGAATCTATACATAGCAAGGTGCGCGGATGATTTTAATTTATTTTTTTGGCAAAAGCTTGTGCTGAAAGGAATACAGCCATTTTCCCGAACCGCTATTTTTGAACACCTACCCATCCGCGCGATCGCCAAAACTACCAAAATTAATTTAACACCAAATTTGCAACACCCGACCTTGTAATTCTCGCCCCATCCAAGGTGTATTACTCGAAAGTGTCTGTAAATTTTTCCTTTCCACTTTCCAGGTTTGCGAAGGGTCAAACAAAGTTAACTCGGCTTTTTGATTAGCAGTTAATGTGTTTAATTCCTGTCCCAAACATTTTGCGGGATTACTACTTAAAGCTTGCCATAATTCTAAGGCTGTAAATTCTCCCGTTACCACCAGATTTTGCCACAACAAAGGTAAGGCTAATTCTAAACCAACTGCTCCTGCTGGAGCTTCGGCAAAAGCTTGGACTTTTTCTTCATAAGTATAAGCCGCGTGGTCGATCGCGATCGCATCGATTACACCTGTGCGGACTCCTTCACGCAAAGCTTTTAAATCGCTGGGATTTCCCAAAGGCGGATCTAAATGCAAACTGGTGTCATAACTTTTAACATCTCGGCTACCCTCGATGTTAACCCTTCGGCTTCGCTCAGGGTTAATAGATGTGGTATCCAATAACAAGTGCATCCAAGTAGTGCTGGCGGTGATGGGTAAACCAGCAGCCTTAGCAGCCGCAATTAATTCCACACTCCGCGCCGTAGAGACGCGCATAATATGAACTTGCAAATTACCAGTCGCCGCCACTAATTCTAACAAAGAGGCGATCGCAGTTGTTTCGGCACTGGCGGGAACTGGTGGTAAACCAAAACGCAACGCATCTACCCCTTCACGCATCACACCATTCGAGGTAAGCTGGCGATCGCAAGGCCAAAAAGCCACAGGTTTAGCCAAAGGCTGTACATATTCCAGCACTCGCCGCACCAACCCCAAATTATCCAACGGATGACTATCAGTAAAACCCACCACTCCCGCAGCCGCTAAATCAGCCAACTCTGTCATCTGCTTTCCCGCCACATCCAAAGTAACTGCACCCCAGATGTTGAGTAACGGTGTCGGGGTGTCGGGGTGTGGGGGAGATAAGGGAGAGGGGGTAGATAAGGGAGAGAGGGGAGACAAGGGAGAGGGGGTAGACAAGGGAGAGGGGGTAGACAAGGGAGAAGAAACATAGTTTCTTCCTTGTCCACCTTGTCCACCTTGTCCACCTTGTCCCCCTTGTCCACCTTGTCCCCCACGTCCCCCTTCCCCTCTCATCTTCTGCAACTGCGCCACCAGCGCCGGATGATCAATGGCTGGAGATGTATCAGGTAAAATGCCAATTCTGGTAAAGCCACCAGATGCAGCCGCTTGCAACAAAGATGATAAAGTTTCTCTCTCTTCAAACCCTGGTTCGCCAGAGTGACTATATAAATCTACTAACCCAGTTCCTAGAATTAATCCCCGACAGTCTCTAACTTGAGTCTCATTACTAATTGCCGAAATTTGTGCAGCTACAGCTTGAATACGACCATCAACTATTAGGACATCGGCTATTTGGTCAGTGCCAGAAATTGGATCAATTACTCGGACTTGTTGTAAAAGTTCATTCATAAAAATCATACGTTAGGAGTGACAAGTCAGGAGTTAAGAGTTAATGCCGTGTGCAACTTTCCCTCGAACCTAACCCCCAACCCCTTCCCTACGTTCGCGCAGCGTGTCGCAGACAGGGAAGGGGAGCAAGAATCAAACCCGCATTTCTCACAAGCTTCAGGCGTTTGATGGGGCAGAGAGGCAGAGGTGCGGAGGGGCTGGGGAGAGAGTACCTTCATTCTCCCCAGCCCCCTGCTCCCCTGCTCCCCTGCACAGGCTTTGAAAGGTGTGGTGAGAAATCTGGGCAAAGCCTCTCTCCTCGTAGGGGAGAGGTTTGGAGAGGGGTTTAAAAATAAGTTGCACATCACGTGAGTTATGAGTATTTAGGTTTGACTATTCACACCTAATTTATTACCTCATTTCTGACTCTTCACTCCTCCCTGTTTTATAATGCTCCAGCTGCGGTTTTATCCAGAACACCACCACCCAAATGAGCCGTGATATTCATTGCTTGTAATACCGGAAAACCATCAAGTCCGTTGGGATAGTCAATCACGCTAACTGCGCCATTACCTTGGCGGAAATTCCAAAAGTTTTCTGCTGTTAAACCGAGAATATGACACAACAAGGTTTTATTAGTTGCATCGTGAGCCACTACTAATCCTGTTGTGAGTTGATTATCTAATGCGGTTTGCACAATAGATTGCCACGCCGCAACGCTACGTTCCCACACTTGTTGTAAATTCTCACCTTCTGGCATTTGTACCTCAGCTGGTACAGTCCGCCAACGGTGTAATTCTCCCGGAAATTCTTGTTCAATTTCCTTCTCTAATTTCCCTTCCCAAAGGCCATGACTAATTTCTCGCAAACCATCTTGCAAATCTAACTGAATGCTGGGATGTTGACGCAATATAATCTCGGCTGTTTCTTTCGGACGTTGCATAGAACTACTCACAGCAAAGTCAATGGCTACATCCTTGAGAAATTCGCCTGCTTTTTGCGCTTGATTTCTGCCATTGTCATTTAAAGGAACATCAATTTGTCCTTGAAATCTAGTTTGACGGTTCCATTCAGTTTCACCATGACGCACTAACAACAACCGCACGCCTTGATGACCGGGACGCAATGAAGGTAAAGCTTCCCCCATGTGCTGCGTTTGGTTCATCGATTCTAGTTGGACTGGTTCACCCAAACCGCCAGCAAAATTCAATACAGTCACACCACAGTTAGATTGCTGGATGGAGTGATAACGGCTGGGAGGAATACCCAGTGCTGTGCTAATCAAGGCGCGGTTAATTCCGTTATGCCCAACTATTAAAATAGTTTGACCTTGATGCTGTGGCAAAATATCTTGCCAAAACTGCCGTGCTTGTTCGTACAAAGCCAGAACTGGAAAATGCTCTCTTGTCCCCTCAGCATCTTGAATTTGCATTACCAATTGGTCAGGATTTTCATGCCAAATGCGATAGTCTTCAGCAAACTTCTGCTCAACATCCGCAGTTAGCATTGTCTCCCACAAAGGCAAATCAATTTCCAATAACTTATCAGAAGTTTGGACAGCAGCAGACTCTTGAGTATTGGCTAACTCGCTTTGAATAATCTCGGCGGTGAGTTTAGCTCGTTGCAGAGGACTGCAATAAATTGCCTGAAATGAAATATTGCTGAGGGCTTTGCCTACTTTACTGGCATCATTACGACCTTTTTCTGTTAATTTTGACGCATCCG
Source organism: Nostoc sp. FACHB-190 (assembly GCF_014696905.1). NCBI lineage: Bacteria > Bacillati > Cyanobacteriota > Cyanophyceae > Nostocales > Nostocaceae > Nostoc > Nostoc sp. FACHB-190. Next base: position 127,001 of record NZ_JACJQW010000008.1, read on the forward strand.
TGCGCCCTTGAATACGCCGTTCGGCATTGTAGCTACTCTGCCCATGACGCACAATGATGACACGAGTCATCGGCTTTGCCCTCCTCTATCTAAAGGATTAATTTTACTCTAAAGTGTTGGCAGAATAACCTATTTAGATAGATTAGATACTGATTCAGAATTACGCACAAAGATTATCTGTAAAGACCGGGTGTGGGGTGAAAGGGTATGGGGTGTAAGGGTTTTGAATCAGCATTAGCTTAAGTACACCCTTCCTAAAACCCTTGATTTTTCATCTCACTGCGTAAATCCTAATGAAGATAGCCAAAAGTTTCTGCCTGTAGGTGGGGGTATTCCATTATCAAGCCAAAATATGCTTGAAGTTGGGGGAGATTCCTAAGAAATGCCAACAGATGGAAATTAAATATGCAAACAGAAACAGACGCGAGAACTATAACAGCATCGCTTCACACAGTTGGTAACACTATTCGCTTGACAGGCTGGATTACTTTTTGGGTACAGCTAGGACTGGCTGTGGTGTCTGGGATAGCTGTATTGTTTGCTTCAACTGGGCGTGGCTTTGCTGACAAACCAAATGCAGGTCTAGGAGTCGGGATATTTTGGGCTATCTGCGGGATTGTGGCTTTATTATTTAGTGTGTATTGGGATTTTCGTTATACACGTCTGGGTAAAAGGTTAGAAAATCCGAATCATGCTTTACACCCTAGCAAAGCCGACACGATCGCCACTATCAGATTAGGCATAATGATTAGTTTAGTGGGAATACTATTAACTCTTTTAGGTGCTGGCTCAACTTTAGGCGTTTTAGTCGCTAAATCTATCTCCCAACCACCAGGGGTAGCAATTACAGACCCCAATAAAATTATTCGAGCGTTGGATGTGTTTGTCGCCGTAGCTAATATTAACGGGATTACTGCTCACTTTATCGGTGCGATCGCTTCTTTGTGGTTGTTAGAACGGGTGCATAAGCACTAGAGTAGTAAGGTAATTTTACCTGTTGTGGTGCTGCTCGAAATACAACAGTGGCTATATCTGGTTGGAGTGCGGAACGATAAACTATACCTTCATATCCACACTTAAACTGACGATGAATATCAATATCATAAATTTTGGCGGCATGATAAAAACTAATTTCACCATTTTCGATTTGATAGTATAGCTCTTGTGCCAATGTTTCTGAGTCAAGCAGTATTTGATACAAAATCACTTGCTCAAATTCGGCGCGATTTTGCTGAAAAAAATGCTCTACTTCATCGGCAAATAATACCTGTGCGAGTTTGTGAGATAATAGGCGATCGCAAATTCCTCTTTCCCAATCTTCAGGCGTAATTAATTGATCAGCTAACCATTCCAGTGTATCTGCGGCTCTTTCTAAATGTCTTTCCCGGCGCTGCTTTTCTGCTTCTGCTTCAATTTCTGGCGGTGTAATAGTAATATCTCTATAGGAATACGGTTTGATTCCTGAATCTAGTTGTGTAGACAGGGAGTAGGGAATGGGGAGTAGGGAGTAGGAAAGAAGCCTGATCTGGGTGTACTGATTTTTTTCAGAAATCAAATATGAGTCCTATAGTACAGCACGGCGGCTTGACGGATGATTTTGTGAAATAAAATCTGTTGATATACTTCCTTCAATCTCATTTCTTTTTTGAGGAATTGCATCACTTCTTCTGATTCCAGCAAAATTTTTGACAAATCACTCATTAGTATTCATACAAGTTAAAAACATACCAGCTTACATAAAAAACTGGAAGCTATTTGGGCTTTTAGCTTCCAGCCAATACTGTATCCATTATGTGTTATTACAGCAGAGATGATCCTGTTTGGTAGAACTAGGATTTAGAGCATTAAAACAAAAGTGTAGTAGTTATATGCTCTATCAGTAACAACAACTGTTAACTGTTAGGTTGTCTATTTCTCTGACTATAAAAGTATGGAAGACTCTACTAAGTTTCCCCCACCATAGAGAAACTGACTAGAGGGCATTGAAAGTAAAAGTTGCGGAAAACCAACTTTTTAACTTGTTGATGCTCAGGCTTCCTGAGAAACAAAACAACCAATAGCAACAGTTTGATTGTCTGTCTTGGTTTCAGAGTTATGTACTCTTTGGGATACTGACTGCTTCAGCAAAAACAATCAGTTAAATGTATTTCATAGTCAGATATTCAATGATTTTATCATTGTTGATGAGCTTATTGACTCATCTGCTCTATGTATAATTTAAATGATATTGATAGTTTAAATTTGCCATTTTGGCACATTTTGGTAAAAATTTTTATCCCTAATTCTTCTCTTGATACCAAGACTAAATCAGACTTTTCATACTCTAGAAGCTTGGATCTATGACAACAAAACCCACCTGGAGAAATTATCTCAAAGATGGGTTAGTTAATTGGAAACAGTATAATTAACGTGATATTTTTACATAAATTTCAATAATTAATGACATCATGTTATTTGCTGTTTGTCAAAGCTCGACATTCAGGACTGACAGCAACTGATTGAGAAAAGTAATGAGTAATGAGTAATGAGTTAGAAATTTACTTATTACTCATTACTCAATTTTAAGGAAAAATCTTGAGTGCGATCGCTTGATGTTCTGGCATTTCTTGGGCTAACGATTGCTCCATATTACCGCCACGAATTTCAGTTTTTTGCTTTACCTACTACCTCAAGGTAAGTTAAGTCTTTAATTTTGCCCAAGCAATGAGTTGCGACAGATTTATCCGCAGATGATACTTCTTGTTGTTGCGTTCTACTTGGGGAAGAATTTTCTTTGAGCAATCTGTTATAAGTGCGATAAGGAATGTAATGTAATGGATTGTAACCAGCAACACGTAGCATTAACACACATGCCCAAGAATACTTACCAGCTAGAATTGCTTCTACTATTTGGTCAAATTGTTGAGGATTGATACCTTTATTAAAGTTACTGACGCTAGTTATGTTGTGATTCATAGTGTTAATTGCACTGGGGAATTAGGTGTTACAGGTAGTCAATAATTAATCAATAGTTGTTGCAGTTGGATGTTGTAACAACTACCCTCTAAATTTATGTTTAGTTTTAGCTATAAGCCTGTGGAGAATGACTAAATATAGCCGTGAAGGCTGCTTCATTCTTGGTACTGAGGTGAGAACTGCATGTGTTCTGATGATGATGTCCATGAGCTTGACCTTGGAGGAGAAAGTTAACTGTATTTCATTTAGTAGTTAGTTACTTTTCAATCTTTGGTAATGTCATTTTAATGACTATAACAATCTGGCTTGGCTCTTGGTAGACGCAGTTTTATCCTCTGTTTGTCTTCTCAATACTTAGTTTAATCTACTGCCCTGATAATTTTACCGTATAATCTTTCGCTTCAGTTTTTCTAGCAAAGTTTGGTGAGAAGGTGATAGTTTTCCCTGAGAACATCAACGGTATTTAGCAAAAAAATTAATAGCTACTTTAGTATTTATACTACGTTTTTTTCTAAATGTCATCTTCTCAATTAAAACTTTACCAGTAAAAAATACGGATTTTTTTTGATGTCTCCATTTGTATGTTCTAAGTTTTAGTATTGTCACGGATTCGCTGTTTACTGAGGGGTTTGACCCCTCATTTATTGTTCATAAGAAACTTTTCTTTGGTTCAAATTCATATAGAAATTTACCATTAACTTGTCTAATAAACAATCACTAAATATCGTAATTCCTATAGCAATATCAAAAACAAAGTAATTTTATGTATTTGGCGTTGTTAAAAATATTTTTAACAAAATATAAATTTCATCCGGGAATCATGAATAGGAATTATCTGTGGGGACTGGGTGAAGGGGTATAGGGCTGGCAGTACAATTAGTCTGGGGCTATACAAACAAAGCTTGCCTAGCCTATCGCTTTCAAGCCATTCCCGCCTAGAACTAAAGTTCCAGGCTCATAGCCAAAGTCCACTTAAGTGGACTGGAATACATTTTTAGTTGAGTCATCTGAAGATGACTTGCGCTATGAGACTCGGAATGAATGCAGTCCTAAATCATTCGTGAACCAAAAGATCCCCGACTTCTTCAAGAAGTCGGGGATCTGAGCCTCTCGATTTTCACAAATCAAATACGATCGCTGTCGAAACGCTTTCTTAACTGAACTGTGTTAATTAATCAAGACCAATGGTTGCCATCAACTTTTGATGGGTGCTTTGTTCAACCAAAATACCTTGGTTGAGAACTAGGATATGGTCGGTGTGGCGCAGACTAGAAAGGCGATGGGAGATGATAAAAGTAGTGTGGTGCTGATTCAAATGAGCTAATTTCTGGTACAAACAACGCTCAGATTCAGAGTCGAGACTGCTAGTAGCTTCGTCTAGAATTAAAATTTTGGGGTTACTAATTAAAGCACGAGCGATCGCAATTTTTTGTTTTTGTCCACCAGACAGCCGCAAACCTCTTTCCCCGACTGGGGTGTTGTAGCCTAAAGGTAGTTCGCGGATGAAACTGTGAGCTTCGGCTAATTTGGCGGCGGCGATCGCTTGTTCAGGATGCAAATCTGGATTATACAGAGTAATATTTTCTAAAATCGTGCCGGAAAACAAAAAGTTATCCTGGGGGACAAAACCGATTTGACTGCGTAACGATGGCGGCGATACCGTACTAATATCAATGCCATCAATTAAAATCCGCCCATTTTCGGGACGATATAAACCCGCCAGCAAATTGACTAAGGTGCTTTTACCGCAACCACTCTGACCAATTATCCCGACAGTTTGCCCTGATTTGACGTGAAAAGAGACATTTTGCAAAGTCTGACGCTGGTCATCAGGATGATAGCGGAAAAATACATTCTCAAACTGCACTTCACCGCGAATTGTCGGCATTACCTGTAAAGGTTTTTGGGAATTTTCTTCTGGCTGAGAATCTAAGACATCGTTAACTCGCTCTAGGGCTGTGAATACTGCGGGTAATTCATCCCATAACTCTACCAATGCCAACACAGGATGAATCACATTACTCATCAACATATTGAACGCCACCAATTTACCCAGTGACATATCCCCAGTGATGACTAGTTGCAACCCACACCATAAAACAACTGTTGTCGCAATGTGACTAACTAAATTCCGCAGCATTTGTAAGACATTGGCTAACTTCTGTCCCCGTAACCGCGCCTTGAGCATTTTCAGCAACTGCTTTTGCCAATATGTCTGCACTGAAGCTTCGGCGGCGGCGGTTTTGACTGTGACAATTCCCGTGATGATTTCCCCTGTGGCAGAATTTTGGCTGGCGGATGTTTGCAAAACTTCCCGCGATATCTGCTGGAGGAATGAACTTGCACCCACAATCAACATCACAACGGGGATAATTCCACTCACAACTAATAAAGTGAGTCGCAAATTGAGGTTAGCCATCACCCCAAAATAGACAAGAATCATCACCGCATCAATTGGACTAGTAATAGCGCGACGGGTAAAGAACTGTTGAATTTTGAGATTTTCGGGAATGCGGCTGAGAATATCTTCGACTTGGCGGGTGGTAAAAAACTGTAATGGTAGCTGTAAGGTATGTTTGACGAAACCACCAATTAAATTAACATCGATGCGACTGGCAAAATAATCGAGCAGATATTGTCGCTGTGCATTTAAAACAATCCCCCAGACACCCAAGCATAAAAAGCCGAGTACAAAAGCATTTAATGTGGAAAAGTTTTTCAGTAATAGTATTTGGTCGAGAATCACTTGGGTAAGTAAGGGAGTCGCTAACCCAAAGACTTGCATGACCAGAGAAACCAGAATAATGTATTGAATAAGTTGGCGATCGCGCTGTAATATCTGCCAATAAGGACGTAAGGCAAGTTTCTCGCTGTTGCGGCTGTGAAAGTTGGCGGTTGGATTTAATAAAAGTGCGTATCCTGTCCAATTGGCTTCAAAGTCTTGGCGTGATAGCCATTTTTTCCCCTTCGCTGGGTCAGCAATTAAAATGCGATCGCCTTGAATCTGCCAAACCACTATATAATGATTGCCTTGCCAGTGAGCAATCCAAGGATTAGTTTGCGACTCTAGCTTGGTTAAACTCGCCCTCACTTGTAATGTTGTGTAACCCAAGGTTTGGGCGGCTGTGGCTAAACCTGCTAAAGATGCGCCTGTACTGTCTATAGCTGCTAAGTTGCGTAAAGTATTGAGGCGGAAGCGTTTACCCCAATATTGGCTAATCATTGCTAAACAAGCCGCACCACAATCTGATGAACTTTGTTGCAAAATCAAGGAATATTTCCGCCGTGGTTTAGCTTTTGGCTGTTGGGGAAAATCAATTTCTGCGACTGGGGAAATTTCTGCTTGGGAAGATTCCGGTTTGGGAAGGGGAATTTGGGTGATTGCGGAATGATCAATAACTGATACTTTTGGTTGTGGATTTTGACTAGTAAATACTTGGGCTAATTCCCACTGTTCAATCGGTAGCTGGTAAACTAACAAGTCTGTCTCCGCAATTGCATCGGGAGATGTCACATCAGGATATCCCCAGCTATCGCCAATTAAGAGTGAAGTTGTTCCTCCGGCTAACCAAAAACGTCCCGCATTGGCTGGTGTAGCTGTATTTAAAGATGAGCCAACGGGAATTTTGCTAGTAATTATATAAGGTAAGAATTGCCGTAAACTTGCACTGTTGAGCGATCGCAATTCTGTATAACTTTTAAAGAAAATCAGTGCTTGACGCTCGAATGCTAACTTTTGCCAGTGCTTTTGGAGATTTGGTAAGCGTTGTAACCACACTTGTAAATCGGCAATTGTAATTTGGGCTACAAAACCCGGACTTGCACCGATGGCACGGTATGATAAAGGGCGATCGCAAAACAAATGATCTGCGCCAAATGTCTGTTCTGCTAATAACAACTGTGGAGAAACTTCCCTGCCCAAAGTCTCATCAAAACTCAACAAGCGCACTTTACCTTGACATACCAAGTAAAAAAAATCGCTGTTATCTGCTGTAGCTGTATTCTCAGTGTATCTATTTAAATTATCACCTAGTTGAAACTCTTGAATTGTCCACAACTGAATAAACTCTGCGGCTAAATCTGTATCCCCGACAACTAAGTTCAAAAGTTTAATAATGATTGCTGCTAAAATATTAGATTGCTTTTGTTTACTAATTTTTAGTTCTCCCTGAACTCTGAACGAAGAAGCGGGGTTCATGATTGATTTGCTGGTCTTGGTGTATGTTTTTTGATGTTTGACGACGTGATTTGATGATAAAAATTATGTAAATAAATGATGATTTTTTAGGTTAGATATAGCAACACATCAATCATTAGTGTAGTAATATTTTGCCTTTAAATACTTTTTAGTCTATTTTTAACATAGGCTATTTGCTATTAGTAATTGAGCAGATACAAGTGAGAATATTTGTGATTTATTCTCGAAATATGTCAGCGAGTATTCAATTTTTCCTGAGTGTTACTTACATTTTCTGTTAATTTGTGCAACACCCGGAAAATAAAATGACATTTTGTACAGGTCAGATTTGGGCAGGCAACATAATACTGTGCAAGACAGGAATATTAACAGGACTTACACACCAAAATTGTCTGTGAAGATTGGGTGTAAGGGTGTAAGGGTGTGTGGCGTGGGGGTTTTAGATACATACACACACCACTTGGCTCAAGTCGGGAAACCCACCCACGCCAGTGGCTCCCCCATACCCTTGATTTTTCGTTTTTATGCGTAAGTCCTAATTAAGCCAGCCACGGTTTTTAGAATGTAACTAAAGTTACTGTTTTTTGGGCGATCGCTGGTTACTTCACCACATAAATTATTCAGCATTGGTAACTTTCAACATCCGTACTCAACACTTGGCGATCGGACTTGATTTAACTGTAATTTCTGTGGTAGCCTGCTTTTACTCTTAAATACGGCAAATCTACCGACGAACCGTAGTTTAGTGCAGTGTATGACTCACTGTGCCTCCTTCCTAGTTTGCGGAAACGAAAATATCACCTTATGCCAAAAGACTGGTTTGAATGGCACGACCTCTACAAAACAGAACCGAGGTTGCAGCAGCGTTTAGAAATTGTGCGAGAATTTATCGCCCACAGTTTAAATTTCTCTCCATCAGGAGTAATTCGCGTAGTCAGTGTCTGCGCTGGCGATGGACGAGATTTACTCGGAACTTTAGTAAATCACCCACGCGCTCAAGATGTTCACGCACGACTTGTAGAGCTAAATCCCCAACTCGTAGAACGTGGGAAAGCAACTATAGAATCATTAGGTTTAACAAAACAAATTGAGTTTATTAATGGTGATGCAACTATCGCCTCTAACTATCTAGGCGCAGTACCAGCAGACATTGTGATTGTTTGTGGCGTTTTTGGTAATCTTGCCGACGAAAATGAACTCAATCGCTTATTAGGAAATTTGAGTTTCCTGAGTAAAAAAGGTGCTTTTGTCATTTGGACTCGCGGACATTCCAATAGTATTCCCCACTCTGAAACAGTCCGTACATCTTTACAAAAAGCTGGGTTTGCAGAAGTCAACTTTAAGCTGACAGCAACCGGAGATATGGGTATAGGCATTCATCGCTATCTTGGTGAAAATGTCCCTGAACCCAAAGAGCAACAGTTTTTTGTATTTTCTGGCATTGCCAATAGAGCCAGATAAAAAATTATCTCTCCGTTATCAATTAATCTAGCCGTACAAAAAAATTATGGTCGCTACCTTTAAACCCCAATATACAAACATTTTTCATCGTGTTACGCGATTGTTAGCTCCAGGGTTGATTAGCATTGCAACCTCATTCACATTAATCAGTTGCACACAACCAACTCCAAAGGCAGAAACTTCATCTACCGCAAATAACGTATCTGATGTCAAGCCAGCAGGCATCAAAACCAAAGTCTTGCGGATGGGGTATCAGCAAGCTGGTGATTTAGTCAGGGTGACAAAAGTATTAGAAAAGCGTCTAGAACCTTTGGGGGTGACAGTAGAATGGTCACAATTTGCCCAAGGGCCACAACTGATGGAAGCGATGAATGTGGGCAAAATTGATTTGGGTTCCGTTGGTGAAACGCCTCCCATCTTTGCCCAAGCGGCTGGGGCGCAGATTGTCTATGTTGTTGGTTCACGACGCAGCGAAAATAGTGGTAGAAGCAGTGCGATCGCAGTACCACCAGATTCACCAATTAAGACTTTAAAAGATATCAAAGGACAAAAAGTCGTCTTCCAAAAAGCATCAGCATCTCACTACTTTATTCTCAGAGCTTTAGAAGATGTCGGTTTGAAATATAGCGATATTAAAGTTTTGAGTATCCCCAACGTAGAAGCCAGCAGTGCCTTTCTCGAAGGTAAAATTCCGGTTTGGGTAACAGGTGATCCACATCTAGCCAGAGCTGAAAAACTAGGTAAAGCCAGGATTTTACGAGATTCTCAAGGCCTCGACTCTCCAGGCGGATATTATATTGGTGGCAAACAATTTGCTATAGACAATCCAGAACTTTTGCGAATAGTGATTGAAGAGATTGACAAAATTCAACGCTGGGCTGAGGCGCATCCCAAAGAAACCGCCCAACTCATTGCACCCTTTCAAAAACTACCACCCGACGTGATGGATTTAGTCATTAGCCGCCGTAGTTATGGGTTAAGAGCCATCTCTCCCGATTTAATCCAAGAACAACAGCGAGTAGCTGATTACTTCTATAAAAATGGCTTACTTCCCAAACCTGTGAATATTCGAGAAGCAGTGTTAACCCCAGAGCAGTATGCTGCAATTACCCCAGCCACCATCAGCCAAAAATAGCATCTGTGCTGATGTTCTCCTTTGAGTTCTGCCAGAAATACTCTTTGCTCATCTCTACTTCCAGTCTGTACAGATAATTTCAAAAATCCAATACGAGTCTCACAGATAGCCATTTTGTGTGATTTAGCTTTTCATCCCCAAATGATTCAATAATTTGGGGATTTTGTTATCTACATAAACAATGTCGCCAAGAATACATCAATTTCATCAGAGCGATCGCATCATTAATCAATAGCATTGATAAAATCTAGTGTAATTACTGAAAGCATTTATTATGATGTTAGTATGTTGTAAGTTGATTTAGAGGATTGACTCAAAAAAATCAAACGTTAAAATAGACCAGTTGATCAAAAACTCAAAAAATTACACAAACGGTGGAAGTACAGTAGAATATCAGTGAACTCACTTAAAATCACAAGTTTGGGGCTGAATAAAGCCTGAAATGACTGAAGCGTCAGATTTTACAGTAATTTAGATATTTTCCACCTGACTAAATTACTAGTTTTTCTGAACTTCAGCTTTTGACCTTATTCTGCAACAAATTCCCGTGGCTGATATGACAATCCGTTAAGTAAGGGTCAGCAATCTCATTATTTCGTAATAATTTTTACGGGTATTTTCAGTAAAAATACTGTATCAAAATACCTTTCTTTATACAATGCTTTTGTTAGTGGTTTCTACGGTTGTTATAACTTGAAATTCGGAATGTTTGACGCTGTTTAAATTCTTGGAGTAGTTGGATCATCAGATTCTACACAAAACTTTTTGCAAAAGTTGTAATTTGCGTGCTTCTATTCAGATTTTTGCGCTTATCCTCCGGGAAAGCCTACAGGGAAATGCACGAAGCAAAAAAGTATTGATGCAAGAAGTTAAAAGTAGACTTTGTGTCCACAAAAAGTTGTTGGAACACAGCCTATGCAAGTGAAACAAACTAAAAGCAAGAGAAGACGAGGCGTTGTACTAACTCCTACCGGACTACAACGTTTGCAAGAAGCAATAGTATCTTGGGAGATGGCTAGGAAAAAAGGCGATCGCCTCACCCTACAAGAACTCAGCACACAGATTAGTATCTCGACCAAAACTCTGAGTCGATTATGGTCTTTGAGTAAAGCTGTAGATCAAAAAACTCTCAAACTATGTTTTAGTGCCTTTAACCTCAAATTAAATGAAGCAGATTACGCTGTTTCGAGCGTGGATGATGAAAGCGAAATCTTAGAATTTCTGCCTAGAAATTCATACACAAAATTAGAAAACTCACCTCGTCTTTCTACTGACGAAATCACACATCGTTGGACTTATCCAGATGGCCCTGTAGCTTTAGACTCACCCTTATATATCGAGCGTCCACCTATAGAAGAACTGGCTTATCGAGAAATTACTCGACCAGGCTGTGTAATTCGGATTCGCTCTCCCAGACAAATGGGAAAAACTTCTTTAGTACTACGTATTTTAGCCTTTGCCCAGAAGCAAAGATATCATACTGTTAATATCAACTGTTATCAAATCGATGATTCTTGTTTAACCGATTTAAATAAGCTTTTGCGTTGTCTTTGTTGGCAAATTGCTCAACAACTAGATATTGAGCCCAACTTAGATGAGATGTGGGATGAAGAAGTTGGCTATAAATTAGTTTGTAGTTTTTACTTGCAGAAATATCTTTTCAAACAGATAAATCATCCCATAGTGTTAGTTTTAAATGATGTTGATCGCTTTTTTGAATATCCTCATATTGCTCAGGAATTTTTTGCTTTGTTGCGTTCCTGGTGTGAAGAAGCCAGACAAAACTATGGTTGGCAGAAATTAAGATTAGTAGTGGTATATTCCACAGAACAAAATATTTCTTTAGATATTAACCGTTCACCATTTAATATCGGCCTACCTATCCGTCTGAGTGAATTTACACACTACCAAGTAGAAGAGTTAGCCAGTAGATACGAATTAAACTGGAGAGTCGGTCAAGAATCTGCGGAATTAATGTCTTTGGTTGGTGGTCATCCAGCCTTGATTCAACTAGCCTTATTTCATCTTGTCTCTGGCAAGATAACTCTCCAAGAATTAATTCAAGAAGCGATGGTGAACGGTGGTATCTACCGCCATCACTTATGGCGACACTGGTTAAAACTGCAAGCCTATCCTCATCTGATCAAGGTATATGCTGAACTTGTCGAAACCAAACTCGGTCTAGTGATTGATCCTGCGGATGCTTATAAGCTGGAAAATCTAGGATTAATTTGTTTTGATGGCGATCGCATCTTACCGCGCTGTAAACTCTACCGCGCTTACTTTCAAAAACAACTATCTGCCCTTGTCTAATACTCTTTTGATATCAAATTTCTGAGTTCAGCAATTACCTAATCTCTCTCTCATTGATCAAATATCAACCTTGAAAAATAAATTTTCACATAACTAATACCATTCTAGATTTTGGATTGGGAAAGGGTTCACTGGTAAGCTTTTGGGCAATCCATTTGTCGCAATCATTCTTCAATTTGGTATAACTGTTCCCTACCTCCACAAAACAACTTTTTCAGCAAACCCTATGTAGGTAAGCATTCTCAATCAAACTCTCAATTAACCCCGAATATATTAGTGAATGCCCACCCTACATATTGCCAATCTATAAACTTGTCATAACTTGAGTTAATTCATTCGCCAAATCAATATTTGATACCTGGGATTTTTGGAATAGCACTCCAGATAAGAAATAATAATCTCCAGAGTAAAATGCCTGATGATGTTTTTTTAATTCTTCTATATGTTTTTTGACTTTTGGCTCAGAACTATAGTAACCAAACTGCAAGGGTAAAACCACAAATTTATTTACACTGTAGCTGTGTTTTCGTGCTGTTTTAATAGTACTAATAGGATTGGAATAACTAGAAACTAAAACTAAAACATTTTCATAATCTAAAGATAACAACTCGTTGGTAATTGCTGCTCCATCTATACCACCAAATAATAATGGCATATAAATATCATCATCTGGAGCAGGCAGATATGGCGGGTTAGCTACAAGATAATCGGCTTGAGGTTTATCAGCATCAAATAAACAAGAATTATGAATAATATATTTACTAGTCAAATTATATTCATCTATAGTTAAGTTTGCAGCTTTCCAGGCAGATGTATTCAGTTCATAGCCTTGAATTAATCCCTCAAATTTATTTCGCAGTAGTGAGTTAATCACTGGACTACCATCACCAGAACCAAATTCAACAATCGAAGTCGGATTTTGGCAATCTCTCAGGACAAAATTTTCTAAACAGTTGGAATAGAAATTAGATTCTTCAGGGCAGGAAAATATGTCTTTCATTTGATTGAATTAGTTCCTTAAATTACAGTTTGACTTGCATAAAAGCACAGAAAATTTGTCTGTAGTGAGTTGTTTGTCACTACAGTAGAATCAAATGTCCAAAAATTTTAAAATGCTATTTTTGGCTTGGTAATACCAATTTGAAAAATGATTGCGACAAATGGGTTACTGAAAAGCTCACCAGTAAGCAATTTCCCAATCCAAAATCCAAAATCTAAAATCCAAAATGGTATAAGTTATCTTGTTGGTAAATTTGCTTGTTCGGCTGCGCGAATAGATTTGACAACAGCTTGAGCAGCGCGATCGCCCATGAGTTTTTCTTGGTCGTATCCTAGTAATAATTCCCACGCATCATGGGGATATTGCTCGGCTAAAGCTAAAGCCACACTCTCTAACATCCATTGACCGTGGCGTTCATCTTCGCGGATGTGCAGTTCCCAATAACCCATTGCTGCATCTGAAAGTTGTAGTCTTTGTGCTGCTGCTAAATAATTTTTGTAAGCTGCTGGCCCTGCTACTTCAAAATAAGTTAACGCGCCACTGTAACGGAGGAAATAACGTTTACGTTCGGTGGTTAAAAAGTTTTGATTCGCGCAAGCTAAAACTTCCCAAGGTACTAAATCAAAGTAACCTTCTGGTTCGGTGTTCATCTCAAACTCGGCTAACATTTGAGCAAAAAATGTTGAGTGCTTGCGAGATAAGCGCCCATTACCGTACTCTTCTAAAAATACCCGCACTAAAGTACATTGCACCTCGTTGGCTGTACCGCCTAAAATCCGCGATAAACGACTACCTTCCACTAAACCATCAAATGAAGCGATCGCTAGTAAATGACGATAGCCAATTTCACTCATTTGTTCGCGGATGTAGCAACTTTCTGGTGATAGTGGCGGATTTAAATCGCCTGTGGCGCGTTCTATTAATGCTTGTTTGACATCTAATTTTTGTAATGCTGGTACATCAATTTGTGCTAATTCCCAAGCTTGCCAAGCAAGTTCAATTTGATGACGACAACAACTTAAATAAAGCGATCGCTCATTTGTATAGTGGCGTAAATCGTCGTACCAAAATAACTTTAGGCGATTAATCCAATATAAAATTCGTTGCAAAAATAAATGAGCGTCATTATCTACGCTGCTATTTTGATAGGCTGCTACAATTGCCGCAAAGAGTGTTTGTTCAAATTCTCTAACTTGCGTTGCTAACTGATGTAGTTGATTGTCTAAATTTTCTATTGCTAGTAATTCTAAAAATAACTGTTCAGCTTGGTGATAATTATTAGCTGTATTTACTTCACTATCGAATTTAGGTAATCTCAATAAATTGCTTTGCATGGAATCTTAGATAACTTTACTCAAGAGTGAAAATACTTCCCTCTCTAATATCTAAAGTTCCACACTTCAGCTTTATTAACCTCTTTCGTGAGTTATAAACAAATATTAACTCTAGAGATACAGAATTACAGCAAGAGATAGATAACAGATAACAGATTACAAATTCGGCAAATGAACACACACACTTGCACGGGTGAGGTATATCTGTGGGTAGGTATTTTCTGAGAAAATTTTTTCTATATTCAGCTTTATCTCTATAGCCACTACTTGTACCACAACTCCCCAGCAAACTCATGTTAATACTGGTGCTAATCCGGGAACGTCAACTAATAGCCCAATTCCGACTAATACACGGTAATTCGTAATTAACGGGACTTAAATTTAAGTAAACAGGTGTTAAACTTACCCTTTCTATTTTGGGTATTTAGTAGTAAATTAACACCTATAATTTTTTAGCTAATACTTATTAGCTTCCTATGAATAAAATTATTTTTATTTATTCATAGGATTTTTAAATCGACTAGTTGCCAAGATTAACTTAGTTTTTGTACAGTGATGATAGCTGTACCTCTACTATTAATCCTATAACGTCGAAGAGGTGTATTATCTCTATTGCTAGAATCTCTATCAAAGCTGCCTGAATCGACGTTGTTTCCAAGATTAGCTAAATCATCATCATTTACGTCGCCTGATTGACCACCAGATAGAAACTGTTGTTGCTCATTAGATAGCTCTAAAAGCAAATCATTTGCTATTGTTTGAGTTTGCATAATTCTTAACCTCACTTACGTATATAGGTTGATAAAACCTATGTTTTTATTTTTAATCTTTTGAAGAATTTTAAAATTATTCTTTAGTGATAATTTATTATTTTAAATATCTTTCTCTAGGAATATGAATTAAAAATTAGAAACTTTATTTAAATTATTGCTGTTTTTAAATTACCTATTATTAATTGACAATTGACAATTGTTTTATTCAAGGCAGGACTTACGCACCAAGATTGTTTATTAAGATTGGGCATAAGGGTGTAAGGGCTTGTGGCATAAGGGTTTTAGATACATACACCCCCATACCCCTGTCTCACAAGTGTAGGTTTTTAACAGAGTGATGAGTAGCGACTCTAAAAATCACGATTTAATCAGAGTTTCATCACCCTCACACCCTTACACCCTAAATCAAGGTTTTTGGGGCAGAACGTAAAAAACCTACACCTGTCAGATACCCCTGTACCCTTGCCAAAACCCTTGATTTTTCGTTTTTATGCGTAAGTCTTACAAGGTTTAAGACCTCTCCTTTTAAGGAGAAAAAATAAAAAGCTCTGGATTTTCCAATCCTTTTTGTCAAGTTAAAAATTGGATCTAGCTACAAGATATAGACAATCTTTGTGCATCAGTCCTGCTACGTTGATAAAACTCTCATCTTGGTGTTTCATCTGGGGAATTGAACTGTTCCGGTGGTAGGTGTTCTAGGGGAATTAAGGTTTCCATGACTGATTTGACAATTGGTGCAGCAACAGTAGAACCATAGGCATTTTCACCCTTCGGCTCATCAACAATTGCCAAAATTACATAGCGGGGAGATTCCACAGGCAAAACGGCGACAAAGCTGGTGATTCTTGCACCAGGGATATAGCCACCATTCGGACTAGCTTTTTGGGCTGTACCTGTTTTACCACCAATGCGATATCCAGCAATTTTAGAAGGTCTACCAGTACCTTCAGAAACAACTGTTTCCATCATTTCCACAACTTGCTGAGTAGTTTTCGCAGAAAAAATTTGCCTTGGTGTGGGAAGTGTGGGTGAATAGTGCATTTTGCCACTGCTATCAACCAATCCGCGAACTACATGGGGTGTGACTAATTTACCGCCATTGGCTAAAGCGCCGTGCAGTTGTACTAGTTGGAGGGGGGTGAGTGAAAAACCTTGTCCGAAAGATGCGGTTGCTGGTTCAATGGGTGAAGAAATAAATCTTGGTTGAGTTTTCAGCGAACCGCTAACTCCAAAAGGCAAATCAGTTTCTAATGGTTGCCCTAAGCCTAGACGTTCTAACCAGGTGTAGTAGATTGAGGGGCGCATTTTTTGGATGATTTGCACCATCCCGATGTTGCTGGAATTTTGCAGAATTTGAGCAATATTAATGCGCCCATAAGCATTGTTTTGAGCATTTTTAATTACACGGTCAGCGACTCTAATCGACCCTGGGTCATTAAAAGTATCATTGGGTTGAATCACACCATTTTCTAATGCGATCGCTACATTTAATGGTTTAAATGTTGACCCTGGTTCGTAAAGGTCAGCTACCGTCCAGTTTTTAAATAAATCAATTTTCGCTTTACCATAGTCATTCGGGTCATAAGTCGGCTGCGACACCAGTGCAAGTAAAGAACCATCTAACGCATCCATCACAATCACAGCCCCACGTTTAGCGCGGAATTTTTCTACCTGGGCTTTCAGCGCCAAGCGAGCCGCCCTTTGTAAGCGTGTATCAATTGTGAGTTGCAATTTCAAGTCATCCGCATGGAGAAAACCTTCTGGCGCTTCATCTGGCTTTAATTCCCCTCTCCCAGACTGCATTAACCGTACCTTCTGCACAGAACGTTCTAGCAGTTTTTCTTGACTATACTCCACACCAGCTTGACCACGACGCTCTAAATCTACGTAACCCACCACATCAGATGTAATATCGGCTTGCGGATATAAGCGTGAGTATTTGGGAATAAATTCTAAGCCATTTAAGCGCAGAGCAATCACGCGATCGGCAATTTCTTCAGGTAGCGCCGGCATCAAAATAATCCCGCTTTTGCGACTTTGAAAAGTTTTCACTAATTCCGCCACATCTTTATCAATGATTGGGGCTATTTTTTGGGCAACATCTTCATTAGACTTATCAAACAGTTTGGGATGGGCATAAACAGTATAGACAGGGCGGTCAACTGCCAAAACATTATTATTGCGATCAATTACCAAACGACGCGGCATAAACGAACGCAAACTTACCATTTGTTGATTGCGTGCTTTCTGCGTGAGTTTTTTGCCTTGGAGAATTTGTAAATTATATAAGTTAAAAGCTAAACCTAATGCTGAGAATATTAAAATAGCCCAAACAATTAACAGCCTGACCTTACTGCTTTGTACTGGTTCTGGGGTTTTGGGTGTGAGTTTCTCCAGCCACTTTTGTCGAGAAACTTTCTGCCGCTTTGTCACGGCTGGATTGCGAGAATTTCTAAATTTTAATCTACTGGATGACTTTTGCATCGGCTTCGTCCTTTGTTATTTGTCATTTGTCTTTGAGAAATGACCAATGACTATTGCCTTTAATATCCCAATGGTGAAGAAGTTGGCTGTTGTGTGGGAGAATTTGGTTTGGTATTTGATGGCGCAGAATTAGCCGTATCAGATGCTGAGGGTAAGAAAATTGTTTTATCTGGCGTGGGTGATACTAATCCCGCACTTGGCTTTTCTGCTTCTTCCGCCATTTTGTTTTTTAACATAGCGTTGGTTGTGGTTAATTGACGCTCGTTGCGTTGGAGATTTTGCAAGCGGCGGAACTCTTGATTCCACTGTTCTTGAGAATAAACTGTCCAACCATAAACGACTAGTGCCACTGCAACTAATAAAAACGTCACCACAGACGAGTAACGATGAACAGTGTACAACCGCACCAACCAACTTGGTAAAACTTCCGCCGTCGGCACATGAGAGACTTTGGATGCAGTTAATTCTGGTGAGTTTTTGGTTGTCGGAGTTGATAAACTTTTGGCAGTCTGTCGCCGACGCTTCGGTAATTGCCCTGAAAGTGGAGATGCACTGCTGATGACTGAACCCCGAACGGGGGAGCGCCTTTGTGGCACAGTTGGTTTAGAATTGCGCCCAAACCAAGTATTAGTTGTAGACACAGCCGATTTACGAACAGCAGCCATAAAATTTTCCGGGATAGCAAATACTGTATTTTAGTCTGTTTATTTAATTTTGCTCAGGTTAGAACAGCCTTTTTTGGGATTTGAATGAGTATAGCGTTAACTGTAGACCATGTTTAAATGTTTTTGAGATATGGCAATCCTTGGAGAGTTGCACAACAATTTACTGTTATCTGTCTCCATCAGTAGTTGGTCAATCAAATAGATATCATCAAAGATTCCCTAGTGGACACTTGACATTTTAAGTAGTGCATCGCAGTATGGCAATACAAGACAAAAAACAAGCAACTATCTGCGATCGCCCACTGATCATTTGATATTGTCATCAGTCTGGGGCATCATCACTCAAATACTAATAATCAGCCTTTAGCCAGTTTTTAAATATCTCCTACACGAGTAATTCAACAATTCGCAATAAATAGGTTATCGTAGTCAAAAGGCACAAACATTTGATTGCCAGAATTGGTGAAAGAGGAGTTATGAAAACAAAAATCTTTGGTTTAGCTCTCATTTTAAGTTTGGCGGGAGTTTTAGGAGCTTGTGAAAGTGGTGGTGATAAATCTACTCCGACAAGCTCACCAGCCGCTACAGGTGAACCCTCCGATACTGGGACTAGTACTCCTACTGCGTCACCCACTGCTACTGCGTCACCCACCGCTACTACATCTCCTGCTGGTGCTAGTACAGCTTCTCCTACCCCTACTACAACACCTTAGTTCTTTAC
This sequence comes from Nostoc sp. FACHB-190, assembly GCF_014696905.1. Taxonomy (NCBI): domain Bacteria; kingdom Bacillati; phylum Cyanobacteriota; class Cyanophyceae; order Nostocales; family Nostocaceae; genus Nostoc; species Nostoc sp. FACHB-190. The sequence continues at coordinate 146,040 of NZ_JACJQW010000008.1, forward strand.
CTGAAGTTTTGTTCTCAGACAAGCACTTGGTCTTGCAGTTTAAAAAATTGCTTGAGTGCTTGGGTAGCAAAAGAGAATCAGAGTATTCTTCAGAAAGTGACTACCCAACTCAAGCTCAATTTATACATCTTTAGTTAAGCTAAAGCAACAGTCAATGGACACTGGTAATGTTGGTCAATGCCACAACCAAGTGTCCATTTTAGATTTTTGGCTCAATCAGTATGACTTAAAGGTGATGCGATGGGGAAAAAACAATCTCACAAGCCAATCATATTGGGGCTACTAAGTTTTGTCTCTAGTGTGGGTGTATGGTTAATTAGCCATTGGGGATCAGCCGTGATGGCTTTACCACCCCCAGAAGACATCCCAGAAGAAATTTTACGCACAGAAATAATTATAGATGCGCGATCGCCCATTGATGGCAAACCCATCAGTGCTGCTGAGTATGCAGAAATACAAGCACAACTCCAAAAAGTTCCGCCACCAAAATTAACCACCAGTCTGCGGCAAACAGTCTTTCTACTGCGGATACGTAATGCTTTGCTTCAGTTATTCCCCTTTTTAGATTTGTAGTTATGGCAGAAGGCACTCCGACAAAGCCGGAGAAGTCAAAAGTATTCTTCATTTTTGACTTTTAACTTTTGCCTTTTGACCTTCGACTGCTACGCTGGCTATCTAACTGGTATAAAAACTTGAGAACCTAATCACCCCTTATCCCCGATGTCCCCATCTGATGTACGATAACGGTGGCAATAAATTGCAAATAAATGTAAAGAATAGATTATAGATATTAAAAAAGCCAGTTTAGTTAATCACTTTATTCAACATAGGTAGCTTCATGTCCATAGCCACGATCGCTCAGGAACAGGTTAACCGTATAGTTTGGAACCAGCATCACGACCCGTTTGAAATACTTGGTTCTCATGCAGTAGAACAAAATGGCAAACAAGTTTGGGCTGTACGTGCTTATCTACCAAATGCCAGCGCAGCCTGGGTAGTTGTTCCCCAAGAACGCCAAGAATACCCCATGCAACCTGTACATCATCCCCATTTTTTTGAATGTACGATTGAAACTCCAGAACTTGCCAACTACCAGTTACGCATTCAAGAAGGAGAGCATGAGCGAGTTACTTATGATCCTTACGCTTTCCGTTCTCCGCGCCTAACAGACTTTGACTTGCATTTATTTGCCGAAGGCAACCATCATCGAATTTACGAAAAACTCGGAGCGCACACCACCGAAATCGATGGAGTCAAGGGTGTTTATTTTGCGGTTTGGGCTCCCAATGCGCGTAACGTGTCTTTACTGGGAGATTTCAACCTGTGGGACGGACGCAAACATCAAATGCGTAAAGGCATCACAGGGGTTTGGGAATTATTCATTCCCGAAATCGGGGTAGGGGAACATTACAAATATGAAATCAAAAATATAGAAGGACACATTTACGAAAAATCTGACCCCTTTGCTTTTCAGCAAGAACCCCGGCCAAAAACAGCTTCTATTGTCACTAACTTAAATTCCTATCAATGGAATGACGAAGACTGGATAGAAAAGCGTCGTCACACTGATCCTCTGACTCAACCAGTCTCCGTTTATGAAGTCCACTTGGGTTCTTGGCTACATGCTTCCAGTGCCGAGCCGCCTAAATTACCCAATGGTGAAACTGAGCCTGTAGTTATTGTTTCGGAATTAAAACCGGGTGCGCGATTTTTGACTTACCGAGAATTGGCAGACCGCTTGATTCCCTACGTCAAAGATTTAGGCTATACCCATGTAGAACTATTACCCATTGCCGAGCATCCTTTTGATGGGTCTTGGGGTTATCAAGTTACTGGCTATTATGCACCTACCTCCCGGTTTGGCACTCCCGAAGATTTTATGTATTTTGTTGACCAATGTCATCAAAATGGCATTGGCGTAATTGTCGATTGGGTTCCTGGCCACTTCCCCAAAGATGGACATGGTTTAGCTTTCTTTGATGGTACTCACTTATACGAACACGCCGACCCCCGCAAAGGTGAACATAAAGAATGGGGTACGCTGGTATTTAATTACAACCGCAACGAAGTTAGAAATTTCTTAGCGGCAAATGCCCTATTTTGGTTTGACAAATATCACATCGATGGCATTCGTGTAGATGCTGTAGCTTCGATGTTATATCTTGACTATTGCCGCAAAGAAGGTGAATGGGTCACTAATCAATATGGTGGTCGAGAAAACCTAGAAGCGGCGGATTTCTTACGTCAAGTAAATCACCTGATTTTTAGTTATTTTCCAGGTGTGCTTTCCATTGCGGAAGAATCAACCTCGTGGCCGATGGTTTCTTGGCCAACCTACACAGGTGGTTTAGGCTTTAACTTAAAGTGGAACATGGGTTGGATGCACGATATGTTGGATTACTTCAGCATGGACCCTTGGTTCCGCCAATTCCACCAAAATAACATCACCTTTAGTATGTGGTACAACCACAGCGAAAATTTTATGCTGGCGTTGTCTCACGATGAAGTGGTGCATGGTAAGAGCAACATGATTGGTAAAATGCCTGGTGATCGATGGCAGAAAATGGCGAATGTGCGTTGTTTATTTACCTATATGTTTGCTCACCCAGGCAAGAAAACCATGTTTATGAGCATGGAATTTGGACAATGGAGTGAGTGGAATGTTTGGGCTGATTTAGAGTGGCAATTGCTACAATTTGAGCCACACCAACAATTAAAGCAATTCTTTAAGGAACTCAACGAACTTTACCGTTCTGAACCATCTTTATACACCTTAGATTTTGCCAGAGAAGGATTTGACTGGATTGATTGTAGCGACAACCGTCACAGTGTAGTTTCCTTTATCCGCCGTGACAAAGATTCTGACAACTTTATTGTGGTGATTTGTAACTTCACACCCCAACCCCATTCTCATTACCGCATCGGTGTGCCAGAAAAAGGATTTTATACTGAGTTGTTTAATAGTGATGCCCGTCAGTATGGCGGTAGCAATATGGGCAACTTAGGCGGTAAGTGGACAGATGATTGGTCAATGCACAATCGTCCTTATTCTTTAGATTTGTGTTTACCACCTTTGGGTGTGTTGATGTTCAAGTTAGATAAGGAAAAAACGGCGGCGGCTTTAGGTGCTTAATTTTGTCGGTGGTTAAAGTCTCAACTGTTTGATTTCACAGATTGTCAGTTGGGACTGGGTGCAAGGGTCTGAGCAGGTGTAGGTTTTTACGTTCTGCCCCAAAAACCTTGATTTAGGGTGTAGGGGTGTATGTATCAACAACCCTTACACCCTAGACCCTTTTACCCCTTCACCCAATCTCTACAGAGAATCTTTGGGGGTAAGTCCTGGGATGACTTGTATTCAATAGAGGAATAGTGTGAGATGTCATGGATAAGTTAAATACTTCAAAGCGATCGCTCTGAGATTTAGTATCATCTCGCAAGCTAAAATCCTCTATGAGATAATCTGCTAACTTCAGAGGGGAATATATGCCAGTCAAAAAAGGAGACATTGTTCGCGCTATCCGTGAAAAGCTAGAAAACAGCGTTGAAGCCACAGCCAGTGATACTCGTTTTCCGGCTTATTTGTTTGAGACTCAAGGTGAAATTGTGGATATTAAAGGTGATTATGCCTTTGTGAAATTCGGACAAGTCCCAACACCAAATATTTGGTTACGCTTAGACCAATTAGAACAATTTAAGTAAGCATTATAAAAGGTGGGCATTACCCACCTTTTAATTTACTCACCAGCTTTTGATCAGCTTTAAATATCCAAGAATATGGACGATAAATTTATGCTAACTGCTTTAGCTCAAAGCAAAAAAGCTTTACCAGAATGCTTACCTAACCCACCAGTAGGTTGTGTAATTGTCCATTCTAGCGAGATAGTAGCAGTAGGATATACACGTTCGCCTGGAAAACATCATGCTGAAGCTGATGCACTAACCCATATTCAAGGTCAAGATTTGCACTTTTTACAAATGTACGTTACTCTTGAGCCTTGTTCGTTTCAGGGACGCACACCCTCTTGTGCTTTGGCGATCGCTAAAGATCCGCGTATTCAGGAAATATATGTCTCGATAGTTGATCCAGATCCTCGCAATAACGGTAAAGGACTAGATATTCTCAAAGAAGCAGGGAAAGAAGTTCATGTCGGGTTATGTGCCGATGAAGTGAATGCTTTTCTTCAAAAATATTTATTAAAACGTGATGTGCGACTTATTCTTGAAACCCCTCTCCAAACCTCTCACGCCAGTCGCTACAACGGAGGGAACCTCCGCAACGCGCTGGCTCCCCGAAACGGAGAGAGGCTTTGAATCTTGCCCCCCCTTCCCTGTCTGCGACACGCTGCGCGAACGTAGGGAAGCCAAGGTTTGGGCAAGAGTTTATGGGGGTTGAAGACTTTATGTGTTCTAAGCCATTACCCCATTCTTAAAAGACAAACTTTATGCGTAAGGATTGGTGAGTAAAGTATAAAATTGCGTTCTCCAAGCTTTCTGAGTTCTGAATTATGACTCCTGAATTCTGTTGTCAGTTAAGTTGTATACTCGGCATTAATTTTCACGTAGTCGTAACTTAAATCGCAACCCCAAGCTTTACCTGTACCATGACCATTACCAACGCTAACAGCAATAATTACGGGGTTGTCTAAGCGTTGAGTTTTGATATTGCTAGGATAATCGGTGGCTGCTTGTTTTAAATATGCGCTGGCGGCGGCGCGGTCAAATTGCAGAGGTTGACCATTTTCTAGCAGTAAAAAATCTCCTAATTTAATTTGCAAGTTTTCTTGCTCAAAGGTTACACCTGCACGTCCGGCGGCGGCGGCGATGCGTCCCCAGTTGGGGTCACGACCGAAAATTGCTGATTTAACTAGGGATGAGCCCGCAATGGTTTTGGCGATTTGTCTGGCGGCGAGGTCATCATGAGTGCCAGTGACTTGCACTTCTACCAGACAAGTTGCACCTTCACCATCCCTGGCGATCGCTTTAGCTAAATGCTGGCATACTGCTGTTAACATCGCCTCTAATTTTTCGGCTTCTGCACCCATCTCGGTAATTGCTGGGGTACGGGATTGACCATTTGCCAAGGCGATTAAACTATCGTTGGTGCTGGTGTCGCCATCTACTGTAATGGAATTAAAGCTTTTATCGGCGGCTCTACTCAACATTTGCTGCCAAAGGTGGGGGGAAACAGCCGCATCACAAGTGACAAATGCCAGCATTGTTGCCATATTGGGGTGAATCATCCCCGAACCCTTGGCAATCCCACCAATGCGGACTGGGCGATCGCCTATAGTTGTTTCTAGGGCAATGGATTTTGTGACTAAATCTGTGGTGATAATTGCCCCAGCCGCCGCATCAGAACCTGTTTCCGAGAGGCTGGCTACTAGTTTGGGAATCCCACTGCGTAAGGCATCCATCTTGATGCGTTGACCAATTACACCAGTAGAAGCCAGCAAAATCAATTCGGGAGAGAGATTTAATTCCTTGGCTAATAACTCTGCACTTTCATTAGCATCACGCACACCCTGACTACCTGTGGCGGCGTTGGCTTGTCCGGCGTTACAGAGAATAGCACGGGCGCTGGTTTTAGCTTGCAAGCGTTGACGGCAATAATCTACACAGGCCGCCTTAACTTGAGATGTGGTAAACACACCAGCTGCGATCGCCTCTACATCCGATACTATCAAAGCTAAATCTGGCAATCCCGATGGTTTTAATCCTGCGGTGATTCCTGCGGCTCGATATCCTTTAGGAGCAGTCACACCACCAGTAATTTCTTGCCAGTCTGCCATTTTTCCGTTCCCCCCACAAAATTAGCGGTTTGACTGGGGATTATACCAATTAACTAGTACTGATTGCTGAGTGCTGGGTGCTGAGTAAGATTTATTTTTCTAGCTCAGGCGTTGCTGGTTGTTTCTTCCTGAACATTTAACTTTTGACTTTTGCCTTGTTGTACTAGATTATGTACTTGGATATGTCCCAAGTCCCAATTAGGCATTTGTTGATAACAATGGCTACAACGCCAGTAAATACCACTATTACTTATATGACGGAGTAAACCGTATGAACAGCAAGGGCAAATATGGTGACTCCACATACAATTCCATGTGTATGTAGTTGTATTTCCTTGGCTATCATCAGTTATAGTATGAGTTAGTAATTGTCTCGATTTATTTGATAAAATTTGCATTCTTCGTCTCCTTGATCATTTTGCCCATTTGCTAATATTGATAAGGCTCCTGATCCGGAAGTTGCTCTTTCTACAGATACTGAAAACTCTTGAAGGAATATTCTAATTAATTCAACACAGTCCGAGTTACTTTCAACTAGAAGAACTCTTAAAACATCTATGAATGGGAATTAGGCGGTAAAAACAGAAGCATTGTTAATAATAAAATTTCTGATATAGGATTCCTACTTGATTTTTGAACAGATACGTAGGGTGTGTTAGCGATAGCGTAACGCACCCTACATATACTTAAATTTTTTCAGAAATCAAATCGGATTCCTATATATAGCGGTTCTCATTCCAGTGAGGTAAATTTCCCTAGTCTCTAGCCTCTTTTCTCCATCTACTTGTACTGCACTCAAGCGAGAAACGCTATATGAAAATCAATGGCACACGCCTACATGGCTTTTTTCTTTAGTCTAATTATTGACATCAACTGACATAAGAATTTGCCGAATTAATTAACTTGAAAAGATTTAGATCCGGGAAGGCGGCACAGGCTTATCACATTGCCGAACATATTTCTCATTAATTCCAGCATAACATTTTCTTGAAGATTATGTTGGTGAAAGTTTTTCGGGTTTTTAGCTGAAACAGCAAGAAGCCTACAGTGTACAAATATAACGCCGTGTGCGACTTTCTCTCAAACCTAACCCCCAACCCCTTCCCTGGTAGGGAAGGGGAGCAAGATTCAAAGCCTCTCTCCGTTTCGGGGAGCCAGCGCGTTGCGGAGGTTCCCTCCGTTGTAGCGACTGGCGTGAGAGGTTTGGAGAGGGGTTTCAAGAATAAGTCGCACATCGCGTAATATAGGTAGTTCACTAAATTAATTACCAAGAATTGCCCTGAAGCATAACTGCCCATACCATTTTGGATTGGAAATGCTTTCTGCATCTGGGTTATGTCTATATATTTAAGTAGTTAAACATAATTAATTACACAAAGTCATTGCGAATGGAGCGAAGCGAAATGAAGCAATCGCAAGGGCTGGGATTGCTTCGCTTCGCTCGCAATGACTGTAATTAATTTTGCGTGGTTACTTATCTCAATCATTTGGTGAATTGATATCAGTTTTCTTGCCCATAACTGAGAAATATTTACATTAGTTAACAGTAAACTTATTTGTTTAGAGATAAGATTTACTTAATAGATAAAAAACAAAAGATTTATTTTCTTTATGGAAACTCAAGAATTTTTGAGCCGATACGCAGCAGGAGAACGGGACTTTAGTAACGTCAACTTAATTCAGGTTTGCCTGACTAACGCAAATCTGGTTGGGGTACACCTGATAGGCGCACACTTAATTAGTGCAGACTTAAGGGGGGCAGATTTAACTGATGCACATATTAGTCAGGCTAAGTTGAATCAGGCAAACCTGGCTGATGCACGAATGATTGAAGTCTGCCTAATTAGTGCAGAAATGGTGGGAGCAGACTTGAGCGGAGCAGATTTGACTAACGCCAATTTAAGTGGAGCAGACTTAAGCTACGTCAAGCTAGGTGGAGCTAAATTGAGCGGTGTAAACCTAGCTCAAACAGACCTAACCGGAGCAGATTTGAGGGGAGCGGATTTGAGTGGCGCTAACTTAAAGGGGGCAAAGCTAAGTCAGGCAGATTTAGATGGAGCAGATTTAGATGGGGCAGATTTAGACGGGGCCGATTTAGATGGGGCAAATATGCGGAGAACGGAAATGACTGGTACAAAAATGCCTGATGGAACAGTTCACTACTAAGTGACTTTATTAAAGCAACAATCAACAGTATGTCAATGCTCTAGATGGAACTGTTATTTTCATCAGCATCTGGTTTTGAAAAAGTGGCTTTATTTACCTCAATAACATTATTTAATTAGGAGAGATTTGATGTCAGTTTATATTGGGAATCTATCGTATGAAGTGGAAGATAATGATATTAGACAAGTTTTTTTAAAGTATGGTTCTATCAAGAGACTTGTAGTTTCTACTAACCAGAAAACAGGTGAAAAGAGAGGTTTTGCAGTTGTAGAAATGGCAACAGATACTGAAGAAATTGCTGCGATTCATGGGTTAAGAGGTACTGAATGGATGGGTTATAACCTGAAAGTTAATAGAGCTAAAACCATTGCAGATGTAAGTTAGGAGAAAAATTTTGCTACACTAGGAATATAACTATTGAATACACTAGAAAGTTAAATTTTCTAGTATTGTATTCCCTAATACAATGAACCCTAACCAATCTTCTGCGTCATCATCATCAGATTCTATGGCTGTTGAAAAATTGACACAGAAGCAGCAAGATAAAAGCAATAATTTATTTCCTATAGTCGGAATTGCGGCCTCTGCGGGAGGATTAGAAGCATTTACACAGCTACTGAGTCACTTACCCATCGACACTGGAATGGCATTTGTGCTGATTCAGCACTTAGATCCGAATCAGAAGAGCCTGTTAACTGAGATTCTGGCAAAAACAACCCAGATGCCCGTCTGTGAAGTGCAGAATGGGATGCTTGTCGAGCCGAACCAAGTATATGTGATTCCCCCGAACCGGAAGATGACGCTGCTTAAAGGAGTGTTGCAACTCACGCCCCGTGAGAAAATTCATGGCAAATATATGCCGGCTGATGCTTTTTTTGCTTCGCTGGCGGCAGAAATAGGAAGCAAAGCCATCAGTGTTGTCTTATCAGGAAGTGATGGAGATGGCGCACAAGGCTCAGAAGCAATTAAGGCGGCTGGCGGTATTACCTTTGCTCAGTGTGAAGCATCGGCACAATTCAGTAGTATGCCGAATACTGCGATCGCTACTGGTGATGTTGACTTTATTCTACCACCGCACAAAATTGCTGAAGAACTAGCAAAGATTGCTCGCCATCCCAATGTTACCCATCCGCTTTCTTCACAAACAGTTGAGCCACTGCCTAAAAGTGAGGCTGCTTTGCCGACAATCTTTGCAATGCTGTTCACCGCCACTGGTGTTGACTTTACGCATTATAAGCAAACAACCATAAAGCGCCGAATTGCTCGGCGGATGGTGCTGTATAACTTGGAAAGTCTAGAAGATTACGTAGAATATCTGCAAAATCATCCAGATGAAGTGCAAGCACTGTACTACGAAATCTTAATCAGTGTCACCAGTTTTTTCCGTGATCCAGACGCTTATCAGGCTTTGAAAGAGCGAGTCTTTCCGGTAATATCTCAGGGGAAATCAGTTGATGAGCCGATTCGGATCTGGATACCAGGCTGTGCAACTGGGGAGGAGGTTTATTCCATTGCTATTTCTTTAATGGAATTTTTGGAAAATGTGCTTCCCAAACCTGCTATTCAAATTTTTGCCACAGATATTAATGAGACAGCGATTGAAAAAGCTCGCTTAGGTATCTACAAACCAAGCCAAATAGTTGATGTCTCAGCAGAACGGCTAAGACGCTTCTTTAATCAAGTAGAAAGCGGCTATCAAATCAGCAAGCCGATTCGGGAACTTTGTGTTTTTGCTAAACAAAACCTGATCAGCGAACCGCCATTTTCCAATCTGGATCTTATTAGTTGTCGTAATGTCCTGATTTACTTTGAATCTGTTTTGCAAAAGCAGGTAATGCCCATTTTTCATTACAGTCTCAAGCCCACTGGGTTTTTGATGTTAGGTGTTGCCGAGAGTGCAGGAGAATTTTCCAATTTATTTACTTTAGCAGACAGAAAAAACAATATTTATACCAAAAAATTAATACCCACTCCACTTAACTTTAACTTTGCAACCAGCAACTATCCTGTAGCGAAAATAGCTGCTGATAAGACCATGAGTCATAAGACTTGGGATATTACTTACTTAAATAAACAAGCTGACCAAATTCTTTTAAATCGTTATGTCCCAGTGGGCGTAATGATTAATGACAATATGGATATTCTGCAATTTCGCGGAGAAACCAGTCCCTATCTCAGACCAGCCCCTGGTGTTCCCAGTTTTAATTTGTTCAAAATGGCCCGAAAAGGACTGCTGGAAGAGTTGCGTACTGCGATTCATCAGGCCAAACGGCAGAATATTTCTGTGAGAAAGGAACAGATACAGATAGAAGGAAGTGAGCCATCTAGGAAAGTCAACGTTGAGGTAATTCCGTTTCAGCCTGATTCAGGGGAAACTCGTGGCTTTCTTGTTTTATTTGAAGATGTACCCGCCCTAACAAATCCACAACTAAGCATCAAACCTGGAAATGTAGAACAAGTGGGTACAGAGGAAATACTCCGACTCCAACAAGAACTGGCAACTACCAAACAAGAACTTGCTGCTACTCAAGAATATTTGCAATTAATTAGTCAGGAGCATGAAGCCACCACTCAACACCTGAAAGTAGCAAATGAAGAAATCCTCTCCAGCAATGAGGAACTACAAAGTACTAATGAAGAGTTGCAAACCGCCAAAGAAGAGGTACAAGCAACCAACGAAGAATTACATACAACTAATCAAGAACTGCAAAGTCGCAATCTTGAATTGCACAATGTCAATAATGACCTGTTGAATTTACTCAGTAGTGTGAATATTCCCATTCTCATACTGACCAATGATTTACGGATTCGGCGTTTCACACCAACCGCACAGCGTTTACTGAATTTGATTCCCACCGATGTGGGAAGACCACTAAGTGATATCCGCTCTACTATTGAAGTTCCTAATTTACAGTCGTTGATTATAGAGGTAATTGATACCTTAAATCTCAAAGAATTAGAGGCGCAAGACACTGAGGGACGTTGGTACAATCTGCGAATTCGACCTTACAGAACTACAGAAAATCAAATTGATGGCGTAGTGATGGTGTTCATGGATATTGATGCCCTCAAACGCAGTACACAGCAGCTTCAACAAGCTCTTGATTATGCTGAGGCTGTGGTAGAAACTATGCCAGAACCTTTAGTAGTTCTCAATGCTGACTTACAAGTTATCAAAAGCAATCGGGCTTTTTATCGAATGTTTCAGGTAACGCCCGCCCAGACAGAACAGCAATTAATTTTTGAGCTAGGAAATGGTCACTGGAATATTCCCCAAGTGCAATCTATCCTGGAAGAAATTCTCACTCATAACACTCAAATCGAAGGTTTTGAGGTTTGCTGTGATTTTGAAAAAATTGGGCAAAAGACTATATTGCTCAATGGCTATAAAATTTTACAACCAGGAAATCAGCAGATGATTTTGCTGGCACTTCATGACATTACACAGCAGAAGTTGTTTGAGGAAGAACGCGCCCAGTTATTGGCTCAAGAGCAGTCAGCCCGCTTAGACGCGGAGGCATCTAACCGAACAAAGGATGAGTTTTTATCTCTTTTATCCCACGAACTTCGCAACCCCCTCCACAATATTCTGGGATGGTCTGATTTACTCCAGAAGCAAAACTTTGATACTGCTCAAATGAATCGTGCAGTTGACATGATCCAGCGTAGTGCTAGAGCGCAAGTCCAAATGATTGAGGATCTTCTCGATATCTCGCGGATTACCACTGGCAAACTGCATCTGAATATTTATCCAATTGATCTCCGCTTTGTGATTGAGGCAGCCCTTGAGATAGTTAGATTATCAGCAGAAGCAAAAAATCTTCAAATTGAATGCCACCTGCAACCAATGGGACAGGTACTGGGGGATGGGGCGCGATTGCAGCAGGTAATCTGGAATTTGCTTTCTAATGCCATCAAGTTTACACCTGCTGAGGGACGTGTGGTGATCACACTGGAGGAAGTTAATTCCCAAGCCCAGATTCGAGTTAGTGACACAGGTATTGGCATACCTAATGACTTTCTCCCTTATGTTTTTGATCGGTTTCGCCAAGCTGACAGTAGCAAAACTCGTGCTAATCAAGGGCTGGGGATAGGGCTGTCCCTTGTCCGTTATCTAGTCGAACTTCATGGCGGCACAGTTCAGGCAGAAAGTCCGGGTGTAGGCTTAGGAACAACTATCATCGTTAAGCTACCACTGAACAGCAATCTTGAGGAGGATGTTAGCTCTGCTGATCCAGAGGTGATAGATATTGCCGACGATGCGGAAATATCCGTTGATAACATTCCTTCTCTGGAAGGTTTGCACGTACTGGTCGTAGATGACGATGCCGATATACGTGAATTAACGAAGATGATACTAAAAGATTACGGGGCTGAAGTAACTGCTGTCACATCTGCTGATGAAGCATTCTCAATACTCACAAGCCAACCACAGATGTATGACTTGCTATTGTCTGACATTGGAATGCCGAACCAAGATGGCTATACTTTGATCCGGCGAGTGCGTTCTCTTAGTGCTGAGGCTGGGGGAGAAATTCCCGCAGTCGCAATGACAGGATATGCCAATAATATTGACATCCAAGAATCTAGGAAAGCAGGCTTTCAAATGTACATTCCTAAACCCGTCGAGCTAACCCAATTGGTATTTATGGTTGCCAACTTAGCTAGACGAACTAACAATACTTGAATAGGACTTACGCACCAAGATTGTCTGTGGAGGTGGGGTTTAGGGGTGAAAGGGTATGGGGTGTAAGAGTTTTAGATACATACACCCCTATACCCCTACACCCTTAAACCCTTGATATTTCGTCTTACTGCGTAAGTCCTATTATTATTAAACGCCTTTGATTCCGGTATGTTCGCTTTCTCGGCACTCAGCTTTTTGATTGAAAAAGGAGAGCCACTTGAGCAGCTCTCCAGATCATCAGGGTGCATCTACTTAACACAGCATATCATTTTTGCCATGAGGAGTATCACCCATTATTTGTTTTTTTGTATAAATATTGTTAAGAATTTACCCTTAGATTACTGAGATATAAAATTTTAAATGAAAATGGTAAATTTTATTACTAGTCTGTGTCACATTTCAAAATGCACATTGGCTGTTTGGTGAGCTTGGATGAGATATCATTCGTTTTTTTGGTTAAACAAGAGTTTTGGGAAAAACAACCTAGTAGTTAACTGTTATGCTGCTTGTAAATTTTTGGGTGCTGTCTGCTGGATGTCGAGTATAAACCCAATCAATTTAATACTTTGAGCAATCCAGGACTTACACACCAAACTTGTCTGTAGGAATTGGGTATGGGGGTGAAAGAGTATGGGGTGTAAGGGTTTTGAATACTTACACCCTTATACCCTCATACCCCTGCACCCTGTGATAAAACCTTCTTTTTTTGTTTTTTGCGTAAGTCATACGATCAATACTGTTATCACTTCAATGAATATAGCTATGCCAAATCAAGATTTTTTATGTGAGAGAAACATAACTTTCTGATTAATAAATAAGGAGAGCAGCTGAGGCAACTCTCCGAAGCATTAGGGTGAATCTACTAACAATAGAATAGCCTTTTAATTGTGAGGGCTATTACTGAGTAGATGGTATTTTTAGTAAATATACTGTAAAGAAATTACTGAACTAAAACTGGTCAGAATGCTTGATTTGAGGGCATTGACTTTCTTTCATACTAGGCATTGAGCTTTTTCTCCACCAGTTCGTTAGTTAATTTCGGATCAGCACGTTTGCTAGTCTTTTTCAGCACTTGTCCCACAAAGAAGCCTTTGAGATTGGTGTTACCGTTGCGATATTTTTCGAGTTCTTTGGGGTTAGCCGCAATCACTTCATCAACAATGGGTTCTAGGACACTGGGGTCAGTGATTAACTCTTGACCAGCAAAGGCTTTTTCTGGAGTCACACCTTGGAGTAAATCTGGCAATTTTTCTTTAGCTTGGGCGTTGCTAATTTTGCCAGTCTCGATGCGGGTGATAACTTCAGCCAAGTTCGCTGGAGTTAAAGCAATATCAGAAATGCTGAGTTTTTGCTTGTTGAGATATGCGGCGATATCTTGAGTAATCCAGTTAGCTGCGGCTTTGGGGCTTGCGCCAGATGCGATCGCTGCTTCAAAATATTCTGATACGTAACGCTCTTCTGTCAAGACTCGTGCATCATAAGCCGAAAGTCCTAGTTCAGTTTCGTAGCGATGACGCTTTTGGGCGGGGAGTTCTGGTAGTTCGCTATGCCATGATTCTAATTGACTATCGGTGACTTCGATGGGGGCTAAATCTGGTTCGGGGAAGTAGCGATAATCGCTAGAACCTTCTTTTGTCCGCATACTAATCGTGCGTTGTGAACCTTCTTCCCACAACCGCGTTTCTTGGATGATGCGTTCTCCGGCTTCGACAGCCGCAATTTGGCGTTCAATTTCGTATTCAATCGCCCGTTGAATGGCGTTGAAGGAGTTCATATTTTTAATTTCGACCTTCGTCCCGAATTTTTCTTGTCCGACGGGACGCACAGAAATATTTACGTCGCAACGCAATGATCCTTCTTGCATATTCCCGTCACTCACACCGAGATAACGCATAATCCGGCGGAGTTCTTGGGCGTATTCTGCGGCTTCTTGTCCCGAACGAATATCAGGTTCCGAGACAATTTCTACTAAGGGTACACCTGCACGATTGTAGTCTACTAAAGAATAGCTGGAACCAGACAGGCGATCGCTTCCCGCATGTACCAATTTACCTGCATCTTCTTCCATGTGCAGGCGGGTAATTCCAATACGCTTCCGTACAGGATTACCATCAGCATCTACCAACTCAATTTCGATCCAACCATGTTCCGCAATGGGTAAGTCATATTGAGAAATTTGGTAGTTTTTCGGTAAATCAGGATAAAAATACTGTTTACGGTCAAATTTGCTATATTTAGCGATTTGGCAATTCAATGCTAAACCTGCTTTTACCGCGTACTCTAGGACTTTTTCGTTAAGTACTGGCAGAACCCCAGGTAATCCCATACACACGGGGTCAATGTTAGTATTTGGATCAGCACCGAACGCCGTAGAGCTACTAGAGAAAATTTTGGTATTCGTACTGAGCTGACAATGGGTTTCTAGACCAATAATCGCTTCGTACTCAGTTTTGACTGGAGTAGCAGAAGTCATAAGATTTAAAGTTCGACCAATTTACACGTAAATTACTATTTTAGCCTCGCCTTGACAAGTTCTTACTGTATGAACTCTGAGCTTAAATGAATGTCTCGCAAACTCCAAATTTGGGTGAACCGCAATTAACCCCAGCAAATGAGAACTACAAAACATACCAACCCAACAAATTTAATTAACGCTACTTTTTGGATTTCCGACTTCCACCTTTTTGTACTAGCCCATTCTGCCAATTAAAATGAGAAAAGCTGCACAATTATCTTTGCTACTACCCTAGCTACATGATTATGGATGCACACCCAGAATTTCAACCAGGACAAATTGTGTCTTTAGCGCATAGTGACAAGAATTTGTATGCGGAAGTGATTGAAGTTGTTGTGTCCCGTCAGTTGTGTTGGGTGCGTCCTTTACTACTGGCTAACCATACTCAAGAACCACCACTAATTACAGACTTGCGAGACGCATCTGACTTGCTTTGGCCTCTCCAATTATTTCGCCCTGCATTAGACACAGAAGTAATTACCCTGTTGAGTCAGGTTTTAGTCAAAGAACCAAAAGGGGAACCAGACTTGGCGGCTAAACAGCAACTGCAACAATTTATCCAGCAGATGTGGCAAAGTCGAAAGTCTGAAGTGTGAAGTATGAAGTATGAAATTTTAGACTTCATAATTGCATGATTTCAGGATATTCATCTCACGCAGAGGCGCGGAGGCGCAGAGAGGTTAATGAGTTTGTCAGCAACGCCGATATTTCACACTTCACACTTCACACTTCAGACTTTTTTAGTAACAAATACCAGCATCCTTCATTCGCTCAATGGCTTCTTGCATTCGTTCTTCAGAGATAGTTAAAGCAATGCGGAAGAAGCCTTCACCAGATGCACCGTAACCACTACCTGGAGCTACCATAATGCCGCATTTGTCAAGCAGTAAATTTACAAATTCCGCAGAAGTATAGCCAGCAGGAACAGGAACCCATACATAAAGGGTAGCTTTTGGTGGTTGAATCGGCCATCCTAAAGATTGCAATCCTTTAACGATGGTGTCACGACGATTTTGATAAACAGACATCAAAGTTTGCAGTTCGGCTTCTGAAGTATTGTAAGCTGCGATCGCAGCTGTTTGAATAGCCTTAAACACTCCCGAATCAACGTTGGTTTTAACTTGCCTTAAACCCTGAATACCCAGCGCATTCCCCACAACAAAACCAACCCGCCAGCCTGTCATATTGTAAGACTTCGACAAACTGTGAAACTCAATGGCGATATCCTTCGCCCCTGGCACTTGCAACACACTCGGCGGTTTATAGCCATTGTATGCCATCTCTGAGTAAGCATTGTCATGACATAGTAAGATGTTGTACTGCTTACAAAAATCTACCAATTCTCCAAAAAATTCTAGGTTTGCAACTCCCCCAGTGGGATTATTGGGGTAATTAATCCACAACAGCTTGGCTTTTTGGGCAATTTCTTCAGGAATTGCGTTTAAATCTGGTAAAAACTGATTTTCTGCCTTCAGTGGCATTGTGAATGGTTCGCCATCAGCAAAAATTGTAGAAGTGCGATACACCGGATACCCAGGATCGGGGATGAGTGTATAGTCTCCCGCCTCCACAAAAGCTAAAAAAGTATTATGTATCGCCTCTTTAGAACCGATAGATGCTACAACCTCTGTATCTGGATTTAAATCAGTTACCCCAAACCGACGTTCCATCCACTTAGCAGCCGCTTGCCGAAATTCTTGTGTTCCTTCGTAGGGCGGATAGTTATGGGTGGCACTATTGTCAATTGCCGCGTGCATCACCTGGAGAATATGTGCCGGAGTCGGTTTATCGGGGTCGCCTATTGCCATATTAATGATATCAACTCCCTCGGCGACGAGTTTTGCTCGTTTACGGTTAATTTCAGCAAAGAGGTAGGGAGGAATTTTTTCTAGGCGTTTAGCGAAGTGCATGGCGACTTAATATTAATGCAAACATTAATGCTAACTAGCACAGTTTACGCCACACCAGGTAACTAAACAGTAAATCTCACAGAAAATTTCCCAGGCTAGGGGTTAGACATTAGAAATGAATTGCTATAACAAATGACCAATGACTGAAGATTAATATCCCCAGCTAGGAACTAGCTTGATTCTGCCAGCATCCATTTCGGCCATTAATAATTCCAAAGCTTCGTAGTCTACATCCGAAATATAACCATTTTGAGTTAATTCGGAGTTAATTTCATTTTCTATCTCTGGAGTTAATTTTTTAATATCAAGAGCCTTTTCTACCAGTTGGCGAATAGCATACTTACTCGTTCTCATATTGATTAACCCATTTTAGGTAATACTAAATTATCTGGGATGTAGCTAAGTAAAAATTGTGATCTAGATTTATAAAATTAGTGATTTAGATCACATTTATCTCGCTCACTGATTTGCCTCTAGCCCGATCTTTTTTCTTCGTCAATGAGCAGATTTTATCTCATTTTATCCGTCCAGATGAACTGGCTGAAGTATCGTTAAATTAGGCTTTTCCAGCAAATTTACCAATGAGCAATTTATTTTGTGGCTGTCTATGTTGATTGTTTGAGAAGCAATATGAAAAAAAAGTATATATGAACACATTTTACCCTGTATTTATGACAATCTTTAAAGATATACCCTTCAGTGATAAAGATTCAGCAAAGAGATGTAAGACGTATGGTCGATGTTTAAAAAAAGAGATTATGTTCAAATAAATCTCAGGTGAAAGATTTAATAACTCTAATTTAGGATGTCAATATGCAAGCAGTGCTGGAATGCCCAAAAATTGCAGTGATTCGTCTACAGGGCAAACTCAATGCCGCCAACGCATTGGAACTTGAACGAGATTTAACCACAGCATTAACGGCTAATGATGTCGCAATCTTACTTGTGGATTTGGCAGCAGTGGAGTCACTAGATAGTGCCGGCTTAATGGCGTTGGTGTCTGCGTTGAAGCTGGCGCAAAACTTGGAACGGGGCTTAAGGTTATGTTCTGTGTCTCCAGCCTTGAAAATTATCTTTGAATTAACTCAACTTGATGAGGTGTTTGAGTTTGCAGATAATGCTGAATTAGTATCGGTTAACCCATAAATCTAGCATGTAAGTAATCTTTGTAGCAAGGGTTTGTAAAGGATGTTTTCAGTTACAAAGATAAGACTATGCTGCGACCAAATCAGTGCTAAGGTTGGAGGTGATTATCTGTAAATCATAAAAGTAGCTAGAAGATAGCACAGTGGCTGTTGCAGTAGAAAAATTAATTACATCGGATATTCTAAAACCCGCGCGTTACCTCGGTAACGAACGCCTAGCAGTACATAAGCCTTGGGAAACGGCAGTTGTCAGATGGGTATTAACCTACCCAGAAGTCTATGAAGTTGGTTCGTCCAACTTGGGGCATATCATTCTCTATAACATTTTGAATGCCCAACCGCGCCAATTATGCGATCGCGCTTACCTCCCTGGTACAGACTTAGCAGCAAAGTTAAGGGAAACAAACACCCCCTTGTTTGCTGTAGAGTCTAAGCGATCGCTACCAGAATTTGACATCTTAGGTTTTAGTCTCAGTTACGAATTGGGTGCAACCAACATCTTAGAAATGTTGGATTTAGCAGGAATTCCCCTGACATGGCAAGAACGAGCCACCGGGAATTATCCCCTCATCTTTGCTGGGGGACAAACAGCAACCTCAAACCCGGAACCCTACACCGACTTTTTTGACTTCTTCGCTTTGGGTGATGGCGAAGAACTCTTACCCGAAATCGGTATGGTTTTGGAAGAAGGCAAGCAAGCCAATTTGAGTCGCCGCGACTTATTACTCGACTTGGCACAAATACCAGGGGTGTACGTTCCCCAGTTTTATGATCTGGCAACCGATGGCTCAGTCCATCCTAACCGCCCCGATGTGCCGAAACGGATAATCAGAAGAGTTGCCACACCCATACCCGCCTATTCTATTGGCTTAGTTCCCTACGTCCAAACAGTACACGATCGCCTAACAATTGAAATTCGTCGTGGCTGTACCCGTGGCTGTCGCTTTTGTCAACCAGGAATGCTTACCCGTCCAGCGCGAGATGTGGAACCTGAAAAAGTGGTAGATGCCATTGAACAGGGAATGCGGGCGACTGGTTACAATGAATTTTCTTTACTATCCCTGAGTTGTTCCGATTATTTAGCCCTACCGGCGGTGGGGATGGAAATTAAAAATCGGTTAAAAAATGAAAACATTTCCCTGTCTTTACCAAGTCAGCGTGTAGATAGATTTGATGAGAACATTGCCAACATTCTCGGTGGTACACGCCAAGGTGGCTTAACCTTTGCACCAGAAGCCGGAACCCAAAGAATGCGGGATATTGTGAATAAAGGTTTGACCAATGAAGAATTATTAAGAGGTGTGAAAACAGCTTGGGAACAAGGCTGGGATAAAATCAAACTCTATTTTATGATTGGTTTGCCGGGTGAGACAGATGCAGATGTTTTAGGCATTGCTGAAACAGTCCGTTGGCTACAAAGAGAATGTCGGGGTCAAGGCAGAAGACCGCTTAACTTTAACCTGACAATTTCCAACTTTACGCCCAAACCCCATACACCATTTCAATGGCACTCCGTCGCCACTGCGGAATTTGAACGCAAACAAAACCTACTGCGGCAAGAATTTCGCCGGATACGGGGAGTGAAAGTCAACTTCACCGATGTCCGCATTTCGGCAATGGAAGACTTTATTGGTAGAGGCGATCGCACTTTGGGTCAAGTTGTCCGCCGCGCCTGGGAATTAGGTGCAGGTATGGATTCTTGGTATGACAGTTTAGATAAAGCCTTCACTGCCTGGGGTAATGCGATCGCCCAAGCAGGTCTAGACTGGAAATACCGCCAAGTCGAAAACGGTGAATGGAATTTGTTTCATTCACAAGACAAAGATTCCCCCAACTCCCAACTCCCGACTCCCAATTCCCTAGATACCCCCCTCCCTTGGGATCATATTGATACCGGCATCGATAAAAAATGGTTGAAACAAGACTTGCAACGCGCCTTAGAAGCAGCAATTGTTCCCGATTGCTCCTTTGAAGGTTGTTCCCATTGCGGTGTCTGCGGCACAGACTTCGGCCATAATATTGTGATTGAGCCGCCACCAATACCTCAATTTGCAGGTGAGTTTGTTCCGAATACGACCAAAGTCCAAAGATTGCGTGTCTGGTTTGGGAAGCAAGGTGACATGGCTTTGCTAGGCAATCTTGATTTGCTGCGGTTACTTGACCGAGTTGTGCGCCGCGCGAGTTTGCCCGTCGCTTACACTGGTGGATTTCACCCAAACCCCCGGATTATGATTGCCAGTGCTTTACCTTTAGGTGCTACTAGCAGTGGCGAAATTGTTGATTTTGAGTTAACCACACCAGTAGACACGGAAACTTTTCAGGCAAAGTTAGCCGAGGAACTGCCCAGCGATATACCGATATATCAAGTAGCAGAGATAGATTTAAAATCTCCATCGGCAAACCAAGCCTTAGCCGCAGCCGAATACTTGATTACGGTAGCAGTTGCGAATGAAGCCACAGCTGCACAATGGCAAGAATGGATTGATGTCCTATTGGCCAAGGAAGAAATTAACCTAGAGCAAACCAATAAATCGGGTAAAACTCAAATAGTAAATCTGCGCGATCGCCTGTTGGAATTATCATTAGTAAAAATTAACAACAGTGTCGCTGAATCTATCGCTATTCTGCGTTCTCTAGGTAGTTGCCGCAATGACGGTGTTTCCTTGCGTCCTGAGCAAGTCCTATCTATGCTGGAAGTAGTTGCAAATCAAGAATTTCAACTTCGGCAAATTCACCGCAATCAGTTAATTTTGGGAGTATAATCCCTAAAAGGTAACTTGCTAGTAGTTACCCGGATGTAGCACATCGTGGGAATTGATTTTTAGCAAGGTTGCGTTAGAATGAGGTGAAGAGAAATTTTCTGGCGCTGCATTGAATTCACTAGTTCACTACCCCCTATACTCAGGGAGCAGAAGCAAAGATACTAGAGAGCAACTTCTAGGATTTTATCCCAGACAAGCTGAAGCGGATTAAAAACAGCCTCTCTTGATAGCAACTTGGGTGAACTAGTAACTTAAAAGCAGGCTCCGTCGGCAAGTCTCACGCTATATTTTTTTAAACACCTGCTGAATACCCAATCCCTAGGTGGTGCGGGTATCGCATCAAAAATCAACCACGGACGGTTGATTTATTTACTTAAACAATATGCAGCCGTTCTGGAATAAACAGGCGTGTCAACGCAATTACTCAGTCATTAACTCTTTAACTTTGAAGCTCGGCTTCACAAATTTTATTATCAGCAGTACCTTTAGTAGCTGGCAGGGGTGAGGGATATGACCAACCGCCAGAACTACGCCAGTGCTGCCAATTTTTGAGGAAATTGAATGCCAAAACAAATTATCATCGCAGAGCAGCATCAAATTGCTGCCGTATTTTCTGAAGATCAAATACAAGAACTGGTTGTAGCCACAGGCCATCACCAAATCGGTGATATCTACTTAGGTGTAGTAGAAAACGTCTTACCCGGAATTGATGCAGCTTTTGTAAATATTGGTGATCCAGAGCGCAATGGCTTTATTCATGTTACGGACTTAGGCCCATTAAGGTTAAAGCGAACAGCCGCCGCCATTACAGAGTTATTAGCACCGCAACAAAAAGTGTTGGTGCAAGTAATGAAAGAGCCAACCGGAACAAAAGGGCCGCGGCTCACTGGTAACATTACTTTGCCTGGACGCTACGTAGTACTGATGCCTTATGGTCGGGGCGTGAATTTATCCCGCCGGATTAAAAGTGAAAATGAACGCAATCGCCTCCGGGCGTTAGCAATTTTAATCAAACCGGCGGGGATGGGTTTGTTGGTACGTACAGAAGCCGAAGGCAAGCCCGAAGAAGCCATCATGGAAGACTTGGAATTGCTGCAAAAACAATGGGAAGCAATTCAACAAGAAGCACAATCAACTCGTGCGCCAGCCCTGTTAAATCGAGATGATGACTTTATTCAACGGGTATTGCGAGATATGTATGGTGCAGATGTCAACCGAATTGTGGTTGATTCCAGCACTGGCTTGAAGCGGGTAAAACAGTATTTGCAGAACTGGAGTGGCGGACAAACACCCCAAGGATTGTTGATTGATCATCACCGCGATCGCTCACCCATATTAGAGTATTTCCGCATCAATGCCGCGATTCGAGAAGCCCTCAAACCAAGAGTCGATTTACCTTCTGGTGGTTACATTATTATTGAACCTACAGAAGCCCTCACCGTAATTGATGTTAACTCTGGTTCCTTCACGCGATCGGCCACAGCCAGAGAAACAGTATTGTGGACAAACTGCGAAGCCGCCACAGAAATTGCCCGTCAATTGCGACTGCGGAATATTGCTGGGGTAATTGTGGTTGACTTCATTGATATGGAATCACGGCGTGACCAATTACACGTCCTGGAACATTTCAACAAAGCCCTGAAAGCCGATAAAGCCCGTCCCCAAATTGCCCAACTCACCGAACTCGGTTTAGTCGAACTGACTCGCAAGCGCCAAGGTCAAAACATTTACGAATTGTTTGGCGGTACTTGTCCAACCTGCGGTGGCTTAGGTCACATTGTCCATCTCCCCGGCGAAACCGAAACCCGCTTACCCACACCAGCAGAATTACCAGAACGTTTTGTACCTTTACCACAAAGAGAACCTCGTTTACCCGTAGCGCGGATTTCTGAACCGAGAGAAAGCTTTGATAGCTTTGGTGATAGTTTTGATAATGATGGCGATTTAAGTGCCTTAAATTTAGTTAATCATCCCAGCTATCACGAACTGGGTGATAACAATAAACGTGGTAACCGCACCCGTCGCCGCAGAATTGGGATTAATGGCGCAAATGGAAAAGATGAGTCACGCCTAGCACCTAATTCTCTCGGTTTTGATAGTGATACTGATCTAGACCTGGATAATGAAGTTGACTTAAGCCCAACACCAGATATTCCTGCACCCACATTAGGTAAATCAGGTTGGACAGAAAGAGTCGAACGCAATAAAGTCATCAAAACAGAACCAGTCAAACCAGTGGTAGAACCACCGGAAATTAGAACTGTAGAAATGACTATAGAAGAACAAGATGTTTTTGCATTGATGGGAATCTCCCCCTTAGTGAAATTGGATAGGGAAGTGAAAAATCCCAAATCAGTGATTATTAACATTGTTCAGCCAGGACAAGGAACAAGCACATTATCACCACCGCCTGCCGAGGTGGCTATTCCTGAAACTTTCACTCAACCCATCGCCCCACCACCTGTAGAACCAGAGGCAAAATCTTTACCCGAAGAACCAATAGAGTCAGAGGGATTTGCACCCACCCCTGAAGACACGGAAGCAAATTTGACTGCTACAGGTAGCCGCCGCCGTCGTCGTCGTTCCTCGGCTGTAGAATCTGGTTCTGAAGAAAGTTAAGATGCTTTATGGTAGAGATTCAACAAACTGCTGTTAATTCCCTACCAAATTTAGGTGAACTGGAATGGCTGGAGTTTTCGTCCACTTTAGCGGGGATGTCTGGCTTAATTGCCGGCATCGATGAAGTCGGACGTGGTGCTTTATTTGGCCCTGTAGTTGCAGCAGCCGTCATTCTCCCAGCAGATGCTTTCACCCAATTGATTGCAGCTGGAGTTAAAGATAGTAAAAAGCTTTCCAGTTCTAAAAGAGCGAAATTAGCCGCACAAATTTGTGAATTAGCAACAGACTGGAGAATCGGCTTTGCTGCAACTGCGGAGATTGATCAAATAAATATTTTGCAGGCAACACTGTTAGCCATGAAACGGGCTGTACTTAAATTGAAAGTACAGCCTGTAATTTGCTTGGTTGATGGCAATCAAGCAATGAAAGATTTGCACATACCCCAACAAACAATAGTCAAAGGAGATGAGCGATCGCTTTCCATCGCAGCTGCTAGTATTGTTGCTAAAGTTTGGCGTGACGAGTTGATACTGCGTTTAGCCGCAAAGTATCCGCAGTACGATTTGGCAAAGAATAAAGGATACGGTAGCCCAAAACATTTACAGGCGTTGCGAGAATACGGCGCTTCATCCCTGCATCGCAAATCTTTCAGCCCTTGCCAAATTCAGCAGTAATTTGCATAATTTGGAGTATTCATTGGTAGGTGCGATCGCGCCTTTGCGCGAGATTTTTACTGACTTAACTAAGCACTTTTAATCGGAATAATCCCCTGATCAAAAACACGATTATCAGTACCAATAGCCTTAACTTCGATTCTATCGGCATACACTTCATAAGCTGCAAAACTCAAACTAGAAGCCGAATATGCTGTCCATTCAGAACGACCAACAGGGCGAGTTCCAGCACCACCGCCAGTAATTAAATAAGTAGTGCCATTAATAGATTTAGTCCGTTCATAGTGGTGTTCATGACCATTAATATAAAGTTGCACACCATATTTTTGAAACAAAGGTGTAAAAACTTTAATAAACTCTGGGTTATTACCATAAACACCAGAAGCATAAACCGGATGATGACCAAATACAACTTTCCAAGGTGCATCACTGCGGCTTAATTCTTGTTCTAACCAAGGTAGTTGTTTTTTCCAATCAGCATTACCGTTAGTATCTAAAGCAAAAAATTGGACTTGATTACGGCGAAATGTGTAGTAACGTTTTCCCTGCATATTAAAGCCAGAGTATTTAAGTTGCGGTTCACCGTTAGCTGTCCGAATGTCGTGATTACCTAAACAAGCGTAAAACTTAACACCTTTTTTGAGTAAAGGTTGATAAGGACGTTCAAAAACTGCATTGATTTTTTCGATTTCGCCATTGTTATAAATATTATCGCCAGCTAAAACCACTAAGTTATAAGGGTTTTGTTTGTGATAAAAATTCATAGCTTCAGCTACAGCATATTGTCCTTTGGTACCAGTTCCAGTATCTGCCACAGACACAAAACGCAAGAGTAAATCTTTTTTTGCGGGTTTAGCTGCTATGGCGACAAAATCATCAGAAGAATTATTGTGATGAGTTAAAGCCCAACCGATAATTCCTGTACCAACTGCTCCCAAACTACCTAAAGATAAAAATTGACGGCGTTTTAGTTTCATAATCTATAAAGTGTGAAGTGTGAATGCTATATTCAGTCCTCAATATTGTTATATGACATGATGTGCGACTTAATATTCCGTAACAAACTTGTTGAGATGTCTTTGTGATCAGTCTTTTACTGGACACAATATAATACACCTCTTGATCAAGACGGTTCTCTTTCAACAGTTAGATGTAGCTTACTCTGCACCGTGCAAAGCTATGAGGATGTAATAGTTTGATTTTAATGATTTATGGAAATCAGTAGACGAGATTTACTGAAAATAGCTTCTGCTTCTGGTTTAGGAACAGTCGGACTAGCAGCGTCAGCAGGAATTTTTAAACAAGCTTTAGCCCAAAATCAACCCACTCCAATTAAAAAAGGTGAAATGATTTATCGTCAGTTAGGCCGCACTGGGGAAAAAGTTTCGGTAATTGGTTTGGGTGGACACCATATTGGTAGACCAAAAGATGAGGAAGAAGGTATCCGGCTGATTCGTGCTGCTATTGATCGTGGTATTAACTTTATGGACAATAGCTGGGACTATCACAATGGCGAGAGTGAAATTCGCATGGGTAAAGCACTCCGGGATGGTTATCGGCAAAAAGTGTTTTTGATGACAAAGATTGATGGTCGCACCAAAAAAGCCGCAGCCCAGCAAATTGATGATTCTTTGAAAAGATTGCAGAGCGATCGCATAGACTTATTACAGCATCATGAAATCATCCGTATGGAAGACCCAGACAGGATTTTTGCTCCTGGCGGTGCAATGGAAGCGGTTCTAGAAGCCCAAAAAGCTGGCAAAATTCGCTACATCGGCTTTACTGGCCACAAAGATCCCTTAGTTCACCTGAGAATGCTTGATGTTGCTGCTCAAAACAACTTTCGTTTTGATACAGTCCAAATGCCATTAAATGTTATGGATGCCCATTTCCGCAGTTTTGAACGCCAAGTTTTACCCAGACTAGTTAAGGATGGAATTGGTGTTTTAGGAATGAAATCAATGGGTGATCAAAACATTCTCAAAAGTAATACTGTTAAACCCATTGAATGCTTACACTATGCGATGAATTTGCCGACATCCACAGTGATTACAGGCATTGAAAGTATGAAAATCTTAGACCAAGCTTTTGAAGCCATCCGCACCTTTGAACATCTGAGTCAAGCACAAGTTCAAGAACTATTAAATCGGACTCGTCAAGCTGCTGCTAAAGGTCAATATGAATTGTTTAAAACTACTAGTCAATTTGATAGTACAGCACTTAATCCTGAGTGGTTGGGTTGATGTAAGTAGGTAGGTAAGAAAATTTATCGCTAGGGTAAGGCAGTCCCGATGAAACTTGTTTCATCGCCAAGCATAAAAGTGGGACTAGCATTTTTACTCAGCACTCAGCACTTTCAAGGCAGGAGTGAAGAGGAAAAGGGGCAGGGAGCAGGGAGAATTGGGGACGATTTTCCCCCGCTCCAGGTGGGTGAGCTTCGCGGTAATCTCGACTTCGCTCGATTACCGCGAAGCCGAAAGGATCTGAACCACCTCCTCCTAATAATTACTCTTTGCCCACAGGATTAATCGGTCTTCTAGTAGGAGCCAACACCATTAAGACATCAAATTGTTCTTTATCTGGTGTGGTAGAACTTGTGGCACTCAAACTATAGATTGAACCAATGATTGATTTCCAAGGACGGAAGGTTTGATCATCAAAGAAACTGGGGGCAAATCCATAAATCCAAGATAAAGTAGAGCCACCATTCAAATAAAAATAGCCGTAGTTAGGTCGGGGTAAAGTATTAGTTGCTGTTTTGAAATTATAAGTTGTAGGTAGGGGAATATAAGGCTGTGGTACTAAGTCTTTAATTGCACCAAAACCTGTGGAAATCACAAGAGTTTTTTCGTCTACCCAATTATAAGCCAGTAAGCTTTGAGAAGATGCCCCGCCAACATCCCAACTCGTGATAGTTTGTCCTTGGATATCTTGAGTATTAACTACAACTTCTCCGTTTGAAAAAGATTTGATCAATTCATCTAATTTCTTGAGAGTGGTTTCAGCCGCATCTCGATTATTTGTTTCTAAGGCGATACCGATACCTAAATTCAAGTTAGGAATTGAGCCTAATAAACCTCCCTTAGAAGGAAACAAAAAGAAAGCATAATCACCGTCCATCCAATTGAGGATGTCTTTTTCTAAATCGAGTTTGGTATTATTCAGGACAAAACTACGGAATTGGTCGAGATACTCTTTGAGTTTTGGTTCTGTACTTAAAGCTTTTGCTATTAGTAACCATTTTTGATTGAGATTGCGACCAGTGGCAGCAGAGTAAGTAGCACCTGGTAATCTTGAGACTATCGCATCTGGTTGTTCAGTTTGAAATTCATCTTTTTCTGATTTTGGAGTTTGGCGATAGGCTGTAGCTTGAAAACGTAATCCTTCTGGTTCTACTGTTACAAAACCATTGACACTTCCATATTCCTTTAATTCATCAAGGTTAATGGATTCACTACCAAAAATTGGAAAAGGCAGACTTGGATCTTTGGCAATGTCGTTAATTAAAGGCACAAAAGTTGCCAAATTTTCATGAATGGTAAACAAAGATTTAGCATACTGGGGATGCTTAATTGTTTCCTGAAATTGGGGATTTTGAGCAAGATTATTCTCTCCTTGAGAAGTATCAATAATTTGCTCAATGGCTTTAGCCGTAAATCCAGTTACAACGTATCCTGGTAAAGCAGCGATCGCTAGTCCTTTGGGTCTTCTTTTTAACCAATCTGGATTACCCAAAATCGGTGGAATCGCCGCTAAGTTTGATTTTGTCAAAGAATTAGTCGGTTTTTGGGGTATTTTTATCGGCTTTGCCGATAATTTGGGAATTTTTTTTAAATTTGGTTCTGGTGATGCTGCTGGTTCTGGTGCTTTTGGTAATTCTGGTAATGGGGCTGTTGATTCCGTCTCTGGATTTGGTTCTGGTGCTTTTGGTGACTCTGGTAATGGGGGTATTGATTCCGTCTCTGGATTTGATTCTGGTAATTTTGGCGGTTCGGCTGGTTCTGGAACCTGGAGTTCTATAATAGTTACACCTTTATACTCACTTACCTTGACTCGTTTTGGGTCACTATTTTTCAGTAAGTCTAATAAAGGCTGGATGCGGGACTCATCTTTCAGAGGAGCCAACATAATAAAGTTATTCTCTAGAGTTGCGGTTGTACCTTCAACCTTGGGTAGAAACGCAGCCGCTACTTGTTCGCCCAACAAAGACTCAATTTCTCGCACATAGTCGAGTTTAAAAGAAGGTGGCAAATATTGAGCCAAGGCGGAATATGCTCTGTCAAATAAATAAAAACGATTTAGGTCTGCCCAAGCATCTACCTTCGTGTTAATTAAACTGACTAATGGTGTGTCTGCGGGTAAGATATTAGCGATCGCTGGGACATTCAGGGTAGTAGATGCCTCAGCCTCGCTTTTCTCAGCCACAGGAGAAGCCACTGCTAAAACTGATAATAGCGATACTGTAATAATCGGTGATACCATTGCGAATTTTAGATTTTCTATTTTAGAATTGCAACCTAGCAACTAAATGTATAAGGCATAAAATGCGATTGTGCAGGTTTCTTTTTTATATTTTTATTACTTGTAAATAAATAGATTTGGCCAAAATTTAAAATTAAGTATTAAAAAATAATCTGTTTTAACAATTAGTGGTGAAGAGTTATCAGCTATTGAGGCTGCAAGGGTTCAGGGGATAGGCTTCATCTATAAGTTCCGACAAGTATAGTGAGCTTCCCAAACTGCTCAACTGCCGCATCAGGTGAAAGACAAGCGCACAGAAGAGGAATTGCCACAAGCAGGAAGACTCCTCCCTAATTTTCCCTGTACTCTGCGCCTTTTCTGATTGTTGATCTACCGAGATGGATGTACGAGCTTGCCCATAGCCGATTACAATGAAAACGCGATCGCACTTTCTCAAGGAGTATGCAGCAGTGCAGCCGGATTTACTGGGCTTAGAAATTAGTAAGGGAGAATTGAGGCGTTTGACTGGGTTTGACCCAGAAGATGTTTTCCGGCCTTCGGTCATGAAAGATAAAGAAAAGCGATTTGGCTTTTTAATCAACGAATTGCTGGTGGCTTTAGCACTCACACCAATTATTGTGGGTTTTATTTATGCGTTTATTATTTTGCCAACTATTGGTTCTTCCATCACATTAGGCATTATTTTATTAATTTTAGTACCGTTGGCTGTACTTGTTGGGCGATCGCTCTGGCGCAAGTTCACTTGTCCGCAAGCACTCACCATACTTTTAGATGAAGTCGATCAATATCACGCTGTAATTAACGCCATAGATATTCACGACCAATTAGCCACTTCAAATAACGCCCTCAACGACAGAGAACAAGTAATTTCAGCCTTACAATTAATTCGGGAAGATTTAGTCCGCGCCTTAAAAACCGAGCGAGTTTTACGGGACAATAAAAAACTCCTGGCGAATAATCAAGAATTATTTGTGAATAATTTAGCCAATCTGCAAGCTTTACAAGTCAGTACTCAAGCTGGCGAATATGCTCAACTACTCAATCAATCATTGCAGATTGCTCTTGATGTACAAGCCGAAATTAGAAAGTTGCAAAAGCCTTAATTCAAGATTGCATTGCCGCAATTTTGCTCAGATTTCTACTGGAGGATGCCAGCCTGCGGAAACCCAAGCTTGTCTGACAACAACAGCATAGGGATTATTCAATTGCAGAGCTAAAACAGTCGCGCGACCACAGGTAGTTAAACCTACAATCTGACTACCATCGTCTGTCCAAGTAAAATGATCTGACCACTTTTGTTGACGAGGGTTGAATAGTTTGACTTTAGAGTTAGTTATGGGATCTTTGGCATAGGCAGGACTTACGCAAAATCATGAAAAAACGAACCGCAAAGGGCGCAAAGGACACGAAGTTAAGAGGATTTGATAGGGTTCTTGCGTAAGTCCTAATAGGTTTGAATACCTTTGTAGGAATTACATAACCGACAGGCAAGCCAGAGATTTTCTTCATCATCAGTACCACCTGCTGCTTTGGGTACAATGTGTTCAATTTCGAGAATGCCTAGAACATACTTTTGAAGACTGCGGCAGTAACCGCACTGATTGTTGGCTTGTGTTCTGATTCTTACACGGACTGCTTCTGGAATTTGGCTCACTGACTTAAAGGCTCAATTAATCCACGTTTGACAGCTTCATGTAGAGCAGTTGCTTTCCGTAAGAGTCCTTCTTGATAAATTTGCATCAAGTTTTGTAACTCTGGACGCTCATTATCGGTAATAGTCCCTGCTTGTTGACGCTCAAGTAATTCACTCAATCTGCTATCCTGTTCGGGTTCCATTTGCAATTCGGTCAAAGCCAGAACTTGTTCATTGGCAAGAACTGAGACAGGTTCTAAATTATTAACTTCTGCTCTCACAGATGGAATGGACAGTTGAATTGTATCTGCCAAAATACTAGCAACATCCCGATTTGCCAATTTCGCAAAACGTTCAGCATGTTGGTAAATCTCATCTGGTAAGGTGATAGTGATTTGAGTACTCATAACGCAAATAAGAATATTCCTCTGGATTTTTCCCTGCGATCGCTGTTTTTCTAATTAAGTTACAAGAAGTAAGTAAGCATTTCAATAATAAAAGTAAATTATAAGCTTTTACTTGTTAGGACGTACCACACTAATCAATTTACCTAATAAAGGTTCGTTAGCTAATATTGCTGTATGAATTCGTGCAGCTAAACTACTGCGTTCTGAATCGTCTGTGCAAATAATAATACCAGCATGACTGGTAAATGAACGATGCAAGCGTTTGAAGTCCCGACGGTTGAGGGTTAAAACAACTCGCTCGTTATTGCTGGCAAATGTTAGAACTTCATCATCGGGAATTTTAAAATTAGCTTTGCCAGCTTCTTGAACAGTTAGCACATCATGTTTTAAATCACGCAAGTACTCAACAACTTCTAAGGGAAATTGTTCATCTGCATACAAACAAGCCATTAATCTTCTTCATTCTCCTGAATGGCTGTTTCAATTTCCTCTGGGTAGACTGTGGCATAAACCCAAGCATTAGTTAAGTCAGTTGCCGATAAAGTTGGATAATCTCTCAACAATTGAGCTTCACTAATCCCTAATCTTCTAGCATTGATTAATACCCACACAGGAATACGTGTATCAGAAATACAAGCATCTCCACCACATACGCCAGGAGTTTTTTCAATACCTCGCCAAGAGTTACCTAAACTTTGAGCAAGCATTTGAATTGCTTGTGCTTTCTCGTTTGGTGTCAAGGCAAGTAATTCTGGCTCTAGTTTTTGCAGCGTCATATCATTATTGCCAAGTCAGCAGGAAGAAAGACTACATCTAATATTTTAACTAGAACAGGAATACACCATTTTTGCGAGATAATAAAAAATCGCTGGCAAATCATTGAGTGAATCTGCCAACCTAAACACTCACTATTCAAGCTGGTATATATATTTAACTGCTAAATTATTGCAGATTATTCTCTCAAGTCTGAAATATCCCACACAACAGTTGTGCTGCTGACTCTCATGAGTAACAAACCCAAAATAATTGTTTTAGATGATGATCCTACTGGTTCGCAAACAGTCCACAGTTGCTTGCTGCTGATGCGCTGGGATGTGGATACTTTACGCATCGGTTTGCGTGATGAATCACCGATTTTTTTTGTGCTGACTAACACCCGCGCCTTACCTCCAGAGTCAGCCGCAGCTGTAACTAGAGAAGTTTGTCAAAATTTAAAACAAGCAATAGCGGCTGAAGGAGTTAACGATTTTTTGGTTGTTAGCCGTTCCGATTCTACTTTACGCGGTCATTATCCCATTGAGACGGATGCGATCGCCGATGAACTCGGTTCTTTTGATGCTCATTTTCTCGTACCAGCATTTTTTGTTGGCGAAGCCTCTCGAAGAGAAGGTGGACGCATCACCTGTGACAGTATCCATTACTTAATTATTGATGGTGTCCCAACTCCAGTACATGAAACTGAGTTTGCCCGCGATTCTGTATTTGGTTATCATCACAGTTACTTACCCAAATATGTTGAAGAAAAGACTCAAGGGCGCATCAGCGCGGAGTCTGTCACCCGCTTTTTACTGGCTGATATTCGTGCTGGTAGCTTAGAACGCTTGCTGCAACTCACTGGTAATCAGTGCGCTGTCGTTGATGGTGAAACTCAAGCTGACCTGGATATGTTCGCCAAAGATTTATTAGCCGCCGCCAGCCAAGGTAAACGCTTTTTATTTCGTAGCGCCGCCAGTATTTTAACAGCTTTGGCTGCCTTACCTCCCCAACCGATTGCGTCCGAAAACATGGCTAAATACGTGCGCCAAGGTAAACCGGGTGCAGTCATTGTCGGTTCCCATGTCAAAAAAACAACTCAACAGTTAGAAGCTTTATTGCAAACAGCAGGAACAGTGGGAATTGAAGTTGAGGTACAAAGATTACTCGATCATCAAGAAAATTCTGCTACTACTTTGCTGACTGAGACATTAGCAAATATTCAGACTGTACATAACGCTGGCAAAACACCTGTTGTTTATACTAGTCGTCAAGAACTCACCTTTAATGATGTTAAAACGCGGCTAGATTTTGGGATTCAAGTTTCTAGTTTATTGATGGATATTGTGCGGGGCTTACCTGCTGATATTGGCTTTTTAATTAGCAAAGGTGGAATTACCTCTAATGATGTTTTGAGTACTGGCTTGGCTTTAACAACCGCCAGATTACTCGGACAAATTCTCGCTGGTTGTTCAATGGTAACTACACCTGCTAACCATCCCCAATTTCCCAATTTACCAGTTGTACTATTTCCTGGTAATGTTGGCGATGCTAATGCCTTGGCAACAGTTTATCAACGGTTAACTAAAGAATTATGAAGTGTGAAGTCTGAAGTCTGAAATTTCATCCTGGTCTATGAGTTTGTTCTGCAAACGTTATTTGTCATTGGATATTGATAAAATCACCTTTTTTCTAGTGAACTCTTGACTGAAAACGGCTTACGACTTATTCCTTGATGAGTGAATTAATTTTATACTTCATACTTCATACTTCAGTTGATTTTTGACTCTTGACTAATGACAATCTGCAAAAAACAGTGCAATATGTATGCCTAATAGCTGTCCGTATGTCTAGTTAAGAATAATAAATCAGGGTTGATACAAAATGTTTGTTCTGAAATACTTCAGAAACATGAGTTCAGTGAAAAACTCAAAAGTTCTGAGCCGCAGCTGTTGGTGCATCCTCCGGGAGATCACAGAAGCGTTGACAGTACTCAGTCCTCATAACTTTCTTGGGTGAGAATGTTGTTCCGTCGAGTAACTAATTTAAGATAAGTAATTACCCGGAGTTTCCGTTGTGTTTATGGCTGGTGCTGCATGACTTCTGATTTTGCTATCCCCAATCCAGAGTCAAATTCTGCGCTTCCTGATGCAGAATCCATCACTCATCTATCTGAAATAGATGTAAATTCCACGGTTTCTCAGATTGAACCGAATTCTACCGTTTTTGAGCCAGATCCCCATTCTGTGATTCCAGATACGGAATTATCATCTGTTCTCCTTTATTTAAAATCAAATTCTCCGCCTTTAGTGTTAAATCCAGAATCTGTCCCCGAAGAATCAGAGTCAAATGCTCCACTTTTGGATGTAGAGTTAAATCCTGCACCAGAAGAATTGGAATTAAATTTGGCTAAGGACTTAGAAGCGAATGCTGAAGTCCCCTATACAGATGCGAGTTCTACTCTTTGGGATGTGACAGAAACCGAAGTAGACAATCGACTCAAAAATCATATCCAAGTCCAGTTCAAACATGAAGACGGCAAACTGTTAGTGATTTTACCGACCGAATCCCAGTTACCTGCTTCGGAACTGGCTTGGTCTGATATTTGGCAACAGTTAAAGGTGCGATTAAATGCAGGCGATCGCTTAAGGATACCAAATACACCAGTGCATTTGATCGCCCATGACCGCTTGTTAGATAGCAGACAACTACAAGATTTAGCCGACAGCTTTAGTGAAGTCCAACTCCAACTCAAGTATGTCGCCACGAGTCGTAGACAAACTGCGATCGCTGCTGTCACATCAGGGTATTCTGTAGAACAACTACAGCCCCAAACTTCCCTCAGTTCCGAACCCCAAGCCACACCCACCACCCACGCCGACGCACTCTATCTCGAAATGACCGTGCGTTCAGGAGTGGAAATTCGCCATCCCGGCACAGTAATTTTGCTAGGAGATGTCAATCCAGGTGGTATCGTAGTTGCAGAAGGAGATATTTTAGTCTGGGGGCGTTTACGTGGAATTGCTCATGCTGGTGCTGGGGGGAACCGTGAGTGCCTAATTATGGCTTTGCAAATGGAACCAACTCAATTGCGAATCGCCGATGCTGTAGCTAGAGCGCCAGAGAAGCTACCAGCACAATTTTCTCCCGAAGTGGCACATATCACGCCGCAAGGAATTCGCATCGCTAGGGCTACGGATTTTTCTAGAAATCAATTAGCTAGGATAAATCCAGTACCATAAATATCTATTATAATTCCTGAACCCTCATCGCTCGCAACTCTGAACATGACTCGCATTATTGTGATTACCTCCGGCAAAGGAGGGGTGGGTAAAACTACAGTGTCAGCAAACCTCGGTATGGCCCTGGCTAAAATGGGTCGTCAAATTGCCTTGGTTGATGCAGATTTTGGTTTAAGAAATTTGGACTTGCTGTTAGGGCTAGAAAACCGCATTGTCTACACAGCCGTAGAAGTTCTCTCTAGAGAATGTCGGTTAGAACAAGCTTTAGTCAAAGACAAACGCCAAACTAACCTCGTACTTCTACCAGCAG
Source organism: Nostoc sp. FACHB-190 (assembly GCF_014696905.1). Lineage (NCBI taxonomy): Bacteria > Bacillati > Cyanobacteriota > Cyanophyceae > Nostocales > Nostocaceae > Nostoc > Nostoc sp. FACHB-190. Next base: position 181,134 of record NZ_JACJQW010000008.1, read on the forward strand.
CCCAAAATCGTTCCAAAGATGCAGTTACCCCCGAACAAATGAAGTTATTGGTGAATGCACTAGCCCAAAAATATCAGTATGTCATTATTGATAGTCCGGCGGGAATTGAAAACGGATTTAAAAATGCGATCGCCCCAGCCAAAGAAGCCCTAATTGTAACTACACCGGAAATCTCCGCAGTTCGAGATGCTGACCGGGTAGTTGGGTTACTAGAAGCACAAGGTGTTAAGCGTGTACACTTAATAATAAACCGCATCAGACCAGCAATGGTACGGGCAAATGATATGATGTCTGTCCAAGATGTTCAGGAACTGCTTGCAATTCCCTTGATTGGCGTGATCCCTGACGATGAGCGTGTAATTGTCTCTACCAATCGCGGCGAACCCTTGGTATTAGGGGATACTCCCTCTTTAGCTGCTATAGCTGTAGAAAATATTGCTCGGAGATTGGAAGGAGAAACAGTCGAATTCTTGGATCTCGACGCACCCCCAGATAACATCTTCGCCCGATTGCGTAAGTTGTTATGGACAAAGATTGTTTAATGTTTCAGTCTCCTGATATCTATTAGCAATGATCATTGAACTTATCGAACGACTTTTTTCTCGACCTCCTGAAAACAGTCGCAATCAAGTTAAACGTCGCCTACAAGTAGTCATAGCCCACGACCGCGCTGATCTAGATGCTCAGACGTTAGAAAAAATGCGTCAAGAAATTCTAGATATTGTCTGTCGTTATGTGGAAATTGAAACTGATGGCTTGGAATTTACGCTCGAAAGTAACCAAAGAACCACAGCTTTGATTGCCAATTTACCAATTCGGCGGGTGAAAGACTCTATGCCTCTTTTGGAAAGTGGTGATAAATCACAATAGTTACTCAGAAAGTGCTGAGTAAAAACATACAAACCCTCTAGACCCTAGTCTCCAGCCTCTTTTTTATACTTGGCGGTCAAACTTTTACACGGCAACTGCTATGTAAAAATTCCTGAGAAAATGCCTCTCAACCCATAATATATACAGGCTAGGCTCCCAACGATATAAACAAACCAAGTGAGAAAAAAGCCAATAGCTCGCCCTGGAGAGGGGCCGTAAGTTTTGATTAAACCCCATGCGTGGGCAATCCGAGCTACAGTTATGCTGCATCCCAACAGCCATAACAACCATGTTTGTACTTGCATTAGTTCTAAAGCCAGTACAAACAGTAACGCATGAGGTACATACTCTGCAAAATTTCCATGAGCGCGAACCTTGCGTTGCAACAACCCATCATCTTGACTGTGAGTGGGGAAGAGTTTTTGAGTGCTTTGTTCAACCAAAGTAGCCCAAGCACCAGGATTAACGGAAGGATCAGGTTGTTGTGCAATGTCTTTTTGAGATTCGCCATGCCAAACTCTAGTTTTTGTGCGTTCAAAAGCCACAATATAAGACAGAAAAAAAGCAATCAGACCATTCAGCCCAATAAAAAGAGTAGAGATAGGAATAGAAGTCTCGATCATTTTTCGGAAGTTATAGATTCTGTGTCCAGAATTAGAGATATTTAATCAAACTGTTGTATTTTGGGCAAACTAAACTAGCCAAATACATCAGATATGTAATGAAATCACTGTTATTTCCGCAACTAATCTCTTTGAGTTTGCTAGTTTTTACTACTTTAATTACGAATTGTCAAGTCTCTCAAGCATCTCAAGTCTCTACTCTCCAAGCATCAGGTGTGAAAGAAAGTAAAATTATTGGAGGTGCAATTGATTGCGACAATGATGGGCGACAAAATGACTCACGCATTGATGATGATGGTGATGGTATCCCTGATAGATGTGAGATTGATACTTCTGCAACCGCAAAACAGGCAATTAATCAAGACACTCCAAAACAACTGTTTGAGAAGCTAATGCAGTCCCTCACAGAGATGACTGAAGGTTGCGATGAAACGACAAAAGTAAAAGCAGGTGTGGTTTATAGAATTTGTACTATCAATAATGAACCTGTGACAGCTTCAGAAGCACTTTTAGAAGTCGGAGACGGGGTAGGCTTCTGGTTTAGAAATAACAAAGTTATAGCCATCAGGTATTTCCACTCTGGAGAAACTTTGTTTTTCGATGATGAACAATTAATTGCTAAGTTTTCTGACGACGAAGAACTACAAAGCGAATTTTCTGATGAAGAACGTCGGGAAGCTGAGAATTTAGCCCAGTCTGGCTACCAAAATATTTTTCAAGTTTTTACTGAGTAATTTCCCTAATTTCTCATACCATTTTGGATTTTAGATTTTGCGAAAAGTTGCGTGGGCGGGTTCCCCGACTTGAGCAAACTTTTCAAGACAGATTTTGGATTGGGTAAGGGTTGATCGGTAAGCTTTTGAGCCATCAATCTGTCGCAATCATTTTTTAATTTGGTATCAGTAAAATCCGATTTTGAAATTTTTCTAGGAGGCGTTGCTGATTTTAGAGACACAAAAACATCTGAAAGTTTAACTTGTGGATGTTTTTCATCTCACTTTCAGCAACGCTGACTATTTTGTCAAGTATTAGACAGTAATAGACGCGATCGCTCGCGCCACTATTTAGCCTTATACTGCTTCTGTATTCTTTTCTCCAGTCCGAATCCGCACTACTTGTTCAACAGGAGAGATGAAGATTTTACCATCACCAATTTCGCCAGTGCGGGCAGCAGAAATAATTTTGTCTACCACCATATCAACTTGGTTATCTTCAACCACAATTTCTACTTTCAGTTTTTGCAGAAACTCAACAGTGTATTCTGAACCACGATAGCGTTCGGTTTGTCCTTTTTGCCGTCCAAAACCTCGCACTTCGGAAACTGTCATCCCCACGATACCCGCATTAACCAAAGCAATCTTCACTTCGTCAAGCTTAAATGGGCGAATAATTGCTTCTACTTTTTTCATGTATTTGACTCCTTAATCTTAAATAGGTTCGTTTATCTATCTAAGCAGATCAATCGTCTGACATTCTTACCAATAACCCGATTACCAAAACATAATGTAATAATTGCAACTTTTTTTAAAGTGTCTGGTTTTTGTCTATGCAGTTTTAGCAATTCAGATTGAAGTCCAAAATAGGGAGATATACAAGGAGCGAGGTGAAACTTGCTTGATTTACCTTAAAGATAGAAAAATTCTATATTTAAGTAGATTTGTTAACAATTCATGGCCAAATTAGTTACTTTGATGGGCAAATAAGGGTCTTACAATTAAATACCCAGCACCAAAAGCTGTCAGCATAACTAACACAATAGTAATCACTAATCCCCAACCATTAATTTCCCTCTTTTCCGGTTCCCTAGAAGGATAATAACTGACAGGCTGTTCCTCAATAAAGATGGTTTCCGGCTGGGGAGAACCTATTTCGACCACAGGTAAAGGAAAAGGACGGCGTTTGGACTTTGGCGGGGCGGCTGGACGCGGACGCGCTGACTGTGAACGTGGGCGTGCTTCTTTTTTTGGCTGTTTGGGGAAATTTTTCACTTCACCACTAGCACGACTGGGCGAGTTACTATCCTTACTTTCGGGGACACGGAAATCAACTAGTTTTTGCAATTGGGAAACAGACTGCAAGACTTTGGCAATTTCTTGGCGGAGAAATTTATTTTCTTGCACCAGTTGTTGATTTTTCGCGTTGAGTGCATCTAACTGGGCTTGGGTTGCTTCTAACTCTGCTGCCAATTCCCGATATACGTACAATGGCACAGAGGAGGGATGATTTGGAGAAGCGGGCCGTTTTGCAGAGTGGCTATGAACAGCTGCTGTGGTTGTTCGCATCGGTGAATTGGTATCAAAAGTTAAGGTAATGGAATTTTACAGAAATGCTAGGGGAAATGGCTAGATATGAAACTATGCCCAAGAATAATAGATAAATGCCGAGATAGCAAAGATTTTTTTCGGTCGAGTCAATACCTAAAAATCGCCATAACAAGCAACTAACAACTTACAATATTCCACTAAATACAGGTCAATTTCGTAACAAAGGAAAAAAGTGTCCTACAGGCCCTTGACCTTTGCCTATACTGAGTGAGTAAGCAAGAGCAGTTGTAACATAGTCTTTTGCTTGTTTGACAGATGTTAACAAATCCTTGCCCATTGCCAAATTAGCAGCGATCGCAGCTGATAGAGTACAACCAGTACCGTGGGTATTTTGCGTGTCTATTTGCTGTGTTGTCAAGAGTTCCAAACAGTTACCATCAAACCAGATATCCACCCCACGGGCATTGCCCTGCATCCCGCCACCTTTCACTAAAACACTTTGCGCTTTGAAGTTACGGTGAATAGTTTGGGCAGCCGCCCTCATATCATCTAGAGTATTGATCGGGAAACCACTTAAAATCTGCGCCTCATAGCGGTTAGGGGTAATAATTACCGCCTGGGGAATTAACTGCTGACATAAAGTTTTAATTGCATCATCATCAATTAACTGCGCCCCTGTGCGAGATACCATCACCGGGTCAACCACTAAATTATTAATTTCTAAAGCCTCTACTTGCTTGGCCACAGCCGCAATAATTTCTTGATTTAGCAACATTCCCGTTTTCGCAGCTATAACGCCAATATCCTCTGCTATCGCTTGCATTTGGGCAACAACAGCCTCCGGTGGCATTGCATCCACTCGCCTCACCCCCAAGGTATTTTGCGCCGTCACGCAGGTTACAGCACTAGTACCGTGGACACAGTGAAAGGCAAAGGTGCGTAAATCAGCTTGTATCCCTGCACCACCGCCACTATCAGAACCAGCAATAGTTAAAGCTACAGGTATTTTTGATGTCTTTTCGGCATTCATAAGGTTAGGGAGTGGGGAGTAGGGAGTGGTGAGTAGGGAGTTGGGGTGTGAGGGGGGCGAGGTGGACAAGGGAGACAAGGTAGAAGGAATGACTAATGACCAATGACTAATAACCATTGACAACTTCTAGAGTCACTTCATTTCATACTTCACACTTCAGACTTCATACTTCACTTAACCTTCAATAAAGGATTTGGTTGTGGGTTTTGGGGTCTGGTTTGCGGCACAACTGTAAGATACGGTTGCAGTTTTTCAGAGTCAACCCAGCCAGAGTAATATTTTACGCTGGTAGACTTGGGAGAAATATCAAGTAACTCTAAATCACCGCGCATTGCATTCCAATTCCTTGCTAATTCTGGGTTTGGGTTGAGTTGTCCAGAACCGATACCTTGAGGGCCGCCGCCAACTAAATTGAGGGAAACTTCATCTAAGCTACGAATAAAGCGTTGTCCATTCCAGTGCCATTCAAAACCAGGCCATTCAATAGGTGTTTTTCCTGCGGGTAAGGAACGCCCAAACTCATACTTACTTGCACCTTCATTGAGTTTTGCTGTGAAGCCTTGAGGATATGTCACCTCGTAACGTCCTTTGTTCGTTTGGAAATTTACAGGACTCCACCACAAAACTTCTACAGTCTGATTAGCTGATAAAGAAGCAGCAGACTTTTGATTAGTTGAGGCACTGTAAATTGGTAATGTTTCTGGCACTTTAGCCATTGCAGTAAAGCGCCAACAAGACCAACTCTCTGGGTTATCAGCAGCTTGCCATTTCACTTGGCAAACACCGTTAGCACTACTCACCCACAGACTGTTATTTTCTACTCTGATTTTGTCAGGAATTGCCCCAACTAAAGGACTGTTATGTGTGGTGTATGTACTTAAAGAACCATCAGGACGATAAGCAACTAATCCCTTGGCGGGAATGTAGAGATTTCCTTCACCACTCACATTAGTACCCATCCAAAAAGTTGGACTATTAACATCACCAGTAATGGCTAAATCTGTGATTTGTGTAAATGCCAGGGCTTCTGGTTGAATTAAGCTAAATTTATCAGTTTTTGGGTCATAACTAACAATGGTGGCAATACCGTTGTTACCTTCACCTTGCTCAAAGGCAATTGACCACCAAATCTGATCGCCATAAATTAAACTAGATGTAATTCTAGGCACACCTAACAAATTTCCTTCAGCCGAAAATCCGGCTTTTACTGCTGCATTTTGCAAATCTTTAAGGGTGTATAAAGTTTGCCGTTGAGGAGTTTTATTATTAGGTGTAATTAATTCAAAAACAATTTTATCTTTGGTTGGATCTTTGACTTCTGGGCGGGAGAGATTATTATCAGAATTTAAAGAATAATTTGGCTCTTGAATCACCCGATACTGATAAGTTTTACCCTGCAAGTTAATATTTTTGAACTTGGGATTTACTATCTCTTGGGCAAAAGCAGTATAGTTTGTAGGTGGTTGTAAGTCTTTGGGTAAAGTTCCTTTTTGGACTGTCCAAGTATTATTAGCTCGACAGAAAACAAAATCTTGCTTTAAAGTTTGAAATCTAATCGTGTCATCATTCGCTATGATATTGCGAATATGCCAATCAAACCTGTCATAAAAGCCTTCGTTTGGCTTTTGTCCTGGTAAAGCCACAACCTCAGCTTGGGGACAGTTTTCTACTTTTGCTTTCACGGTATTTGTAGCTTGAGAGATGCCGTCAATACTAGAACTACAAGCACCAAGAAGTAATAAGACACCCAAAACAGCAATATTTTTTTGCATAACCAATTCTCATCTCTTGACCAAGATGAATGATTTTTTATTTCTGTTTTTAACTACAATTTCTCTAGACAAGATTTCCCAAAATTTTGCAAAAAAATTAATTCATTTGGTTAAGATATTTGCTGGAAAAATGCTCAGGAAATTAGATCCCCGACTTATATAATAAATCGGGGATCTGATTTTGCTTTGCTTCTCAATATACCTTGCAATTTCCTAGAACTGATGACGGCGGGAAGATTAACTTTGTTCCCCGCGTAAATTTTGTAATGCTCCCTGCAAATATTTAGCCCATTGGATAGCCAAGGGAATTTCTGTAAATGGGACAAGTACAGATTTAGCGGGTTCAGCAATCACAAATTCTATTTTAATGTCTCGACCTTTGGCGGGTGGTGCTTCTATATTAACGATTGTATCGTTGACCAAAAGATTGATTTTTTTGACATCAAGTAAAGAAAAAGTTTCTACATTGATTGGGCCTTTGGTTGTGGGTTTACCCCATGTAAGATTGTTGTCTTTTTGACCTAATACGGCATAAATATCATATTTGGCTCGTTCAAATTGTGCTGCCCAAGTTCGGTAAGCTTCGACCTTTTGATATTCTTTAGATCCTTGCCAAGCTAACCAAAAAAACGCTATCAACAAAGGCAACCATAAAAGACCACGTTCCATCGTTTAACAAATCCTGAGTCGTAAGTGAAGGTTTAACTAACTAAAGTGACAATTACACCAATCAGGGATGTAAATAAGTTATGTTAGTGAGCAAACTGGCAAAAGCGTTAACGAGTTAATATGAGAAGGCTATTATTATTGTGCCTGTTTATTATTGGGCTGGGTGCTGCTGTTTTTGGATTTTTAAATTTTCAGGGACTAGCTGCAAAAGGTGATTTTGAAACGATTGTGCTTGATTTTCGGGAAGATATTGCTAAAGATGAAATAGACCGAGACTTGCAAGCGATCGCTCAACAATACAACGTCACACCCCAATTAGATAATAAATTTTCTGCACAAGACAATGTGTATATTATCAAAGGCGATCGCCAAAGGCTGCAACAACTGAAAAAATCTCAGTTTGCCAAAGCCACAGAATTTATTGAACCAAATTACATCTATAGAATTCCCCCAGAACCTCAAACCACCGTTCTTGGAGAACTCACCCCGCCCCAAAATAAAGAAGTCAAACCTTCCTTAATCGGCCCCAACGACCCATATTACAGCAAGCAGTGGAACCTCCACAAAATCGGCATTGAAGGCGCGTGGACGGAAACCAAAGGTAGCGGCATCACCGTTGCAGTCATTGATACTGGTGTTACGCAAGTACGCGACTTAAAAGAGACCAAATTTGTCAAAGGCTACGATTTTGTCAATGACCGAGAACAAGCCACCGATGACTATGGTCATGGTACACACGTTGCAGGTACAGTCGCCCAAGCTACCAATAATCAATATGGTGTCGCGGGTGTTGCTTACGAAGCCACTCTTATGCCACTCAAAGTTTTAAATGAAAATGGTGGTGGTACAGTTGCTGATATTGCCGAAGCCATTAAATTTGCCGCCGATAAAGGTGCAGATGTCATTAATATGAGCTTGGGTGGTGGCGGTGAAAGCCAGTTAATGAAAGATGCTATTGATTATGCCTACAGAAAAGGTGTAGTCATCATTGCGGCGGCTGGTAATGAAAGTGCCAATGGTGCAAGCTATCCCGCCCGTTACCCCCATGTGATTGGTGTTTCCGCCTTCGGCCCAGAAGGTGAAAAAGCAGACTACTCTAACTATGGTGCTGGCGTAGATATTTCCGCCCCTGGTGGTAGTGACACTGGCAAGATTTTGCAAGAAACCATCAACGAAAATGGCGAAAGTGAATTTTTGGGACTCAAAGGTACAAGTATGGCTGCGCCTCACGTTGCAGGTGTAGCGGCTTTAATCAAAGCCAAAGGTATCGAAAACCCCGATGACATTTTAAAAGTTCTCAAACAGTCAGCCAGAGTTATTCAAGATGATGGGTTGAACTATTACGGTGCTGGACAACTCAACGCCGAAGCCGCAGTTAAACTAGCAGCCCAAGGACAACTCAGTTTCCCCGATTTCTTCCGGTGGTTGCGCGATAACGGTTATATTAACCCCGGCTTTTGGATAGATGGCGGTGCAGTGGCACTGTTGCCAAAGATTTTAATGGTAGTCGGTTCCTATTTACTGGCTTGGTTTTTACGGGTTTATTTCCCCTTTACCTGGAGTTGGGCTTTATTTAGTGGCTTAACTTTTGGCAGTTCTGGGTTATTTTTCCTCAAAGGTATCTATATATTTGATTTACCCCAGTGGCCTTTCCGCCTGTTAGGCAGTTCTCTACCTGAGTTGGGTAACACACTACAAGGTACAGATGCTTTTAATCCTGTATTTGCCAGTGTCTTAATTCCGCTTGTTTTAGTTGTATTCCTGCTAGGACATCCTAGTTGGAAATGGTTTGCCGTTGGTTCTACTTTAGGTGTGGCTGCTTGCTTGACAGTCAGTGCCATTTATGACCCAGCCGTTTGGGGTTTGGGTAGCGGTAACTTAGCAAGAACATTCCTCATTGTTAATGCTTTACTCTGTTACGGACTAGCCCGTTTGGCAGTTAACAACGAAAGACAAGTGGCATAAAATATCAGGGAATAGTGAGTGGGGAGTAGTGAGTAGTGAAAAATCCCCACTCCCTACTCCCTACTCCCTACTCCCTACTCCCTACTCCCCCATCTTATGAGCATCACAATTACAGGCACTATTGAACGTCGAGATATTGGTATGGGCGCTTGGGCGCTAGTCTCAGGTGACGGCGTGACTTATGAAATTCTCAAAGGCGCTGATAAAAGCTTGCTCAAAACTGGTCAGCAAGCTAAAGTCACAGGACAGGTGCGTGAAGATATCATGACAGCAGCAATGATTGGCCCAGTCTTAGAAGTAAAATCTTTTGAAATCCTTAATTCTCACTAGCAGTAGGATTTAAAACTGCTTGCAGACGAGTTCTAAACTCCCCTTTGGGGTGTCCGCCTTTGACTTCACCAATAATCTGAAATTCTCCCTCTGGCGCATCACAAATAATATAAGTAGGCCAGCCCATTTCTGATTTATCGGGATACTGGGTGAGCAAAATTTTCCGATATTTGCGATAAGTGGCTGTATCTTGCATTTTCACATCAATAAACTGCAAACCCAATTCTTCGGCTACTTTTTGGTCATAAAAAGCCATTTTATGGCAAATGCCGCAGTCTTCAGACGAAAATTTAATTAAAGATAAACTCATATAATTTTGCGCCTCCCTGAAAATAGGCAATACATCGTATCATACTTATTCAAAGTAAGCATCTTACTAAAGGATGAGCGCCCAGGATAGCGCAATTAATGAAAATTAAAGTCCGAAATTGAGAGTTTTATCCAAAAAAAATAATTTTCAGGAAATACTCATAGTGTGGAAAAGCTGTTGACTAGGCGACGGAATTTAGCCAAAACCTAAGCTATGACTTTGTTCCAGATGGAGCAATGAACTCAAAAAAATTAATTTTTTAGCAATCTGTAATCTGGTTTTGACAAATCAGTAGAAATCTGACTATAAACTATGATAGGATGTACAAACTTACGATTCTCATCCAGGGTAGCTTCTGCAAAGCAACTGAGCGATCGCAAAAATATTTCCACAATCCATCTCCTACTTGTGAATAGTAGAAGGTAAATAAGTGAGTTTTATCTTAATAAACACTAAAAGTGTTTGATAAACTCTATCGGTGGCATGATAACTGCGAAGATTCAGATGGAAGTTAAGTCAATAAATGCTGACACTGATAGTCAAAAAACACTATTTGCACTAGTATATTGTCTGAAACTTACGCTAGAATATACGCCTAAGCAACTACCAACAAAAGACAATAATTGTCTCAACAATCGCCAAGTAAGTGTTAGTTAATCCAGGGAGTTAGATATCAGGGTACATCTACCAATTAATTGTTCCAAGGTCTAGCAAAGTCTTCCGGAACAATTACCATAAAGGTTTTTGGGTGCTTCAAAAGTAAAAATATAGTTGTATCTACCAAGCAGGAAAGTTAGTTATCTTAGTACAACTACCAATAATCTGTTTCCAGGATTTAGAAGTATGTTCCGGATAAAAATTCCAAAAATCAGTATGCTGCTAAAACAGCATAAAAAAATCTACCAGTTATGGCCAGTGCATAGGGGAGTTAGTTATTAGGGCGCGTCGATTGATAATATATTTATTCGAGAATTTATCAATATCTTCCGAATAAATATGCAATAATCATGGTTGCTATTTACCAAATATCAAAAAATCTCCCAGTAATGTCAGATAACTAGGAGATTTATTTATCAGGGTGCATTTATAAAAATTATTTAGTTCGAGATTTAATTAACATCTTCCGCAGAAAGCATATATAATTACTTTACTTCTGCTGAGATGTTGCTAGTAAAAAAATCCTCCTAGCCAGTGTCAGCCAGCTAGGGAAGTAAGTTATCAGGTGCATCTACCAATTAATTGTTCTGTTTTTAAATCGCATCTCCCGGAACAATTTTCGATAACAAGCATCATCTACCAAAAAAAATCCCCCAGCCAGTGTCAGCCAACTAGGGGAGAAGTTATCAGGGTGCATCTACCAATTAATTGTTCTGTTCTCAAACTGCATCTCCCGGAACAATTTTGCACAACAAGCATCATCTACCAAAAAAAATCCCCCAGCCAGTGTTAGCCAGCTAGGGAGAAAGTTATCAGGGTGCATCTACCAATTAATTGTTCTGTTTTCAAATCGCATCTCCCGGAACAATTTTGCACAACAAGCATCATTTACCAAAAAAAAATCCCCCAGTCAGTGTCAGCCAACTAGGGGAGAAGTTATCAGGGTGCATCTACCAATTAATTGTTCTGTTCTCAAACTGCATCTCCCGGAATAATTTTGCACAACAAGCATCATCTACCAAAAAAAAATCCCCCAGTCAGTGTCAGCCAACTAGGGAGAAAGTTATCAGGGTGCATCTACCAATTAATTGTTCTGTTCTCAAGCTGCATCTCCCGGAATAATTTTTCACAACAAGCATCATCTACCAAAAAAAATCCCCCAGCCAGTGTCAGCCAAATAGGGGAGAGTTTGAAAGCTTGAATGCAAGGGATAGTAAGACTTTTCCTCCTGCCTTCTGCTATATTCGGTTAAATATACTAAAATCTGAGGGCGCAAGTCTTTGCGTCTTTATTCATCTTGCACTCTTATGCTTGATAGCTATGAAAGTCAGATGGGCAATGCGGAAAATACAATAGAAATAAATTCCTTAAAATGAACCAGGTAGACTATCTCCGCATTAGTTTAATCGATCGCTGTAATTTTCGCTGTCAATACTGTATGCCGGAGGGTGCAGAACTAGAATATGCCCTCAAGCAACAACTACTCTCTGACGCGGAACTACTGACTTTGATTCAAGAGGTGTTTATCCCTGTCGGTTTTACGCAATTTCGTTTAACTGGGGGCGAACCTCTACTGCGTCCTGGTGTAGTAGATTTAGTTAAAGCGATCGCATCATTCAGGGAAACTAAAGACTTATCCATGACAACTAATGGGTTTTTACTTGCACCCATCGCCAAAAATCTTTATGAAGCTGGCTTACGCCGAATAAATATTAGTTTAGATTCCCTTGATCCTGATATCTTTGATCAAATTATCGGCAATCATGGACGTTCTCGCTGGCAACAAGTCTGGGATGGTATTCAAGCCGCCTACAAAGTGGGGTTCAACCCTCTGAAGCTGAATGTAGTGGTGATCCCCGGTGTTAATGACCACGAAATTCTCGATTTAGCTGCCCTCACCATTGACAAACAGTGGCACGTCCGATTTATTGAATTTATGCCGATTGGTAATTGGCAATTATTTGGCGATCGCGGTTGGGTATCTTCTGCGGATTTACGCCAACGCATTCGCAAACAATGGGGATTGACAGAATCACAAGTCCGTGGTAGCGGGCCTGCGGATGTTTTTCAAATTCCGGGAGCGAAAGGCACGCTAGGATTTATTAGTCAGATGTCAGAATGTTTTTGCGATCGTTGTAACCGGATGCGACTCAGCGCCGATGGTTGGTTACGTCCCTGCTTATTAAATGAAACTGGTCAATTAGATTTAAAAACTGCCCTGCGTTCTGGTGTCAGCATCCACGAGTTACGAGAACAGGTGAGACACTTATTAGCCATCAAGCCAGAAATTAACTTTAAAGGCCGCGACTCTGGTACTACAGGCACATACAGCCGTACTATGTCGCAAATTGGCGGATAAAACTTTGTTGAGTAATGAGTTCTGAGATTTGAGGCTGTTTAATTACTCAGCACTCAGCACTCAGCACTCAGCACTTCCTTATGCTTGTCGTGAATAGTATTCCACAACCAGCAGTTCGTTAACTTGTAAAGCCACCCACTCGCGTTCGATGACACCGTTAACTTTGCCAACTAACTTGTTCTTATCAAATTCCAAGTGGCTGGGAAGGTTAGCCAAACCGGGATATTGCAAGTTAGTTTCTACCAACTTCCGTGATTGTGCTGTATCACGAACCGCAATTACTTCACCAGGACGGCACTGATAGCTGGGAATATTAACTACACGACCATTGATTGTGACATGACCGTGATTTACCAGCTGACGCGCTGCTGGAATTGTGGGAGCCATACCCAAGCGGAAAACGGTATTATCTAAGCGCATTTCTAGCAGTTGCAATAACACCTGTCCGGTAGAACCAGTAACACGTCTGGCTTTACGGACATAGCGTAGCAGTTGCTTTTCTGTTAGACCGTAGTTACAACGGAGTTTTTGCTTTTCTTCGAGACGGACAGCATATTCAGAACGCTTTTTGCGGTTCTGTCCATGTTGACCGGGCGGATAGGCGCGTCTTGCGCTTTTACGAGTTAATCCTGGTAATTCGCCTAAGCGACGTACAATTCTGAGGCGTGGCCCTCTGTATCGGGACATGAGTTTCCTTAATTTAATCCTGTTTAAACTTTACCCAGACATACTATTATAAATATCTGTAAATGAAAAATGCCAAAAATCCGAAATTTAATCATCAAAAATTTATAAATATCCGAATTTATAGCGGTCGAAGCATAATCTCAGCTTATGTTTGCGGCTGAAGCTCTAAAAAATACTAAGAACTCAGCACTCAGCAATTTGCCATGACAACAGAATTGAGAATGTCAAGCAGAGTTGGCTTACATTTGAGTTAGCATAACTGAGGGTTTTGGAACAATGGCAATGGAAACACAAAAAGCGAGTAAAGCGAGAAAGCCTCAAGATCAGTCTATTTCTGGGATACTCAACACCAAAAGTATGCGCTGGACTACACCTGTTTTGGCTATAGCAGGACTGTTGATCTCTAGTCTTCCCAGCCCAGCACTGATCATATTTTCCGATGACCATGAAAGTTACCGTGCATGTGCGGCGCAACTTTTAAAAGCAGGTGTCACCCAAGCAGCCGCAGCCCAAGGTTGTGCGACAGCCATACGTCCCAGAGATTTATCTGCTTGTGTAGCAACCATTAAACAAAGAACAAAAATTAGCCCAACTGATGCGCTGGCTTACTGTTCCAGGGCGCGTCGTCCTAAAGAATTAGCCAGTTGTGTGGTTGGTGTCAGTCTCAATACCAAAGAAGAAATTAACTCAGCCGTTTTAAATTATTGTGGTCGTAGTTTATTACCTATCACTTTTGCTGACTGTGTGGTTGGTTTGCGTCGGGAAATTCCTTTAACACCAATGCAGGCGTTAGATACTTGTATTGACGCTAGTGAAACTGCTAATGGGCTAACTCTTTCTCCTACAACACCCTGAGAGGTGATTCATAGGGTAAAAATAAAAATTATCGTATTGGCGTGGCAAGGCTAAAGTAGTGCATTAGATTGGAAAAATTAACCGCAAATGTGGACGCGCAAACGGCTTGCCGTAGGCTACGCGGATGAAATAAGTTTTTTAATGCAACATTTAAGGCTAGACACGCCAGTAGGATATTAGGACTTACGCATCAAAACGAAAAACCAAGGGTTGTGGCGAGGGTGTAGGGGTTCAGGGGTATACTGATTCAAAATCCTTACACCCCAAACCCTTTCACCTTTACACCCAATCTCCACAGATAATCTTTGTGCGTAAGTCCTGGATATTATGCAGAGGTAATTGATATTAATTTTTAAACTAAATAAATTGAATTTACACAACAGATAACACAGTGCGATCGCTCTCAGTAAGACTTTTGTTAAGATGTCTTTGTCTTAGTTTAAATATTTTTGCTGACTATGACTACGCAAACTGTATCTCCATCACCAGTTTATCAAGGGCAATTTGGGGAATTTACGATTGATCAAAGCGATCGCACTGGTGTAATTATCTATCGTACTGCGTTAATGGTAGCGGCACTCAGCTTTGCTGTGGGGACTGTTTTGGCATTGTTTTACAATAATCCGACTACCATCCAAGCAATTACCCCTTTATATACCTGTTTTAGTTTAGCTCTCGGTGTGAGTTTGTTGACCATTCATATTTACATGGTTTTGCTGCACCGAGTTTTACAAGTTTTTTGGTTAATTGGGAGTATTTCTGCATTTATTTTTGCTCATTTTGACAGTCAACCTTTTGCATTGACTGTCTACACAAACCCATTGACTATTTTAGGTATAGGTTTTACCTTCGCAGCCTTAACAGGCATTTATTTTAAAGAAGCTTTCTGTTTTAATCGTCTGGAAACAAAGGTGTTAACTTTCACAGTTCCCTTGCTGTTATTAGGACATTTAGTCGGGATTTTACCAATTCAAGTAGAACAAATTTTGTTAGGAATTTGGGCAACTTTATTTTTAGTTTTTGCTTTGCGAAAAACTGTACAAGCAATTCCCGCCGATATTGGGGATAAATCTGTATTTGCTTATTTAAAAGCCCAAGGTTCAGCTAAGGTTTAATGTGGTTAATCAAACGTCAAGAAATTTGGACTCTTACAGCGCAGGGATGGGCGTTATTTCTGATTGTTTTGGCGGGTAATCTATTTTTTGTAATTCAGAATATACACTCATTTCTCGCCGTAAATTCTCCCATTAAATCAGCAGATACACTCGTTATTGATGGCTGGATATGTGATTATGCTTTAGAACAAGCAGCCGGAGAATTTAAAAGTGGTTCTTATCGCCAAATTATTACCATTGGCTCAAAAGTAGAACAAGGATTTTATCTGGCGGAATATCAGAATTTTGCCGAAATTGCAGCTTTGACATTAGCTAAATTGGGTGTTCCGCAAGATAAATTGATTATTGTACCTACGCCTAGTGTGACTAAAAATAGAACTAATGCTTCGGCGGTGGCATTATGGCAGTATATATCAGAGAAAAATTTACCAATTGAGTCAATTAATTTGTTGACAATTGATGCTCATGGGCGGAGAAGTTGGTTGATATTTAGTAATATATTTGCTCCCAAAATTCCAGTCGGAATTATCTCGGCTAAAACAAAAAACTATGATCCGCAAAAATGGTGGAGTTCTAGTGAAGGTGTGCGGGTAGTGATTAGTGAAGCGATCGCATACATTTATGCTAAGTTGATAAGCTGGAAGTTGTAAGAAGGGACAAGGGAGACACGGGGGACACGGGAGACACTGAAGCAATCTTTCTACTTCTATCTTGTCTACCCCCTCTACCTTGTCTCCCCCCTCTCAGCACGTACACTTCGACTTCTCCTGACGGAGACGCTGCGCGAACGCTCAGTGTACGTGACTCAGCACTTTAAAACTTTACTTTATATAATTCAAATAATTCGCCTGATTGCTGTGCAACTAGTTTACCCCCGGCGGCTTTGATGATTTTTTCCCACTCGGCTAGAGGTTCTAAAAATACTTCTGCACCTAAATAAGTTTCTAACACCGCCCAGTCTTCCGCTAGAGGTTGTTGGGGGTTGAGAATATCAAAGACAAAATGTCCCCCAGATTTTAAAACTCGTTGAACTTCTCCTAAAACAATATTCCAGTATTCCAGGGGATAATAGCAACTAAAGCCGGTGGCGATCGCTAAATCAAATTGATTTAAGGCATAATTTAAACGATGCGCTCCACCCAACTCTACACCTTTGAATAGTTTGGAGTTTAGCTGAGAACCGCGAGAATTAAGCGTATCTCGTGCGATGTTACTAATTTCTTGGCCATAGAAAAATGCCTGCCAATCACGCCAAGGATAAATCAAAAAACTGACACCACAACCAATATCTAAACAATGTTGATTTTTCTGCGGTTGAGCAATTTCCCAAAACGGAGAAACAGCCCTCCCTGCTAAAATACCTGCTTGCCATTCTTGGTATATTGGCAAAGCTTGTACTTCTGCTGGTAATTCAAAAGTTTGGTTTTGATATTGGCGGTTGAAGCGATAAGCTACTTGATTAGTTCTTTCTTGCCATTTATCTGAGTGGGGACTGCTGTTGAATGGAAAACTGGGAGACGGTTTTTTAGACATAAGGCTTCACGGCTGTTGAGTGTGAGTTCCAGTAGTCTGCCAAGATAACTTTGCGTGGTGGCAAGCTTCGGAGCAGGGAGCAGGGAGCAGAGGGGAAAGATTCTCTCCCTTGCACCCTGCCCCCTGCACCCCTGCTAAGTCTACACGGCAATGTTCGGTTGGTGAACTACTAGGTTGGGGTTGGTAAAGATTTATGCGATCGCCCAAGACACAACCTAAAGTCCATATTGTACAATCGCAACAAATATCATCTGGAGAACAGCTTGCCTAAATCAATCCACTCCACTCAACCACCACTAAAATTTATTCCCCAAAATTTTAACCCGCTAATACTCCAGATGATGCGGTGGTGCTTGCCATTTATCTTGCGGTTTCGGACTCGACCTTGGTTAACGGCTGGTGTGGTTAAAATCGAAGCGGAGAATGCAGAGATATTAGCCGAACTTTATCAACAATTCCAAGCCGGCAAAATCCGCTTTTTGATAGCATTTCGTCACCCAGAAGTCGAAGATCCCTTATGTATGTTGTATCTGCTGTCACGCTTGGTTCCCAAAGCAGCACGTCAGCATCATATTAACTTACAAGAACCGATTCATAGTCACTTTATTTATGAACGAGGAATGACTTTATGGGCGGGAAACTGGCTGGGTTGGTTATTTTCTCGTGTGGGTGGTGTTCCTGTGCGGCGGGGGAAACGAGTTGACAGGCTGGCTATTCAAACAGCACGAGATTTATTTGCGAATGGGAAAATACCGATCGCTGTTGCACCTGAAGGTGGTACAAATGGTCATAGTGGCATCGTTAGTCCGTTAGAACCGGGTGTAGCGCAATTAGGCTTTTGGTGTGTGGAAGACTTGCAAAAAAGCGATCGCCCTGAAACAGTATTTATAGTACCAGTTGCTATTCAATATCGTTACGTCCAGCCACCTTGGGCAAAAATAAATTGGTTATTAAGTAAATTAGAAGCAGATAGCGGTTTAACAGTCCAGTCAATTTCGCCGTCGCAAATTGACAACCCAGGCGAAATTTATCATCAACGCATTTGTCGTCTGGGTGAACATCTCATCACCGAAATGGAAGAATTTTATCGCCGCTTTTATCATCAAGACTTACCCCAAATTCCAAATCAACCATTTATTACTCGACTGCATCGTTTATTAGATACTGGTTTAAAAATTGCCGAACAATATTTTGATGTTCCCGCCCAGGGAAACTTTATTGATAGGTGTCGGCGTTTAGAAGAAGCTGGTTGGAATTATATTTATCGAGACGACATTCCTGATATTAATAGCCTACCACCCTTGAAACGCGGGCTGGCTGATTGGATTGCCGAAGAAGCGGACTTACGAATGCAGCACATGAGAATAGTCGAAAGTTTTGTCGCCATTACCGAAAACTATCTCAAAGAACAACCGACTAGCGATCGCTTCGCTGAGACTGCATTATTAATGTATGATATGCTGACGCGGATTCAAAACTCCACATTACCCGGAAGACCGCGTTTAGGTTTGCGCCAAGTAAAAATTACCGTCGGTGAACCAATTTCTGTTACCGAACGCTGGGAAAAGTCCCAAAACAACCGTCAAGCAGCCAGACAAGCAGCCAGTAATTTAACCAAAGACTTGCAAACAGCATTAGAAAATTTGATTAACTAGTACAACAAGGAAAAAGGAAAAAGGCAAAAGTTAAAAGTAAGAACTGAATTTCCTCAAATGCGCGAATGAGTAGGTGTAAAAAATTAGGGTTTCACCAAAATGGCTGTATTCCTTTCAGCATCAGGTTTTGCCGAAAAAATAAATTAAAATCATCCGCGCACCTTATACAGTATAGGTTTCAGAGATTCAGTGTCAATCAATTGACATTATTGGGTGTTATAATCAACCCATCCGCGAAACTGAACCTTGAAAACTTCATAGCACAAGACTTTCTGCCTCCCGCTATTGCAATTCAAACTAATCCCTATTAGGGATTGAAACAATGAAGCTCGAAAACTTGATTGGACAGAAGCGATTGCAATTCAAACTAATCCCTATTAGGGATTGAAACACTTTGATAACCTTTTTACTTACTAATGTAGGACATTGCAATTCAAACTAATCCCTATTAGGGATTGAAACATATCTTCTAAGATTATAACACAATGATACCACTAATATTGCAATTCAAACTAATCCCTATTAGGGATTGAAACAGAAACAAATGAGATATTTAAACTTACATTAAGTGAGATTGCAATTCAAACTAATCCCTATTAGGGATTGAAACTTGAACTCTGACTGATTTGCATCATTGCTTTTACATTGCAATTCAAACTAATCCCTATTAGGGATTGAAACGGGATGATGGCATATACTATCGTGGCATTTTCGACATTGCAATTCAAACTAATCCCTATTAGGGATTGAAACGTACCTTGGGTGTCATTTCCTAATGCGGCTGTTAAATTGCAATTCAAACTAATCCCTATTAGGGATTGAAACTCCTTGACGATACCAAGTATGGGGTCTTTGATGTCAAATTGCAATTCAAACTAATCCCTATTAGGGATTGAAACTTCAATTTGAGCTTTTGCTTTGAGGTTTTTCAAGTGAAATTGCAATTCAAACTAATCCCTATTAGGGATTGAAACATGAATGCCTGACGCATATCAGGAATCATGTTGGATTGCAATTCAAACTAATCCCTATTAGGGATTGAAACTTTATTCACAGTTATAGCAATTTGAAAGAAGAATGCGACAGATATAAATCAGAAAAGTCTTACTGGAGCTAAATTTATTAATTGCAAATTGCAAATTGCGAATTGGTATTACTTCTATACATTGCATTGTTGATGTACAGATAATAAAGTGCATTCCCAAACTAAACGCGGTTGGGCGTAAACTAAAAGTGCCTTGCGTGCCTGTTCTAGCTGATTAATAACTCCTGGTTGATGCCACTTTTGCCAATAAGAATGTTGTAGGTAATCAATTAACCATAGTTGTGATTCTGTATCTAAATCTTTGTCAATTGTTTTAGCTAGTTCTAAAGCATGGCGGGCAGATTTTGGGGCGGCGGTGAGGTGTGAGAGTAATTCAGAGGGGATAACTTGTAATTGTTCATAACAGGCGATCGCATTTCCCGGACTGCCAGCCGCTATACTCAACACAGCCGGATGTTGCAAAATTTCTTGATGATTTGTTTGCTGCAATACTTGACTTAACGCTGCACTGTCCAAGCAATAAAAAGGAATCTTTTGACAGCGCGAAACCAACGTTGGCAAAACCGACTCAGGCGTAGGTGTAATTAAAATAATCGTTGCTTGTCCTGGTTCTTCTAAAGTTTTTAATAACGCATTCGCGGCTGGTTCCGCCATTGTTTGCGCTTCTTCTAACACCACCACATTTCTTGGTGCTTCTAAAGCCGGACGACTGAGAAACTGTGTAATTTCCCGAATTTGTTCTAATCGAATTAAAGGCGGTGCTTTGCGCTTAAGTTTTTTTTCTGCTGCTTCGGCGGCTGTTAATCTTTGCCCTTGATATTGATATGTTGGCTGTACCCACAACAAATCAGGATGATTCCCTTGACGCACCCGATTCTGCACCGATGCAACCAAATGTGTGTTAACAGTACTAGAAAATAATAACTCGACAAAACACCGAGCTGCTAAACTTCTGCCTACACCCTCTGTTCCCGCAAACAAATAAGCTGGTGCAACTCGATTTTGTCTCACAGCCTCAGTCAATAATTCTATGGCTTGCTGTTGTCCAACAAGTTGTGCAAATGGATTGTTAGTCATGAGTTTTAAGCCCCTCTTCCCGTCAGCTACGGTGTACACACCAGTCGAAAATACCCAGTATGAAACGCATCTCGCCTAGAACTAAAGTTCCAGGCTTATAGCCAAAGTCCACTTAAGTGGACTGTCAGATATTTTTATTCGAGTCCTCTTGAGAGGACTTGCGCTATGAGACTCGGAATTTATTCCGAGGCGGGACAGATGCACCACACTAAAGTTCCAGGCTTATAGCCAAAGTCCACTTAAGTGGACTGGCAGAAATTTGAGTCTTCTTCAGAGGACTTGCGCTATGAGACTCGGAATTTATTCCAAGGCGGGACAGATGCACCGAACGAAAGTTGTGTGTACACCATAGCTCTGCATCAAAGAGAGGTTAATCAAACTCACTTTCAATGACGGTAAAATTCCCCATTAATTCACTCCGCACTTGCAGGCGAATGTCTTTCTAAAGCTAGTTGTACTAATCTATCTACCAATTCGGGAAAAGCTACGCCGCTATGAGACCAAAGTTGAGGATACATACTAGTAGCAGTAAAACCCGGTAAGGTATTAATTTCGTTGATTAAGATTTCCCCGGTTGCTTCTACATAGAAAAAATCTACCCTGGCTAACCCTGCTGCATCAACCGCCGCAAAAGCTTGTAAAGCCATATCTTGAATTTTACGGCTGATATCATCTGGCAGTCGTGCGGGAATGACTAAATCGGCTCTACCTTCGGTGTATTTAGTTTCGTAATCGTAAAAGTCGCTATCAAAGGTAATTTCACCAATAACTGAGGCTTGGGGTTGGTCGTTGCCTAATACAGCACATTCTACTTCTCTGGCGACTACTCCAGCTTCTACAATGATGCGGCGATCGTAACTGGCGGCTTGGTCGAGTGCAGTTTCTAATTCTGAGCGCGATCGCACTTTGGCAATACCTACCGATGAACCCAAGTTAGCAGGTTTGACAAAACAAGGATAGCCCAATGTGGCTTCTATTTCATCGCAAAGTTTCGGGAAAATACAAGGATTTGACCAAATTTGCGCTCTGGTTAAGGCTTTATATTTAACTTGCGGTAATCCGGCTTGCTCAAATGCCATTTTCATCGCAATCTTATCCATCCCCAGTGCTGAACCTAGCACCCCAGAACCCACAAAGGGAACTTGCATCAATGTCAATAAACCTTGAATTGTGCCGTCTTCCCCGTTGGGGCCGTGAAGAATGGGAAACCACACATCCACTTCTGCAACTTGGGAAGGAGATTGCCAACGTTCCAGGGTTTGAGTTTGAGAATTGGTGAGTTGGCTTTGTTCTGAGTTTGGGGAATTTGCCGATTCTAGTAAAGGCTTACCAGAACCTAATACTTGTTGTGGCGCATCCCCAGCTAACCAACGTCCATCTTTTTGAATGTAGAAAGGCAAGATTTCGTACTTATTAGCATTTTGTTCTGCACTTAAAGCTTTAGCGATCGCTCTTGCTGAACTAATCGACACTTCATGTTCGCCAGAACGTCCGCCAAATAACAATCCCACCCTGAGCTTAGTCATTTTCTGTACCTCTACACTCCTATCGCAGATAGCGTATCATACCCTGTCGAAGTTGCTTCCCTATTTCCTGTTACCCGTCCCCTTTAAAAATATTCTGCAATTAAAGATGAGCTAAAATCACTCCATATTTAGGTATGTTTGTCTTACAACCATAAACTGGTCAGACTTTTATAAATACTGTTAAGATTTTTGAATGTTACAAAAGCGACATACCTTGGAAAAAAAACTCGGTTGGTCTTTGGATGAGCGAGATCCACAGTTCATCAAATCAATGATGCCTTTATTAGGCTTTCTCTACCGTTACTATTTTCGGGTGCAAACAAGCGGTTGGCATCACATCTCACCACAGCAAAAAGTCCTGTTTGTCGGTTCTCATAACGGCGGACTCTCAGCCCCCGATATGTTGATGATGATGTACGACTGGTTTGAGCGTTTTGGTGTGGAACAACCAATATATGGTTTAATGCACCCCAGAGTTTGGGAGGTGACACCACCAATGGCGCAACTGGCTGCCAAAATGGGAGCTATAATAGCTCATCCTAAAATGGCATACTCAGCTTTGCGTTCTGGTGCAAGTGTGTTGGTTTATCCCGGTGGCGCAGAGGATGTGTTTCGACCCCATTATTTAAGAAATAAAATTTATTTTGCAGGCAGACAAGGATTTATTAAACTGGCGCTACGGGAAAATGTACCGATTGTACCAGTGATTTCGGTGGGAGCGCATGACACCTTGATTGTCTTGGCAGATATATATAAAATTCTCAACCAATTTCATGAATGGGGAATGCCTTGGTTATTGAATATTGATCCGGTGGTGTTTCCCATTTACTTGGGTTGGCCTTGGGGATTAGCAATTGGCCCACTACCAAATATTCCATTCCCCGTATCGATTCATACACAAGTTTGTCCGCCGATTATCTTTGAACGCTATGGTCGGGAAGCCGCAAGCGATCGCAATTACGTTGATGAATGCTACGAATTGGTTGTGAGTAAAATGCAGTATCAATTAGATCAGCTTGTCTTGCTCACCGAAAAATCTTGATTGCCTGTAGCACAAATAAATTTCTAACTAAAATTAATGCCCCATTTCTTGAGCAGTATTGGGATCAATTTCTGAATGCTCCCAATTACAAGAGGTAGTAATGGTGCAGAAACAGTTAGCAAGAACTGACGAAAAGTCTGAACATCAAAAGGCCAAACTGGAAATTTGTCAGTTAAGGCGTAAAAAGCTCGTAGGTTTCTAATTTTTTCCGTACCCTGTTTCAGAGTTTCGGCATTACCCGTCAGACTAGAATGAATCTGGGCATAATCAGCTTGAAACTGCCGCGCAATTTCATGCAGTAGTTCTTCTTTTGCTTTATTCATACCCCTGTGAGCAGCTACTAAAGGGCCGAAGAAACAGACAATAGATAATAAAATATCTAGTGGAATAATTAAGTGAACAAACCATAAATTTTGTCCAGTGCCTCGCGTGAGAAACTGGTATTCAATAAAGCCAACCATCAGACCTAAAACGGCAGCTAAATACGCAGTTTTAATTGCATAATCACTCAGAGAACGAAGCCCACCACAACGGTCAGGATGTAGAGGATTAACGTTAAATTGCTTTCTAGCTAATGCTCTTTTTAAAATACTATGTAGTATCCAGATATTCGTAATCAGGTTAATCACTAAAATACTACCTAAGTAAACCAAGCATAAGGTAGAGATACTAACAATTATAATTGGTAGAGGATGTGAGCTTGTCCAACTATTTTGTAATTTGAAGCGTGTACCAAAAACAAAAAGACTAAAAATAATACCACTAATAAGAGCTAAAAAGATACGCCATTTAGATTTATAAGCATTGAATGAAATTTGATTGATAGCTTGAATTTCTGATTCGTCAATTTCTAAAACATCAGATTCTTCTAATTCTTGAATTACAAAATCTATAGCCTGAAAACTCCATAAATAATATCCCAGAACAACTGGATTAATTAATAATAACCATATCCAAGGCAATATATCTTGCAGTAGTCCTACTTGCCCCTTTGGCAACCACAATGTATTACTGATCCAAGCAGTAATTAAATAAATGCTACTACCAATCAAAATACCTAATAGCCCAAATGCCAAGGGAGAAAGTTGAAATTTTTCTAGTAATAAATATGCAATTGGCTCAAAACGATAAAGATTGCGTTTTTGCAATGATTTGATAATTGTCATTTTTGGTTAAAAATTTTAGACGTAGTTAAGCAGAGAGTGTAGTATAAAAATATTTTTTATAGTTTATATATACTGACTTACTGCTTATATGTCTATCTTTATTCGTTATTTGTACGTAAATCTTAATTATCGTTTCATAACTTGCAACCACGCAAAAATTTGCGCGGCTGTGAGTGTGGAATTCACACCTGCTAGTATAGACAGAATGCGATCGCCTCGACAAACTTCCAACTCTTTCCCTGGTGCAAAAACCAGCACAGAATAATCATCGGGATCAAGCATCCAGCCAAGCTGACAACCATGCTTGAGACAGTGCAGAATATTGTCAATCACACGGGTGACTTTCTGCTCAGGCGAAAGAATTTCAATTGTCCAATCAGGCGCTTGTGTAAAATTATCCTCTGGTTCTCCTAGTTCATTCACAGGAATGCGATTCCACGCAATGACAGCAATATCTGGTACAACAGAGCGTCCCGCAAAAGTACATCGCAGTTCTGGTAGTGCAGTGTAATCATCACTATGACTATCAACTTCAATTAACAACCGTTTTTGTAAGATAGAGTGTCGCGTTTTTGGCATTGGCTTTTGTATGACAACTCCATCCACGTACTCCCACGCCGGAGAATCATCAATTTCAGGTAGTTTGAGGAATTCTGCGAGCGTCATAACTTTGGAGGGTGAAGCAGTCATTACTTAATCAGGTGTGGAGTTTGTTTTTAGTATATTATTTCCATCAATTGCGGCGTTTAGTATGACGTTCGTAATCTTCAAAACGCAATTTAGCGATCGCACCCCGCGAAATAGTTCTTGCTACAATACCTTCGGCTCTACCCTTTATAACAGCTCTTCTCGACTGCCTAAAACAAAGTTACCATCAGGTAGCAAAATTATCCGCGAGTTTGTGCCATCGACTTTTTCTGTCAAAATTACTTCACCATCAAAAATGACGGTTTCTTCCAACAATGCGCCTTTGTCTCCCAGTGTGTGATAAGTCGGAATGCTGGGATATTTAGTCATAGAGTTGAGTTTATCGAGGTCACAACTCCGTAATGAAAAATCGTCACTCATATAATGCTTGTATTATACAAAATACAATTGTAATACGTCTGTTGGGCGATCGCACTTCATCTCAACAATAGGATAAGCGATAATTTCTCGGAGTTTGCCCCGTCCATTTTTTAAAAGCACGGTTAAAGGCACTCGGTTCGGAAAAACCTAGTAAAAATGCCACATCCTGAATTGGTGTAGCGGGATTTTTTAAATGTCGTAGGGCTAATTCTTTGCGAGTATTATCTAAAAGTTCTTGATAAGATGTGCCTTCAGTTTGTAATTCTCGCTGCAACTGACGAACACTAACAGCTAAACTCCGTGCTACAGTTTCTAGAGTCGGGAGATTGGCTTTGAGTTGTTGTAAAATCTCCTGTACAACTCTTCGCGTGTAATTATCTTCTTGGTTCATCGCATCGAGCATTGTTTGGGCGTGTTGTTCAAACATCGAAAGTAAGTTAGAGTTAGCTGATAATACTGCCCAATTCAAGCAATTAGCATCAAAGATAATGCGATTTGTTGGCATAGAAAAGTGTAAGCCTGTTTGAAATATGCGTTCATATTCCGCAGTCTCAGCAGGATGTGGATATTGAAACCAAACTGTATGCAGGTAAAGTTGTTTTCCTGTTAAGAATTTTGTGGCAGTTAACAGTGATGTAAAAGTACTTTCAATGGCATATTGCGGCTGTTCTAACAAGTAATTTTTTAAATCTTGTACAATGTCGCAGTCACAAAATACCAAACCATCAGCAACCGTAAAATGAATATATGCTCCCTGGCTGAATAGACGTGTGTAGCGAGAAAATTTTTCTAAAGCTTCTCCAAAGGTCTGACAGTTGACGAGTACATAACCCAGAATCCCAAAAGTTGCCAAATTAAAGGCTTCACCTAGATGTAAAGCAAAGTTTTCATCACCAGTACGCTTGATAACCTCTCGCCATAAAGCACTGTGCAAGCTTCCTGTAATTTGCTGGTCTGGCATTTTCAGCAAAATCGGGTCAATTCCTACATCTTTACACAAGCTATCTGCATCAATTCCATATTTCGCGGCGGCAAACTGCACAATACCTCGCGTCAGGTAAACAGAAAAAGTTGCTTCCTTCATGGGTGTAGGAGGTTACAGGGAACAGGTGGCAGGTGACAGAGTTGAAAGTTTTGTAGTGTCGTGCTGTTGGTACAGATAACAAAAATGGCGCGATTGGTCAATTTCTTGGCGGGACTTGTCAATTCAGAATTGGGGAGAAAATTTATTGTTGAAGTGTAGTCAAACCTCACCACACAAGGAGTTCTACACATGAATACATCAATCTTAACTACACAACAACAGCCAGAAGTAATTGTAAATCCTGTGACTGGCGATCGCATGACTATCTTAGAAGCGGGTGCAGGGTATAGCAAAATTCGCTTTGATTTACCGCCAAAAGCTAAAGGTAGTCCACTGCACTACCACACCAAAATGAGCGAAACTTTTACTGTTCTCCAGGGTTGTCTAGAAATGGAGTTTGGACACAAGGGAAATCGCCGGACGCTGTATGCTGGAGAAAGTCTGCACGTTCCCGCAGGTGTGCATCACAGTTTCCATAACCCTTCTGATGATTGGGTAGCCTTTACCAGTGAAAATAAACCTGCGGCTGGATTTGAGCAGTTTATCCGGTCAATGTATGGTTTAGCAATTGATGGCAAAGTGAACCACGAAGGAATGCCGACTAATTTACTGTACTTTGCCTTATTGCTGAAAAAAGCTGATATAGTTCTCGTCGGTATTCCGCGAGTGGTGCAAACACTTTTGGTTGGTGTGTTGGTACGCCTTGGTGATTTGATCAGCGTCGAGCGATCGCTTGTGAAATACTGGCATAAATGAAGCGTGGATTAATGGTAGAGGAATTACTGATACAAATCACTTCCTCTCGCCGAGCGACTTGTACTGAGCGTAGTCGAGGTAATACCAATTTGAAAAATGATTGCGACAAATGGGTTACTGAAAAGCTCACCAGTAAGCAATTTCCCAATCCAAAATCCAAAATCTAAAATCCAAAATGGTATAAGTTGAGGCGCTGCTTGCATACATATATAATATTTGACGTGAAATGGTATCCAATGTAGAGCTTCTGTCAGTTCAAGCTAACTTTTTGCTTGTTGATGTTGTAGTAAAGCCTGATTAATATGATGCAGTAAATCTTCCATTGAGATGGAACGAGGTAAGATTTCTGTAGCGATCGCTCTGAGAGATTGATCTACATGATCTCGGTTGCTATGTTTGTTCTGCTTGATTTCTGCGGGAAAATTCCCTGGCTCACGCTGAGAACGTTGATCAAGTACTAAAATCGGTGGTAAATTTACCGTCACAAATTTTAATGCTTTCAATGCTTTTAAGACATCCTGGTGAATTGGCGCTTCTCCCAAGCAAATGAGCAATAAGTCAACGCTATTGTGGCGAATTTGTTGGTTAACTTCTGCCCAACAGCGCCCAATAGCTGCTTTTAAACCTGCTGTTTGCAGATACTGAATCAAAGCTTGAAACCATTCTGAGCCTCTTTCGCTCGTCACATGATTAGTAGCAGCATTTTTCAAGGTGCGATCGTGTCTCACCTGTTTCCGCCTGATCTGGGGTAAATCATGGAGTGTGGTCAAATCCACGACTAAAATACTTGGTGGACAGCAAATACCAGAGGCAATTTGTAATACTGACAACAACGGATCAAGTTTGTCTAAGCGACTGTGATTGTTTTTGCCAAAGGGTGTTAAGCAGGGAAATACAGACAGTCCAGGTATCTGGGAAGCTGCCAAGCTAGTAGCCACATCACAAGTCACCAACGGCAGAGCGATTAAACGCGGGTGCTGTGTTAATTGTTGTAAATAACTTTGGGCTAAGGAACCTTCTATATCTAATAAGATGACATCAAATTGCCACACCCTAGCCAAGAGTTCTGCTTGATCTAAGTTATCCACTTCTATGACCCGATGCTCACGCAATGAGGGGTGGGGGTTAATCGATGTTAATTCGGGATCAACCAATCTCAAAATTCGTAATGGTTGATTATTGGTAGTTGTGGGAGTTCTCCCAACCTCGGAAGTGGGAATTGAGGGTTTAGCACACAACTTGTCTAGCAGGGGTGCTAAAGCTTGATTTTCTATGGGTAAGCTTAAAAAACCTTCTGCTTGATTGGCAAATGCTTGCTCTTTTTCTGCACCGGTGGCGGTAATAATGATGGGGATGTGTCTTGTGGCTAAGTCAGATTTGACCAATGTCAGCACATCCCACCCGGAAAGTAATGGTAATAAAGGATTTAAAAATATCGCTTGGGGTTGTAAGCGTCGGGCTTTTTCGACGGCTTCTGTGCCGGAACGGGCGATAATGACTCGATAACCCAAACCTTTGAGTTTTTCTGCCAAATCTTCTATATATCGAGCCACAGCTTCAACTATCAGCACTAATCTTTGAGAGCAACCAGGGAGATGTTGATTACTGTTACTTGGGGAAGTCACCGCCAGGGGAACTTTTTGGGTACCCAGATTTTGCTGGGTTCTATCTTCTTGATTGCTAATTTCTGGATCAGTAAAACCTGTGGTTGGGGGACTAGGGGGTAATAAGAGTGTAAATTGACTGCCTTTGCCTTCTTGAGACAAAAAGCTGACATCACCGCCATGTAAGCGGGCTAAAGCTCTGGTTAATACCAGTCCCAAACCAGTTCCTTCAAATTGTCTGGTCAGGGGATTTTCCAGTTGTTGAAATTTCTGAAAAATTAAATGTTGCTGGTGTTCGGGGATACCTATGCCTGTATCCCAAATTGTAAAAGCAATCCAGCCTTCCCAACGACTGACGCGCAGACCAATTTCGCCGGATATTTCGGTGAATTTAAAAGCGTTAGACAACAAATGTACTAACATCTGGCGCAGGCGCAATTCATCCGCCACCATCTGTTCTAAGCCTTGTTCAATGGCTAAGGTAAATTTCGGTACTGAGGGGCTGATATGGGCTGGGTTACTGGGGACAGTTTTGCTGCTTTGAGTGTGGATGGCGGTGACTTCGGCGAGGGCGCGATCGCACACAGCCTGTACATTCACTGGTGCGAGGGTTAACTCCATCTGCCCAGTTTCCATCCGGGTCAAGTCTAAAATGTCGTTGACCACACTCATTAAATGACGACCGCTTTGATGAATTAGTCCGGCGTAACGGGCTTGTCGTTCGTTTAATTCTCCTAATTGTTGGTCTACCAGTAACCGTGATAATCCTAAAACTGCCGTTAGGGGTGTTTTCAGTTCATGACTAATACAAGCTAAAAATTCATCTTTTAACCGATTCAATTGAATCAAGTCGGCATTTTTAGCGGCGAGTTCTTTACATAATTGTTGCTGTTCGGTGACATCAGTCCCTAAAACCAACCACAAATGATGATGATTTTCGGCGGCTGCTTCTTCTAAAACTCGTAAATCTGGGCTATCTAAGGGGATTTTGGCAAATTGCCAGATGCGTTCTTGACCGTTTTGTTCTTCGACCACACAGGTGCAAGTCCCCATTTGGCTATCTAAAAAGCAGCGATTAAAAGCAGGTGAAGTTGTTGGTGATTGTGGGAGAAAATTGTTATGGGGTAAAGCTTCATGCTTCAATGCCCAAGTATGTTCTACGGAATTAAATTTGAATTGAGATAATGTGCCATCTTCACTATAGGGAACTTTCACCGCCGTTTGACTGACATATTCTGGTTGTTTGGCTGAAGCTGGCGACAGGATATGTGCGACTTGTCGCCGCACATCTTCGGGATCTTTTAAACCTCCCAACTGTTGCCACCAAGCTGGGTTTTGGGTGACGATTTCACCCGTACTGGTTTGCAGCATCAATGGCCAAGGCAGTTGTTCGAGTAACTTGATCAGGGGTTTGTGGCGCAATGGCTGAAATGAATGAGTTTTGCGCGATCGCCAGTGAGTTTTGACTTTAGAACTGTTGGTGTCTGGGGTTTCTCTGGATACCTGACCAACTGAACTCAAGAAATTAGCGGCTGTTTTGCCTGCTTTTTCCTGGGCTAATAATCTTAATAAACGACTGCTATCTAACAAACCTAAAAATTTGCCTTCACCATCAACTAATGTGCAGTTCACATTGTGGCTAGATGGGGCGGAATAGTATCGCAAAAACTGTACAAATTGCTCAACGCGATCGCTGGCTGCGAATATTTGTAATGGCTCAAAAATGCTGTGCTTCCACAGGGTTAAGGGCTGTTGCAGTAAATCCAAATATTGTTCTTCTGGGGATTCGAGCAGCAGTTTTTGGCTTAACTGGACGGAGTTTAACAACCCTATTGGTTCTTGCAGTTGATTAACTACTACTAAG
Organism: Nostoc sp. FACHB-190; assembly: GCF_014696905.1. Lineage (NCBI taxonomy): Bacteria > Bacillati > Cyanobacteriota > Cyanophyceae > Nostocales > Nostocaceae > Nostoc > Nostoc sp. FACHB-190. Next base: position 212,060 of record NZ_JACJQW010000008.1, read on the forward strand.
CGATCGCACTGTTCTTGCTCAAAAACTTCTAAAGCCGCTACTAACGTACTTGTTTCACCACATTTAGGTACGGTTGCTAGAAAGTTATAAAGCGGGTACTGTAGCATTGACATAAGGCTTTGGGGTTAATTCTTCCTCTAGCAGCGTTGAGCTTGAGCATTGGCGATCGGATAAATCATGTTCGCGCTGACAATAACATCCTCATCAACAAACTCATTTCCCCAATTCTTGTTTGAGCCTTAAGACCATTGCCGTGGTAAATTTAATTGTTCCAGCCCTGCCTTGCTGGTTGACTTTGCCTTTGCCACTTTATAACTTTGGGGAAATAACCTAAAAGTGTTTTACTGGTGTTGTCACGTTTGATCAAGAGTGACAGCTAAAACAATTATGGCTCTCAAGACTCGCTTTAGAACCTTGAGGAATTATAATGATTTAGAATGCAAGCCTACTTTAAGTTAGTTTAAGTATCCTATCAAGGGGTGAAATCAAAAAATCTACATTCTGATGGATATACATAATATGCGAATCTCAATCAACTAATGTACCCTCTATAACGAACACCTCATCTTCCTGCTTACTTGTTTTCTGTAGTCGTTGAGCCACTATAGAAATTGGTTTATCTAGAGCGGTAATTAAGAATTGACTAACAACTTAACTAAATTATTAGTCAGATTCTCTCAAGTTTCTCTCAAACTTTGTTCAACTTAACCAACTCTGGTTGGAGTGATTCAGCAAGATGTTTAAATATATAAATGCTACTACCTATACTATTTTTCCAACCAAATGTTAAAAAAATTTTAGATAACCTAGTTCAACTAGGTACAAAACCACCATTTAACCCAAGCCGTGAGTACTCTTTTGGGCATAGTTCCGCTCAATTTAGCACATCTGCTCTTGTGTCTGCCACCACAGCTAGACTTTACTCCTTACTAAATTGGTTGCCAGCGAATCTTAATCAAAATTTTATAGACAAATATTTTTACGTGTTTGCGTGCCAGCAGCAAAAACCACAACAGGTTTTTCAGCAAATGACTCAAGTGGATCAGCAGGTATTATTACAACAAATTAAATCTGATTATCGCCAGATTCTTATAGATTACTTTACTACAGACAAAACCTTGAAAGAAAAAATCGATAAATTCATCAATACAGTATTTTGTGCTAATATTCCTGTGCCTCAAATCATCGAAATTCACATGGAACTCATTGACGAGTTTTCTAAACAGCTAAAATTAGAAGGAAGGAGTGATGAAACATTACTAGATTACCGTTTGACTCTCATAGATATCTTGGCTCACCTATGTGAAGCTTATAGATGTGCAATTTCTAAATAGGTCATTAAACATATCAGCAACAGTCATCAACACCAAAAACTATGTATTTCCCTAAAATCACTAAACTTAGATTTTAGTTTTTATGTTTAAGTTCATCTTTTTATGAATAAAGCCAGAAAAACTTATGTTCTCAAACTTTATGTCGCTGGGAACACCCCTAACTCAGTCCGGGCATTAAAAACACTAAAGAACATATTAGAGCAAGAATTCCAAGGTGTTTATGCACTCAAAGTCATTGATGTAATGAAAAATCCCCAACTAGCTGAAGAAGATAAAATCTTAGCGACACCAACATTATCAAAAATTTTGCCGCCTCCAGTGCGGAAAATTATTGGTGATCTTTCAGACAGAGAAAGAGTGTTAATTGGATTAGATTTATTGTATGAAGAACTAAGTGAAGAAGACTGGGAAGAATCCCAAAACCTTTAATCTAATTTTTTTTGCAGACAAATTAGTACCTTTAGTAAGAGAAAAACTGGGTTAAAAGCCCTATTTATGATCAGGCAATGAGTGAAAACGAGCAAAAAGAGCAGAACCCGACACCAATTGGTGGTGTAGAAAAAATCCGCACAATGATCGAGGGGTTTGACGATATTAGTCATGGTGGTTTACCAGTCGGTAGAACTACCTTGGTTAGTGGCACCTCTGGTACAGGTAAAACCTTATTATCCCTTCAGTTTTTATATAACGGCATTACTTATTTTGATGAGCCTGGTGTATTTGTCACCTTTGAAGAATCGCCTAGCGACATTATCAAAAATGCTCATATTTTTGGTTGGAACTTACAACGCTTAATGGATGAAGGTAAGTTATTCATTCTCGATGCTTCACCAGATCCTGAAGGTCAAGATATTGTCGGTAATTTTGACCTTTCGGCATTAATTGAGCGACTACAATATGCTATTCGGAAATATAAAGCCAAACGTGTGTCTATTGATTCGATTACCGCCGTATTTCAACAATACGAAGCAGTGGGAGTCGTCAGACGCGAAATTTTCCGCTTGGTAGCTCGGCTGAAACAGTTGAATGTTACTACCATCATTACCACAGAACGAAGTGAAGAATATGGCCCTGTGGCTTCTTTTGGAGTTGAGGAATTTGTTTCGGATAACGTGGTAATTGTGCGGAATGTACTAGAAGGAGAACGTCGGCGACGGACGACGGAAATTCTCAAGTTACGGGGTACAACCCACATGAAAGGTGAGTATCCTTTTACCATTACTAATGCTGGAGTCAACATCTTTCCTCTGGGCGCAATGCGCTTAACTCAAAGGTCTTCTAATGTCCGCGTTTCCTCTGGTGTCAAAACACTGGATGAAATGTGTGGTGGTGGTTTCTTTAAAGATTCGATTATTTTAGCCACCGGAGCAACCGGTACTGGGAAAACATTACTTGTAAGTAAATTTTTACAAGATGGTTGTGTGAATGGTGAACGTGCCATTTTATTTGCTTACGAAGAATCACGCGCTCAACTTTCACGGAATGCTTCTTCTTGGGGAATTGATTTTGAAGAATTAGAACATCAGGGGTTACTCAAAATCATTTGTACTTATCCCGAATCAACTGGTTTAGAAGATCACTTGCAAATTATTAAGTCAGAAATTGCTAACTTTAAACCAGCAAGAATAGCCATTGATTCACTTTCAGCTTTAGCCAGAGGTGTAAGTAATAACGCTTTTCGTCAGTTTGTGATTGGTGTAACTGGTTATGCCAAACAAGAAGAAATCACTGGCTTTTTTACCAATACAACTGACCAATTTATGGGTTCTCATTCTATTACTGACTCACATATTTCTACAATTACTGACACAATTTTGATGTTGCAGTACGTAGAAATTCGTGGGGAAATGTCGCGGGCAATTAACGTGTTTAAAATGCGAGGTTCCTGGCACGATAAGGGAATTCGTGAGTATAATATTACGGCTGACGGCCCAGAAATTAAAGATTCTTTCAGGAATTATGAACGGATTGTGAGTGGTGCGCCTACCCGCGTTAGCATCGACGAAAAGGCAGAACTTTCTCGCATAGTCAGAAGTTTTGAAGACAAAAGGAGTACCGATTCCTAAATTTGGTATCGTGCTATATCCCTTCTTCAATTTAGTATCGTGCTATATTCTGTGGTGAAGAAAAGGTTTCTGCCGCTAGATTGATTTTCGTGTGAGGGGATGCGGTGAAAGGACAGCAATTATTTCATAACAGACAGCAATTATTTCATACTTTCTTACCTGGCGTAACAATGGCGGTATTAACAGCCCAACCCGCCTTGGCTAACACAGTAAAAGTAAGTAACGTACAACAAAAACCTGCGCCTAGTGTTGTGACTTTAACTGAAAGTCATAACATAGTAGCAGATAACACTCAACTGCCTAAAACTGCAAACCAGATGTTTCCAGATGCAGGCTCTAATTCTGAGTCTACTGCCTTGAATGTGCCTACTTTAAATAGTCAAAGTCACCCAGGCACATCGACAGAAAATACTGGTATGACACTGGCACAAATACCTCAGAAACATCCAGTTGGTTTTGCCAATTCGACACCGACTTTGAATTTTTCTCCAAAGTCAGAGCCGCGTAATGCACGCAGAATTCAAAAACCCAAAAAATCAGCGACTGCGGCGAGAGAGAAGTTTAATCATACATCTGTCAATTCTGCTACTTTCCCAGTTTCTGCTATTCAAAAAAAACCTGTTTTCTTATCTTCGATTCAACAGTCCGCAGCATCACAGCCAAATTTAAAAACTCAGTTGCCCATAGCCCAACCAACGGTGTTTAAGGGTGCAGGGGCGGCGCAATTGTTAGCAGCACGCAGTTGCTCACAAGAAATCGGGATATCGACGGCGCTATCTTTGTACTCTAGAGGTTGTGAGCAGCAAAAATTAACTGGAGAGCTAACGGCACAAAACAATACAGTTGCACCAGAACCGACGGAAGCAGCGCCAGACGCGACAACTGTGCCGAGTACTAGTGATTCTGGTGCTACGCCAGTGGAGACAGCACCAACAGCTACTCCAACGCCTGTTGTAGAACCTGCTAATGCTCCCCAGCCCAGTAATACTAGTCCAACGCCTGTTGTAGAACCTGCCAATGCTCCCCAGCCCAGTAATGCTAGTCCAGCTGCTACTGATGCTGTCCAAGTTCCAGAAAACTTGATTCCGACGGCGAATCCTCTGCAATTTCCGACAAAAGCCGAGGAAGTGACTGTTCAAGGTAATCAACCAATTTCTTTAGAACAGGCTTTGGCGGTAGCGCGACGGAATAATCGAGAACTACAGATATCGGTATTGCAGTTAGAACGCAGTCGAGGAGCTTTACGGGAAGCCCAAGCCGCTTTGTATCCGACATTGGATTTGAATGCGGATATTACTCGCAGTCAGTCGGCTTCTAGTCAGCTACAAGATACGTTAAACGGTCGAGCTGGGTTAAGTTCTAACAGTGATGAACCTAGCACTGGTTTCAATGGTCAGGCGCAGTTGACGTATAACATTTATACTTCGGGAAGACGGCAAGCGGCGATTAAAGAAGCTGAGGAACAGGTACGTTTCAATGAATTGGATGTGGAACGTCAGTCTGAGGAAATTCGCCTGAATGTGACTACCCAGTATTACGACTTGCAAGAAGCCGATGAGCAAGTACGGATTAACCAGTCAGCCGTAGAAAATGCCCAAGCAAGTTTGCGTGATGCGGAAGCCTTAGAGCGTGCGGGTGTTGGGACTCGCTTTGATGTTTTGCGATCGCAAGTTAACTTAGCCAATGCTCAACAAGACTTAACTAATGCAATTTCCAATCAGCTAATAGCCCGACGACAGTTAGTCACTACCCTGAGTTTGCCACAAGATATTACTATTAGTGCAGCAGATACAGTGCAGTTAGCTGGTTTGTGGAATCGGTCATTAGAAGAAAGTATTGTTTTGGCGTTTCAAAACCGTCCAGAACTACAACAGCAGTTGGCACAACGGAAAATTAGCGAACAACAGCGCCGACAAGCCTTAGCAGCGAATTTACCACAATTGAGTTTTATTGCTAACTACAACTTGTTGGATCAGTTTGACGATAGTGTCAGCATTACTGATGGTTATTCTGTTGGGGTGAGAGCAAGTTGGAACTTGTTTGATGGTGGTGCAGCACGGGCTAGAGCATCTCAAGCCAAAACCAATATTGCGATCGCAGAAACCAACTTTGCCGAGCAGCGTAACCAAATCCGCTTCCAAGTAGAACAGGCTTTTTCTACCCAACGGTCTAATTTAGACAACGTGCAAACAGCCAACACAGCCCTAGAACAAGCCAGAGAAGCTCTACGTCTGGCGCGGTTACGCTTCCAAGCTGGGGTAGGTACGCAAACGGATGTGATTAACTCCGAAACTGACTTAACAAGAGCAGAAGGTAATCGAGTCACCGCTATCTTAAATTACAACCGGGCTTTAGCTCGATTACAGCGTGCAGTTACTATTAGGTCATTTCGTTAATTAGTCAATGGTCAATGGTCAATAGTGATAGCAGGTTACAGGTGATAAAGTTAAAAGTCTTTGACTGTCATAAGTTTGATTGTTCACTGATGTCTTCACCACCTGGACTACCGCTATATCGCTGGAGTTGAAATTTTTAACTCTGGACTATTGACTCTAGACTATTGACTATGGACTATTGACTACAGACTACTCATGACTCAAGTGACATCTCAAGAAATTGCCTTATTTCGTTCTCAGTTAGCAGATGATCCTGTAGCTATGGAAGCACTGGATTTGATTGAAGACTGTGAAGGAGATTTAGAAGATGCAGCTATGACACTCGCTATCAAAGCCGGACAAGAACCAGAACAAGCAAATTCTGAATGGTTGGATGCTTTGGCGAAAAAGTGGCGGGCGGTAATTTGTGAATCAGAATTTAGAGAAGAATTGTTAAATAGCTCGATTTTAGGGATGATGGCACATCTCAAAACAATGCCTACCTTCCCTAAAATTTTGGCGACACCAGTTTTAATCTACGTCCTCAAGCAAGGTGTGAACAATTTTTGTGAACCACTGGATGGGATTAAGTTGGAAGTGGGGAGTGGGGAGTAGCACCTCGACTTCTCCTGTCGGAGACGCTGCGCGAACGCTCGGCGACCAAGGCAGAAGGCAGACAGGGAGCAGGGGGAGAAATTTTACTCAGCACTCAGCACTTCAGACTCAGCACTCCAGACTCAGCACTCAGCACTTTTTTCCTGATACCCTGTTAATTAAGGCGAACTTCTTTCAGGAAACTGTTGTTAGATCAATGAATTACCTTGTTGCTGTATTACCAGACCGTATCCAAGCTGAAGCTGCTTATTTAGCACTAGAAAAAGACAGCATCAATAGCACAATCTTAGGTAGGGGATATAAAACTGCTGACGAGTTTGGTTTGATTGATCCCAAAGAGCAAGCTAAGAAGCAAGCAAAACTGATGACATTTTGGTTAGTACCGTTTGGTTTTTTTGCTGGTTTTACCTTCAGTTTCATTACTGGGTTAAATACCTTTGCTTGGGCTGGTGAAATTGGTAATCACGTTGTTGGGGGATTACTGGGGGCTGGTAGTGGCGCTATGGGTGCTGTGTTTGTTGGTGGTGGAGTAGGTTTGATTACAGGTAGTGGAGATGCGCTACCTTATCGCAACCGCTTGGATGCTGGTAAGTATTTAATCGTGGTTCAGGGTTCGGAAACTCTGACTCGCCAAGCCACCAGAATACTACGTCAGTTTGAGCCAGAAAATATTCAAGGTTACGCTGACGCTAAATAAGGCGAAACAGGGGTGGAAGGGTGCAGGGGTGTAGGTGTGAGAAACGGGTGTAAGCTTAACCAAAGACCATTGACAATTGACTTTTAATAATGTTGCCACGAGAAGAACTTTTAAAGGGTGTAGAAAATCGAGATACTGTTGCGCGTGTGATTGATCAGGCGGAACAGGCGATCAAAACTTGGGAAGTGGTGTTGACGGATTTTTTGTCTCCGCCAGAATTAGCAGAAATTCAACGGGTTTTTAATCGATTAACTGAAGTGCAGTTATTGGCTTGGGGTGGATATCCCCAAGCTGAACGCCAACGAATTGCGATCGCTCGTGGAGAAATTCCCTTAGATCAATCACAAGTGGCTATTGTGGCTTTAGAAATTGCGGGTAATTTTTTATTCGATACCGCTAGTCACCGTGATTTTTTAGGTGCAATGTTGGGAACCGGAATTGTGCGGGAGAAGACAGGAGACATTATTGTTTTAGGCGAGCGAGGAGCGCAGGTAATCGTTGTGCCGGAAATGGCAGAATTTTTAGAGATGAATCTGCAACAAGTACGCTCAGTTCCCGTAAAAACCCAACCAATTGACATTAGCGAGTTAAAAATTCGGGAACCCAAGAAAAAAGAATTAACAACTGTAGAAGCTTCTTTAAGATTAGATGCGATCGCCAGTGCTGGTTTTGGCATGTCTCGCAGCAAAATGGTAGATTTAATCGATGGTGGCGATGTGCGCGTTAACTGGAAGGAAATTACCCAAGCTAGTTTTCAAGTCAAATCTGGTGATTTAGTTGCTATTCGCGGTAAAGGGCGTTTAGAAGTGGGCGACGTGGCGATTACTAAAAAAGACCGTTACCGTGTTCAACTGACACGATATATGTAACATAATAAACGGGTTTGAGTTTGTCTTATTGTTAGCAACCTCTGGTTTGTTCGGTAATGATTACTTGCAAAAGCCGCTTTTACATCCAAGTACCACAACATTTGACTACGGATGAACAACAGAATGCAATTGAGCAGGCATTGATTACTTGGAAACGCGATCGCATTTTACGGAATATGATAATTTGGGTTGCGATCGCCCAACGCAACAATCTGGGTTACAGTATTACTTACGGAAATATTATGCTTCCAGTGACAAAAATATACTGTCAGGTTATCTATGCTGCGTTTATCATATCAAGCTTTAATTACACCTTTAATATTCTGTTTTAGCTTATTAGGAATTAGCGCCCTGCAATTCCCTCGATTACAATTACTATTAACTAACAAACAAGATATTTCGTTAGAGGTTTTACAAAAAGATATCAAAGCTGAACATCTCCGGTTAAATTTATTAAAAGAGATACCTAGTTTTGGTTATGACAACTTGATAGCTAATTGGGTTTATCTCAATTTCTTACAGTACTTTGGTGATGATGAAGTACGCGAAAAAACAGGTTACAGTCTTAGCCCAAAATATTTTGATATTATTATTAAACATGACCCAAGATTTTTAGGAGCTTATGTCGGGCTTTCTACTAGCACTTCTTTGTATGCTGCTATGCCAGAACGCTCGATTAAATTAATGGAAGAGGGTTTACGTAGTATGACTCCCCAAGTTCCAGAAAAATCTTACTATATATGGCGTTATAAAGGTATTGATGAATTATTATTTTTAGGAAATTATCAGGCCTCACAAAATTCTTTCATTATGGCAGCTAATTGGGCAAATAACTATTCCGATCCAGAAAGTAAATATATAACTCAAAATTCTTATCAAACTGCTTTATTTTTGAGCCAAAATCCTGATAGCAGGTACGCCAGAATTACTACCTGGGCAATGATATTAAATAATGGAGTAGATGAAAAAACTCGTAAAAGAGTCATAAGCGAAATTGAGGCGTTGGGAGGAAAGGTAATTAGCACTCCAGAGGGTAACAAAATTTCTTTCCCTCCCAAAGATTGAAAAAAAGTGTCTGAATCAATTATTCAGGATTCAGAAGAGTGCTGTTAATAGGCTATTTATAAAGTAAATATTAAGTAGGGTGTGTTACGGCTATACAAGGATATTGGAACTTATACCATTTTGGATTTTAGATTTTAGATTTTGGATTGGGTAAGGGTTGATTGGTAAGCTTTTGAGCCATCCATTTGTCGCAATCATTTTTTAATTTGGTATTAGAAAAGTGAGAATGAGCCGTAACGCACCATCTTTATTGGTGCGTTCAGCATTACTATAAAGCACCCTAGAATTTAAGGTTTACTTAATAAATCATCTCTAACAATGTTAGCTATTCGTTAGCACTAGGGGGAGTAGCTGGTGCAGTCTGTTGACGCTGTTCACGTTTTTTGCGGTCAGCTAAGAGCATATCTGCCATTACTGCTAGTGCTTGCGACATTTTCTCTAGATTAGCGCGATATAACTCCAAATCTTTGTTGAGTTTGTCTTCCGATAAATGTAATCCAGCCGCAATTGTTTTGATAGCGTCATTGCGTTGCTTGTCATCTTTAACCAAGTCTGGGTCTGATTGTTCTAGTAAGGAAAATAGACCAATGGCAAACAAGCGATTGTACTTAAATTGAGAATTGTTAGCGATCGCTTGCAATTGTGATTGTAAATCAGGATCACGGTCTGAATGATTAGCCTGACTCAACCAAGCAATTAAATCATTGACTGCGAAACCTTTCGCCAAAGCTTGCAACCTTTCAGCATCCTGTCTATATCGCTGTGAGTCTTGCTCTACAGCTTGACAGATAGCCTGAAAAATTGATTCTTTGTCCCTTTCTGGTTGATAGCCTTGCATAAAGCGGTCAAAGGTTGTGACAACGCCCAAGGCATAAATTGGATTGTAACTAAAATCAACATTTACTGATAGCAGGTGCATTTCCACCATCAACTCTTCTACTACCCGACGATAGATTGTGTTGATAGGGCGGGTATGTAAGGAGTAGAAAGTTCTCTTGGTATCAGAGACAGTACGGACGTTATTCACAAAAAAAATATTAAGAATGTTAAGGGCGAAGTTATTTTATTGTCTCCCTTAAAGGCTACTTTGCCAAGTTCGGCTTTCTCATCAGAATCTTTGGTTAATTTGGTAGCATAAGGGAAATCAAAGTGATTAACGCAGAATTTACACCAAATTCTTTCAGATTGGCGAATTAATAACTCAGTTTGAGCCAGAGGGAGAATTGCTTATTTCGCGGTATACCCTCAGTGATGGCTTTGAGTTTCCTACTGAATTTATTCTGCTTCCCGAATTATTTTTGATCCAAATATTTTGAATTGTGCATCTCAACTTATGAGCCTTTCACCGCTTCTCATGACTCTGGGTAATTATATAGCTGGAGAATTTGACAATCGAGAACAAGCTTTAGCCGAACCTGCTTGGTATGTCCATTTACGGATGTGGCAAAGACCTGTAAACTTATTCACTCAAGACAGCATTACCTTGTTTGCCGAACAAGCGAATATTGTCAACTTAGACCGCCCTTATCGCCAGCGAATTATGCGGTTAATGGCAGGGAAAAATTGGGATGCACCTTTGCAAGTCCAGTACTATATGCTTAAAGATCCAAGTGCCTTAAGTGGCGCAGGTCGTAATCCTGCTTTACTCAAGACACTCACAATCGAACAATTAGATTTATTACCAGGGTGTGTGTTGACACTGACCCAGGAAGAATTAACTCCCAAAAACTATAAGTTTGTCGCTACGCAACCAACCGAGACTCGTTGCTGTTTTAATTATCAAGGCAACAATGTACAAGTTTCCTTGGGGTTTGCAGCTACAGCAGCAGAATTTTACAGCTACGACAAAGGCATTGACTCGGAAACTGGCAAAGCAACTTGGGGAGCGATTTTAGGGCCTTATCGCTACACTAAACGGGAACAGTATTCTCTTGATGGTGCTGAGTGCTGAGTAAAAAGCCTAACTGTTAGCCTTGAGCAGTTTTCTCACAGGTTGTTAGTGCCGTTATTCATACTCAGCACTTAATTAACTGGCAATACTCCGAGGAACACCTTCTAAGGCTTCCTCTTCTGTTTCAAAAATTTCAAATACTGTGTCCATCATCGTAACTTCAAACACGAGTTTGGCTTCTGGGTGTACGTTGCAAATGCGGAAACTGCCTTTGACTTTATCCGCATCGCGCATCCCAGCTACCAAAGAGGTGAGGCCAGAACTATCAATAAAATTTACTTGCCCAAGATTCACCACGACATGGCGACTCAACTTAGAAATACATTCCTGCAACTTTAAGCGAAACTGCCAAGCTGTGGTGATATCCAGACGACCAGCTGGTGCTAAAACTATGACGGTGTTACCGTCCTGGGTGGTATAGGTTGTTTGATCTATTTTTATCACTAAAAATCCCCGTGGCACTCATTTTCAAATTGACTATTGCTGGATTGAGCCTGAGATTGGTGAGTCAAACAACTTACTTTTTTGGTAATTCTGACTTTCGGAGGCACGAAAGCTTGACAGAAACTTGGTAAATTAGTTGACTCACCGCTTAAGAGGACTATCCAGTGCTGACACTTGAGATAAACAAGTTATAGCTAAAATAGTCACCTATTTACTAGGTGCTTACCTTTAGTAGTGTAACTCACTAAAAAAGTGCTGAGTACTAATGAAAGTGCTGAGTTGAAAGCTCTGAGTGCCAAGTAACGAATATGCAAAATTTTATATTCCTATACAACGCACCCAATACTGAACTTTCTCGGCAGATAAATTTCACTTGGGGGGATTATATTGTATGTGATCTTAGGGGGTTGCTGTCCAATTGATCCAATCTTGCGGCTTGAGGAAAGTATTATACAATTCGGCTTCGGGGGAATTGGGTTCTGGCTGATAACCATATTCCCAGCGTACTAAGGGCGGTAAGGACATAAGAATGGATTCGGTGCGGCCGTTGGTTTGGAGTCCAAAAATGGTGCCACGGTCGTAAACCAAGTTAAATTCCACGTAGCGGCCGCGTCGGTAGAGTTGGAAGTTGCGCTCGCGATCGCCATATTCTATTTCATGTCGCCGTTCTACAATTGGTACGTAAGCTGGTAAAAAAGCTCGCCCACTGCTATTGATAAAAGCAAATAAATCTTCCCAAGTCCGTTGCCCTACTACTCCTACTTGGTCGCTGTAATTTGCTGCTGGGCCTTGGGGGTTGGGGCCGCGATATAAAGTACCTTGACCATCTTGATAATCAAAGAACAAACCGCCAACACCCCGTGTCTCGTTGCGATGTTTGAGATAAAAATACTCATCACACCACAGCTTAAATACTGGGTAATATTCGGCGTGGTGTTCGTCACAAGCCTGTTTCACAGTTTTGTGGAAATGGGCTGCATCTTCGGCGAAGGGGTAATAAGGTGTTAAGTCAGCACCACCACCAAACCACCAAACGGGGCCAGCTTCAAAATAACGGTAGTTTAAGTGAACTGTGGGGACATAAGGGTTGCGTGGATGTAACACCAAAGAAGTACCTGTAGCATAAAATTGGTGTCCTTCCGCTTCTGGACGTTGGGCTAAAATCGAGGGCGGCAGGTGAGAACCCCAAACTTCAGAAAAATTTACACCTGCTTGTTCAAAAATTCTGCCCTCACGCAGTACACGCGATCGCCCACCACCACCCTCTGGACGTTCCCAAGCATCTTCTTGAAACTTACCCACACCATCTAACTCGGTCAACGCTTGGGTAATTTCGTCTTGCAGCTGTTTCATAAACTGACTCACCCTCGCCTTAGCATCCGTTGGCGGCAAGAACTTGGATGAGGCTGCTTTTACTGTTGGGGTGTGCGAATTAGTCAACATAGAGATTCCCGAACCTTAATTACAATTGCCAAAAACCCAGAAATTTTCCGTTAAAAATTGGTAGACAATAAGAACTGTTTTTTTAGCTCGACTTACTCAAACTACTTTTTTCTTAGTTGTCACACTTTTAAACGATTGATGTGTATGACTAGAGTTATTTTCCCTCAAATGCGTATAGGCTTGTATATTGACTCAGTTTTTTTTGTACTTCTTGATGGGAACATTCTGGTGTTAGCTCAACTTCAGGCAAGTTAGTATATGCCGTACTGATGATGGTGATGCCCTGCAAGCCTCGGTTTCCAGCCTTAGCAACCTTGTTATCATCTGTGACTAATTGGTACTTGCTATGCCGCAACCAATATTGAGAAATGTTAAGTCAGGGCAATTATGATTGCTCACCAGACCAGAGTTACCAGCAAGTCTGTAGCGAGGAGGATAAGGCAAATGCGAGGTTGGTTATCAAAATTCATCCACCGCAAACGTCGGCGCTTTTGTGCGTCTTTAGTCAGGACGTATCGAGAGATTAGTGACGCTTCTGTAGATGAACTGTGGCAAAAAGTAGTTGACTTAACCGATGTATCCTGGCATCCCCTACTCAAAAGTACGAATGTCCCCTACGGATTAGTCCCCAAACCCGGATTAATTTACCAAGCAGTCACTCGCGTTTCGCCCTTTCCTATCCGCATCTTTGTAGAACGGGTCAATCCCAGAGAACTGTTGAGTGTGAGAGTGCTGGCAATTCCTGGCGTGGAAGAGAGAATTACTTATCAAGTGGAATCTACGGTGTGTGGAACTTGTTTGTCTTATTCTGTCACCCTCAAAGGCTGGCTCTCTCCCCTGATTTGGTCATTTTCTCGCCCCTATGCCGATCGGGTGGCACGTTCTTTAGTTGAAGCCGTAGAAAATGCCGCAGTGCAAGCGGTATCTAGTAAGAAAAAACCTTTGAATGATGGTTGTTTTGATTTTTAGAAATGAGGGAGTGGGGAGTGGTGAGTTGGGAGTAGGGGTTGGAGGTTAGAAGCCAAAGCCGAAATTTGGTACGGCGAAAATTATTTTTTCATCTTTGACTCCTACTCCCCACTCCCTATTCCCCACTCCCCAACAAAGTTAAGATTCTATTAGGTAAGAATAAAAATTTCTTAAATTTTTTACGGCGGTAATGCTGAAAACACTATGTACGATGTCCTTGATTCCCGTTCTGTCTTAGAAGTATTGCGGCCTGTGCAAGACCCAGAACTCCGTAAGAGTCTGGTAGAACTGAATATGATTCGCAACGTTAACATTGACGGTGGCAAGGTGAGCTTTACTTTGGTTTTGACCACACCAGCCTGTCCTTTGCGTGAATTTATTGTCGAAGATTGTGAAAAAGCTGTTAAAAAACTCCCAGGCGTGACGGAAGTCAAGGTAGAAGTCACAGCCGAAACACCCCAGCAAAAAAATGTCCCCGATCGCAATGGGGTTCCTGGGATCAAAAATATTTTGGCAGTTTCCAGTGGTAAAGGTGGTGTCGGTAAAAGCACAGTGGCGGTGAATGTCGCCGTCGCCCTTGCCCAAACAGGGGCGAAAGTTGGTTTGCTGGATGCTGATATTTACGGCCCCAACGATCCCACCATGTTGGGGCTAGGAGATGCTCAAATTACCGTCCGTTCCACAGACAAAGGTGAAGTGTTAGAACCCGCCTTTAATCACGGAGTCAAATTAGTCTCAATGGGCTTTTTGATTGACAAAGACCAGCCGGTGATTTGGCGGGGGCCGATGCTGAATGGTGTGATTCGCCAGTTTCTTTATCAAGTGGAATGGGGCGAACTAGATTATTTAATTGTGGATATGCCACCGGGAACGGGTGATGCTCAGTTAACTTTAGCCCAAGCTGTACCAATGGCGGGATCTGTAATTGTGACTACACCACAAACCGTCGCTTTATTAGATGCTCGGAAAGGATTACGGATGTTTCAGCAAATGAACGTCCCTGTTTTGGGAATAGTAGAAAACATGAGTTACTTTATTCCCCCGGATATGCCAGATAAACAGTACGATATTTTCGGTTCTGGTGGTGGTGAAAAAACTGCTACAGAATTGGGAGTGCCTTTATTGGGCTGCGTCCCCTTGGAAATTTCTACTAGAGTTGGTGGTGACAGTGGTGTGCCGATTGTGGTGTCTCAACCAGATTCGGCTTCGGCTAAAGCCTTAAAAGCGATCGCCCTGACTATCGCCGGTAAAGTATCAGTTGCTGCGCTGACGGCATAAATTTTTAATTTTGTCTGATTCCTGGGCAATTGCCTAGGAATACAGATTATGAATTGAGAATTTAGAAGTTAAAATTCAGAAGTCAGAATTTCTCATTGTTTTAAGTATGCGGAATATAGTGAAAAAGTATTTTGGTTTGTGAAATAAATTCACAGGTTGGTAAACTCCTCCTGAATTTTACTTACTGTCTCCTAAATTCTTTTACTCAGTAAATTTAACTCTCCAAATTAAATTCTAAAATCACAACAATGTTGTTAAAACGTTCGCTTCCCAAAGTTCGCTGGAAGTCTTGGGTTAAACCTTGGCAACAAGTAGATTGGTTATTATTTTTTTTACCTGTTGCAGCCAGTATGTTTGGCGGTCTGATGATTCTTAGTACAGAACTCAAACAGCCTGTTACAGATTGGTGGTGGCATTGGTTGGTAGCGGGAATTGGCTCTTTTATCGCGTTGTTTTTAGCCCGCATCCGCTACGAAAATCTACTCCAGTGGCATTGGATTACTTATGGTCTGACTAACTTGAGTTTGATTGCGGTGATGGTGGCTGGTACGAGTGCGAAAGGCGCACAACGCTGGATTAGCGTCGCGGGTTTTAATGTCCAACCATCGGAATTTGCCAAAATTGGCATTATTATTACCCTCGCCGCCTTATTACACAAGCGGACAGCTTCTTCCCTAGATAACGTCTTTCGCGCCTTGGCGATTACTGCCGTTCCTTGGGCATTAATATTTTTACAACCAGATTTGGCGACTTCCTTGATATTTGGAGCGATCGTTTTAGGGATGCTGTACTGGGCTAATGCCAATCCTGGCTGGCTGATCTTGTTCATTTCTCCAGTCATTTCCGCAATTTTGTTTAGTATTTACTGGCCTTTATCGGAGCCAATTATCTTATTTAAAGAATTAGCTTTAGGGCCTTTAGGGGTAGTTTGGTCATTTGCAATGGCAATTGTAGGCTGGCAAACACTTCCTTGGCGAAGATTTGGTCTGGGTGCGCTTGGCTCTTGGATTTTGAATATTTGCGGTGGTGAACTCGGTGTTTTTGCTTGGAATCATGTTTTAAAAGAGTATCAAAAAGACCGCCTCACCGTATTTATTAATCCCGATCATGATCCTTTGGGCGCAGGCTATCACCTGATTCAATCACGGATTGCCATTGGTGCGGGTGAAATTTGGGGATGGGGCTTGTTTAAAGGGCCGATGACTCAACTTAATTTCGTCCCGGAACAGCATACAGACTTTATTTTCTCTGCCGTCGGTGAAGAATTTGGGTTTGTGGGTTGTTTAGTAGTACTGTTTGTCTTTTGCTTGATTTGCTTCCGGTTGCTGCACGTAGCCCAAACCGCCAAAGATAACTTTGGTTCCTTATTGGCAATTGGTGTGTTGTCGATGATTGTATTTCAGCTGATTGTCAATGTCGGGATGACTGTTGGTTTAGCACCTGTCGCTGGGATTCCCCTACCGTGGATGAGTTATGGACGTTCTGCAATGCTGACTAATTTCATCGCTTTAGGAATAGTAGAATCGGTGGCAAATTTCCGACAAAAGCAGAAGTATTATTTATGAGTCATTGGTCATGAGTCAATAGTTGGAATGCAAAGGACAAATGACCAATGACAAAGGACAAGTATTAAGCTATTAACAGTAAACCAGCGAGGGTAAACATCATGATTCTGCCTGGAGCAACTGTTCGTGTTAAAAATCCCGCAGATACCTACTATCGCTATGAAGGACTCGTACAACGGGTAAGTGATGGCAAGGTAGCTGTATTGTTTGAAGGTGGCAATTGGGATAAACTGATTACCTTTCGCCTGTCAGAGTTGGAACCTGTAGACACCACAGCAGGACGTAAAAAAGCAAAATAAGCTTTTAGTCAATAGTCAACAAGCCTTGGACTATTGACTTTTTACTCAGCACTCAGCACTCAGCACTATCATGCGTCTTCCTTTACCACAATTTGCGACAAGCGATCGCCACCCCAGCCACATTGCGGAGGTGATTGAGACTAATACTACTGAATTTCTGGCACAATGCTTGGAACCAGAGGATTTGAGCTTTCCGGCTATGCCAGCTTTTGGTAGTTGGGTTTGTGCTGTAGATGAAGAGTCTGGAAATCAAGTTTATGCTGTGGTGTCTTATGCCACAACTATGCCGATAGATTCTGTGCATCGGGCTGTGGCGATGGGTTTGTCATTGCAGGAATTACGAGAAGAACAACCCCAGATATTTGCTATGCTCAAAACGGAATTTCGGGCGGCGATTGTTGGTTTTTCACCGCCTACCCAAAATTCCGCAGCAACTCCCCAGATATATCAGTATTTACCACCGCGCCCACCGCAAATTCACCAAGCGGTTTATCGCTGCGAAGCGGAAGCAATTATTAAATTTACAGAAGAATTAGATTTTTTACGGACATTATTGTCTGTAAATGGTGCGCCAGTTGAGTCTTTAACCGCCGCAGCTATTCGAGATGTTTATCAGTTACGTAAAGCTGACAGAGAATGGCTGGTGAAAGCGGGACGAATGCTGAGTGTATTGTTAAAAGATGATTATGACCGCTTACGGTTTATTTTGAGTCAAATACACCCATAGGTAGTTATTTTATGAAAAATTACTTAAGTAATCTCAAATAAACTGTTTTGTCATTTATCAGGGTGGCTTTTATAATGATTTGTTTTGATTGTGCGATCGCCTAACAAGCGATCGTTGTTTTACCGTCGCTACTTGAAGTCCTACCTATGGAACCAGTCTTATCAGTTCTGGCGCTAGAACCTAACTTCCATCTGGGTCAGGAACCAATCGTTCCTTTGGCAATTTTACTATTGGTGATTTTAGCTGTACCCATTTTGTTTGAGCGCCTCAGAATACCAGGGTTAGTTGGTTTAGTTGGTTCTGGAGTTGTACTTGGCCCGTCAGGTTGGAATTTAGTTCACACTGATGACTCCATCATTCACCTACTATCTGACATTGGCTTAATCTATTTGATGTTTTTGGTAGGTTTAGAACAAGACTTGCGCCAATTACAGCATAGTCAAAAACAAGCTTGGAAATTTGCTGGGTTCACTTTGATTATCCCTTTACTGATGGGAATCTTAGTCGGGAAGATATGCGGCTGGGGGTCGAATACATCTCTATTCATCGGCTGTTTATTTAGTTCTTATACCCTTTTGGCACATCCCATTCTCAGCAGCTTGGGAGTGGTTAATAATCAAGCCGTTAGCACCTCAATTAAAGCAACGATATTAACTGATATTGGTGCTGTTTTGATATTATCAATTTTCTTATCTAGCCAACCCACAGAGACATTCAGTTTATCTTACATCCTCACATATTTAGGTCGGTTAATTATTTATACAACAATTGTTTGGGTGGGTTGTGATTGGGCTAGACAAGAATTTTTCCGTCGTTCTGGAGACGATGAAGGTAATAAATTTTTATTTGTCTTGCTATCAGTATTTATTGCCCTCATCAGTTGTCAATTACTGGGAATTGCAAAAATTGTTGGAGCCTTTTTAGCAGGTTTGGCAGTGAATACAGTAGTTGGTGACAATCCCACTAAAGAAAAAATTACTTTTTTGGGTAGTGTTTTATTTATTCCGGTATTTTTTGTTAACCTTGGTGTTTTGATTAATTTGCCTGCTGGCAGCAACCGAGTTACAGTTTTAGAGTTAATTTTGTTAGGTTTTGTTAGTGTAATTGTTAGTAAATTTGTAGCGGCGTTGTTAGCAAAACTTTGCGATCGCTATAACTGGCAAGAAATGTTTACTATGTGGTCGATATCCTTACCCCAAGTCGGTATTACCTTAGTGGGGACTTTTTTAGGGTATCGTGCTGGCTGGCTCTCTACAGAAGTATTTTTCAGCATAGTGGCGTTAGTATTGATCACATCAACTTTAGGGATTGTACTTACAGATCACCTAGCTGTGGCTTTAACACCTACACCCCAGCCAGAAACACTCACAGTAAATTTACCTGAAGCCAAAATCGTTAAAAAACCTAGTATCTTCACCATAGTTGTACCAATATATAATCCTCATACGCAGCAGTACTTAATGGAAATGGCGGCGCTATTAGCCCACTTAGAAAAAAGTAAAATTATCCCGTTACATATTGCCACGGCTGCGGCGCAGATGGATGCACCACAACTAGAAGCATCTCTGCAAAAAAGTGAACGTTTATTAGCCAAAGCCACTGAGCAGAGTTTGGGCTGGAAAATTGAAACAGTACCACTACTGCGGATTGATAATGCTTATGGAGCAGGAATTAGCCGAGCCGCAAGAGAGCAGCAAGCCAGTTTAATTGTTATGGGTTGGGGTAAACGGACTGGTTTGCGATCGCGTTTATTTGGTAATGTGACTGATAGTGTATTGTGGGCTTCCCATTGTGCAGTAGCGGTCACACGTCTGGTAGAATCCCCCCAAAAAATTCAGCGCATTCTCGTTCCATTAGAAAATTTAACTTCGCCTGTATTGCCTGCTGTCAAGTTTGCCCAAACGTTGGCCGAGGTTAATCAAGCCCAAGTCACAGTTTTAAATGTGTGCGATCGCCGCATCAGTTCTAGTAAAATTGCCGCTAGGCGATCGCAACTAACAGTTTTAGTCTCCCAATTAGCCCTGCCAAATCCCCCAGAAATTCAAATGATTGCTCATGAAAATATTGCCCAGGCAATTTTACAGGCAGCCAGATTGTATGACTTGGTGGTATTACCTTTTATCCGTAATTATTATATCCCTGGCGGCTTGGTCACGAGTGATCTAACGACTCAAATCGCCAAGCACCTGACTTGCTCGATTGTCATCCTGAAAGCCTCTGAAAATACGCAAGTCACAAACATATCTAAAACCATTGCTAACAAGAGTTTTATGATTTAAGACATTTCCCTAATCCATCACTTGCAGTCGGCAATTTTGTAACTTCAGATAGATGAAAAGCTATTACTGATTATAATTTTGCTTTTACAAGCAGCTAAATTTTGTTGAAGATTTCATGAATTATCCGGTAAAAATGCTCAAGCCTTCAGTGATGTTTGCTATTTTGCTAGAAGAATTGTCCAGCAAGTAAGTATTCATGTAACAAAATTGCATACATAACAAAGGTTAGTTACTCATAAAATACATTACTAAAATTTAGCTGTGTTCGCCCTGCATTTTTGTATCTCGGCTGGGTATTCTAAAAACAAGCTAAACAGCCACTACTAGTATCTGTAAATATCAGGAAAACTATGAGAATTTTGGTGACGGGCGGCGCTGGTTTCATTGGCTCCCATCTCATTGATCGATTAATACCCCAAGGGCATGAAGTAATCTGCTTGGATAATTTTTATACAGGTACTAAGCGAAATATCTTCAAATGGATGGGACACCCAAACTTTGAGTTGATCCGCCACGATATTACTGAGCCAATTCGTTTAGAAGTCGACCAAATCTATCATTTAGCTTGTCCAGCTTCGCCAGTACATTATCAGTACAACCCAGTGAAAACCGTTAAGACTAACGTTATGGGAACGCTGAATATGCTGGGGTTAGCTAAACGTGTAAAAGCTAGATTTTTGTTAGCTTCGACTAGCGAAGTTTACGGTGATCCAGAAGTTCATCCCCAAACCGAAGACTATAGAGGTAATGTTAATCCCATTGGCTTGCGTTCTTGTTACGACGAAGGTAAAAGAATTGCGGAAACTTTAGCATTTGACTACTACAGACAAAATAAAGTTGAAATTCGCGTAGCCCGAATATTTAACACCTACGGGCCACGGATGTTGGAAAATGATGGGCGGGTAGTCAGCAACTTGGTAGTTCAAGCACTACGGGGTATTCCCTTAACTGTGTATGGTGAAGGTACACAAACACGTAGTTTTTGTTACGTGTCTGACCTAGTAGAAGGACTGATGCGGTTGATGAATTGTGAATTTACTGGCCCCATCAATTTAGGTAATCCTGACGAATACACAATCCTGGAATTGGCTCAGGCTGTGCAGAATCTGGTGAATCCCGATGCCGAGATTAAATTTGAACCACTACCCTCAGATGATCCTCGCCGCCGTCGCCCTGATATTAGCAGAGCCAAAACTTGGTTAAATTGGGAACCTACCATTCCTCTGCAAGAGGGGTTAAAACTGACAGTAGAGGATTTCCGCGATCGCCTAAAAAGTGATACTTAGGATTTAAGCTTCCCCGCAGTGGATCAAACTGCTCTGAATCAGAGTACAAGCTAGGTTGAATTCATAGCTTGTACTTGAATCATTAGTTCATCAACGGCGTGTAAATGTCGTATGGACAACTTCATTTTTGAAGAATCACCCCAAGAAAGCGAGGAGTTAATAAGATGCGTGTTTGCGTAATTGGTACTGGATACGTTGGTTTAGTTACAGGTGCTTGCTTGGCTCACATTGGCCATGATGTAGTTTGCATCGATAACAACGAAGAAAAAGTCAAATTGATGAAGTCTGGGCAATCACCAATTTTCGAGCCAGGACTCTCGGAAATTATGCAATCTGCCATTCAATCAGGCAATATTCAGTTTTCCTCCGATCTCGCGGCTGGTGTCGCCCACGGTGAAATTCTGTTTATTGCAGTGGGTACACCACCTCTACCCACTGGTGAAAGTGATACCCGTTATGTTGAAGCTGTAGCCCGTGGAATTGGTGCTAATCTCAATGGCGGTTATAAAGTCATCGTCAACAAATCTACAGTCCCCATTGGTTCTGGTGACTGGGTAAGAATGATTGTTTTAGATGGCATTGCAGAACGCCAAAAATCACTGGTACCAGCAGGTGGTGTGCCTAGCGATGACAAATTGCCAGAACTGGCTGCACATTTTGATGTAGTCAGCAACCCAGAGTTTTTGCGTGAAGGTTCAGCAGTATACGATACCTTTAACCCCGATCGCATTGTTTTAGGCGGCAATAGCTCAAAAGCGGTCGCTATGATGCAAGAACTTTATGCCCCCATTGTCGAGCGCAAGTTTGCTGCTGACCAATCTTTACCACCTGTACCTGTACTAGTTACAGACCTCAGTTCAGCAGAGATGATTAAATACGCTGCGAATGCTTTCTTGGCTACCAAGATTAGTTTTATTAACGAAGTTGCTAACATTTGCGATCGCGTTGGTGCTGATGTGACTCAAGTAGCTAAAGGCATTGGTTTAGACTCCCGCATCGGTAACAAATTCTTACAAGCCGGCATTGGCTGGGGTGGTTCCTGCTTCCCCAAAGACGTTTCCGCTTTGATTCACACTGCTGATGATTATGGTTACGAAGCTCAACTACTCAAATCAGCCGTCAGCGTTAACGAACGCCAGCGTTTGATTGCTTTGGAAAAACTTCAGCAAGTTCTAAAAATCCTCAAAGGTAAAACAGTCGGCTTGCTTGGTTTAACCTTCAAACCCGATACCGACGACTTGCGCGATGCACCCGCACTCAACTTAATTGAGCAACTCAACCGCTTAGGAGCCAAAGTTAAAGCTTACGACCCCATTATTTCTCAAACTGGGATGCGTCATGGTTTGTCTGGCGTTTTGGTAGAAACCGATGCTGAAAGACTCGCCGATGGTTGTGATGCTTTGGTTCTCGTAACCGAATGGCAACAATTCAGCCAGCTAGATTATGCCAAAATGGCACAACTGATGAACAACCCTGTCGTGATTGATGGTCGTAACTTCCTCGACCCTGAAACAATGGTAAGAGCAGGTTTCCAATACGTTGGTATCGGTAGATAATTCTCCAAATGTAGGGTAGGCAATGCTAATGACGTAAGAATTAGCTTGATCAAAAAGAAGCCTCTCGCCTACCCGGAACGGGAGGCGATGAGATGAATTTTTGGGCGACGACGAGTTGACCTCCGACCATTATCAACCGCTAGGTTGATTAGG
>NZ_JACJQW010000080.1:0-12603 GCF_014696905.1 Nostoc sp. FACHB-190
AAAATCATGAAGTTTTGCGCGATTTATTACATAAAATTTTGAATCATGAAGATTGGGAAGAAATAGCTTCGGCGGCGGCGATGGCGGTACGGCAGAGACTTTTGAATGTTTGAGAATAATTAATCTGCATGATGATTTAAGCTATAGGAGTAAAGAAGATGTCTAATTTTGTCAAAGGTAGCTGTCTATGTAAAGCGGTGAGCATATCCACAACAAATATGAGTAATATCGTAGGAGCTTGTCATTGTGGTATGTGTAGAAAGTGGGGCGGAGGAGCAATGTTTGCTATTGAGTGTGGCAGTAATGTTACTTTTGAGGGTGCAGAAAATATCGGCGTTTATCAATCTTCCGAATGGGCAGAACGTGGATTCTGTCAGAAGTGTGGCAGCCATCTATTTTTCCGATTGAAACAAAATAACCAATATTTTATACCTGCTGGAATCTTCGATAACACAGAAGGTCTAATTTTTGAACATCAGGTTTTTATCGATGAGAAGCCCGAATATTACTCTTTTGCTAATGAAACTAAAAACATGACAGGAGCAGAGTTGTTTGCACAGTTTACACAGACATCAGAAAATTAACCCTCTTTTATTACCACGAAAAGAGAAAAATCTAGCCCCAGCTTTGAATGTAAACATTAGCTCATCATCAACCGTTCGCTCTGGGACAAAAAGCATTAATCATCGGTTGCGGTTTGGGAGATGATGCTGAAGCTCCAGCAAAACTAGGTTTTGAGGTAACAGCTTTTGATATTTCTCCAACTGCGATTTCCTGGTGTCAGCAATGGTTTCCTGATTCTTCGGTTAATTATGTAATTGCAGACTTGTTTGCACTTCCACAACAATGGCATCTTGCTTTTGACTTTGTGTTTGAGTGCCGTAACATTCAGGCTCTGCCATTAAATGTGCGTTCTGGTGCTATTTCTTCGGTTGCTGCTCTTGTAGCTCCGTGCGGTATACTTTTGTTGGTTTCTCGTATTCGAGATACAGAAGCACAACCAAGTGGCCCACCTTGGCCGTTATCAGACTCAGAATTAAAACAGTTTGAAAGTCTCGGATTACGGCAAGTAGAAAAGATTGTTTACCAAAAACAAGAGTCTGAACAATTTGATGTTAAGCAAGTGCGAATTGAATATCAAAAGTCATGATTGGCTTAGTTTTAGTTAAGGGCGATAATCAATTAGTCGGTCACACATTTTGTATTTCCTTGGAACCGAATCAGCTGAACCTATTCCCAGAAGTAAAACCCACCTCTGCACCCAGAACAGAACAGATGGTGATGAGTGCCGATGCCCTGCTGAAGTGGAAATCGCGCATACTTGCTCATCAGCACCAAGTAAGGCAAGCTCAACTACCACAGCAAACAAGCTTATTCGATCTCACTCTCAACCACTGCGATCCTGACTCTATTGACCCACTGACCCTACAGCTTGTACCAATGTCTTTCTACCGAAAACCTGCTGATAGTCCTGGTGAGGCTTGTTTGTATTTCATCTTGGATTCGGCGGTTGGGTTAGTGCTGTATGTTGGAGAAACTTGCCGCAGTGACAAGCGGTGGAAAGGGATTCATGCTTGCAAAGACTACATCGCTAGTTACCAGGATTTGCATTCTCGGTATGAGTTGACGACGGCTGTGAATGCAGCTTTCTGGTGGAATGCTCCAGTTGAGCGACGCGCACGGCAACAGTTGGAGTTGAAGTTGATTCTAAAGTGGCGTAGTCCCTTCAATAAGGAGAATTGGGATTTGTGGGGGCAACCGTTTAAGTAAATTGATCTGCACTCGCATCTTTTAGTGAACTACCTACATCGTACCGCAAGGTCGATGTAGGCTTCCCAAATCATTGGGAACTGCCTCAGACTTGGTGGATTTTTTACGTCCAGAAGTCTTTGGTCTGACATTCCCTTCTTGGGCAGAAGTGGTAGTTCCTAACACCAAAAGTCGCAAAGCTTCATTTTTTATGTTGGTCGCAGCGTTGATGTCCCTATCATGCTGCTTCTGGCAGTGTGGGCAATCTACAAACCTAACCCCCAATGAATCATAACCATTTTGCAGCATTGGGATTGGCAGTAGAGTTTCGCTACAAAGCTGAGATGAGGGGAAGAAACGATTGACTTCTTGATAGGTATGCCCAAATCTTTCAGCTTTGTATTTCAACATGGTGAGAAACATTCCCCACCCCTGGTCGCTAATAGCTTTTGCCAAGTTAGGATTTTTAACCATGTTTTTTACTGCCAAGTCCTCTACACAAATAACTTTGTTTTCGTATGCTATTTTGCGAGATAGCTTGTGTAGAAAATCTTCTCTAACTCTAGAGATTTTACTGGAAACTTTAGCCACTAAGCGTTTAGCTTTACGACGCTTGTTAGAGGTTTTATCCTTTTTTCTAGATAGTTTTTTCTGTTTACGTTTTCTATTCTTTTCTAACTTTGCTAATCCTTTTTTGGGTAGGTCATATCTTGATCCATCAGAAGTTATAGCAAAGTTTTTCAAGCCAAGGTCAACACCGATAGCTTCATTGATTGCAACTACTGGTACATCCTCTTGATTGAACAGAATAGAAGTGTAGTATCTACCATCCGCATTTTTAGATATAGTTACAGTTGTGAACTTAGCGTTTGGTAGTTCTTTGTGAAACACAGCTTTAACTATCCCCAAATTACCAGGAAACTTAATCACAGAATCCTGTGGTATTAACTTCACATTTTGGGGATATTGAATCGATTGCTTGCCATGTTTAGATTTAAAGTTAGGATATTTAGCACGTCCTTCAAAGAAATTGACAAACGCACTAGAAAGATTGAATGTTACTCGCTGCAATACTTGAGAGTATGCAAGTCCTAACCATTCGTACTCTTTCTTCAACCCAGGTAGCAACTTGTCCATTGCCACCTTAGAAAGACCTTTCCCTGTTTCTTTGTACTCTGTAGTTGTGGCATTAAGCATATAATTCCACAACCATCTAGTATTACCAAAACATTGAGCCAGATAAGACTCTTGCTCATCACTAGGATAGATTCTCAACTTAATTGCTCTATACATGGTATCGACCTTTACCGTGTTTTAAGGTTCATGATAATATAGCAACTTACAGTGAGTCAACTCACACGCAATTCATCTCACGCTCCCCTTCGGATGAGACGTGAGCCTTCTTGCTGTTAAAGGTAAAGATTCGTTCTGCTGGGACAGGCAGTGAAATATAAACATTTGCCGAGTGAGCGATCGCTATCACCTGCTATGCAATTACTACTGTATGATTGCTTTGGCTTGTAATTATTTCCCTTAATGCACTAGTAGTCCATCAACTGGACATAAATTTATGAGTAGTTTGCTTTTACTATTAATAGGCTTGGGAATTTTTTTCTTAGCTTGGAAGACTCAAGATGAAATTAATCGCATTACGGCAATGTTTAGCGGGACAATTTCTCTAATTTGGGGTTTGGCTCTCGCCCCACTGTCATTGCAATTTTTTGTTGAGATTGTCTCACTTTTAGCAGCTTTTTCTGTTTGTATGCGTTGTTTGGGTTGTGGCTCAAACCGCAATTAATTTTCAACAGATAATTTTAATTACACAACTATGTAAGTAAAATAGCTCATGTATTGAGGAAAATCTAAAATTTTAAGTATCTTGGTCAGGATAAACTTTTCTATATTTCAGCTTTTTTAGACCCTGTTTTAATATCATTATGAAGATCATACTCAGGGCAAAAGTAATAGCTAATAATATTGCTATTGGCAGAAAGCAATTTCCTTGATTCGTACTCCACGAACATAAGAAAAGTAGACTCTGTATACCAAAGATGCTCCCTAAAATTAGGCTAAAGATACCAATAACACCAATAAATACAAGAATATACGCAGTAGTTCTATTTTTGCTCATCATCTTCAAAATTCTCTTAGGTTTTGAACATTATTAATGCAGTTCAAAGAATGATTCTTGTCCTAAGTGCTTTACATAATTTTTTACAAGATTATTAAGGTTACTTGGCTCACCAACTTGAATCCAATCATCAATTCTTCCTAAAAAGCAGTATCTTTGTGTGATAAATATCCGTTTGGGTTCATCAATTAAAACAAATTGAAGTATTGGTGAATAAGAAATGGAACGCTTAAGTATAGTTTCTGCTTCTTTCAATTTATTCCCTGAAGAGAAACTAAGCAGTTCTGACAATAAATTAACATTCTGGTTAGGTGTATATATAGTAATTATTTCTTGTTTTATGTCTATCTGATAATCCTGTAATAGAGAAAATTTCTTCATTCCTGACTCTACAATCATTTTTTCTTCATCAGTAATAATTTGCGGTTGAACTTTTCGCAGAAAAACTTGAGCGTTAGGATTTTCATAAATTTCATAGCCATCAGGTATAGCTTCTAATATATTTCCTTCAGTTTTCATCGAAAAGAAATACTTTGGTTTACCAGTTTTGGTAGTGCCTTGATGAAGATAATAAGTTTGTTCTTTTCTATTAATGTACTGTATTGGCATTTTAGCGACTACCCTAATACTTACTTAATTTCAAAAAGTTTGACAAAAATTGATGGTTTATTTCTTTTTGGAGCGATTTTTTCTCCGAGATTGCTTTTGCATTTTTTTCTTATCTCTATCTTTACTTTTAGATTTTTTAGATGCTCCAAGGCTAAATCCTTCGGGAATAAAAATGTTATATGATGGATATCTTTCTTGTTCTTGTGGTTGAAAACAGAGCCAATTCTCCATTTCCGAAACTACATCTTTAATAAAAGAATACTTTGGCTCTTTACGTAGTCTATTTAAAGCTTCTTCTTTATCTACTGCTAGATAAGTGCTTACGTCTTCTTGATCAATAAAAAATAGATCAACCGAGTCTTGTTCAAAAGCCCGATTTATCTGTTCTTGAAGTTCGACTGCACAAAGCTGTGCGCTATTGGTTACTAAAGTAGTTTGAATATAATAATCTTCTTTATCTAAAGTAGAAAACAGCTTGGCATAATATTGTATAACCTGTTCTCTAGTAATGACTTCTTGAGCTATTAATACCAATAATGCTTCTAATGCAGCACCTCTTACATATTCATTAGCTTTTGAATTCTCTATAAGTTGTTTTATCAGCTCAATATTTGAGCCACTAACGCAAGCGAGTATTCTACCTAAATCCTCAGTTACTATATCTCCAGTTACATCTAGTGCAACATCACCGGGAACTGAAAAAAACTTGATAATTGTAGGGTATGCTGATTCTTCCCTAAATTGTGCTAGTAAATATAAAGCATGAATATGTAAAATATAGTCTTCTTTCTCTAGTAGCTCTTCTAGATTGTTACTCAGTTCGTCTAAGGTTTTTATTAATATAGGTGTAATAATTTCCCTTTCTTCAATAGCCCTTAAGAGTGCTAAACGCGGAAATTCTCTAGTATTATTTTCTAGCTGTGCTAAAATTTCCTCTATTTGCATTTGTCAAAATTATCACTACTACTATTAATTAACATTAAGTAGTTTATCAATCTATGTGCTGCAATTTATGATTTTTTTTAGACAACTTTAATACTTCTAGACTCAACACTTACTCAATATTCGAGAAAGACAAAGACCCGATGTATAACGGATACTATGCCAAAAATCCCTGATTGCAATCACTGTCTGTTGTCTGCTCACGATCCCCACATAGTCTGCGCTGTTCATCCCGAAGGGGTCGAGGGTGATAGTTGCTTGGATTTTCGAGAAGACCCAAATACCTCAGTTGAGGAACTATGGCTTCCCCAGGGAGCAAGTTATTATAACGGTGAGTTGATTCTACAGCCTCGTCAGCACTGGACACAACAGCAACAGTTGGAATTACTAGATTGGCATCCTTTATTTACTGGCAGATGTCCCCAATGTGGTGCTGAGTATGAGCGTGACTATACTTCAAGGGTGCATTGGGATTGCCCAAATCCAGAGTGCGGTTGGTTGGATGATACAGTGTAGCAATCGCGGCCCATATCTGCATCCCATGAGTCCAAAACTAAGAAATTACTTCTGATAGTGATCTTCCTTACTCTTAAACACAAACGTAATACTGAGTTTGCTGATGATACCTGTCGTAGCAAATTCCTACAAAAAGAATGCTGAAGCTCTCTTGTGCTTCTCATCATCAGATTTAACTATATTCGGACTTAAAAATAGCACCCAGTTGCTAATTAAGAGTTCCCTGGCTTAACTCTTTCTTTTTTGCAGCTTTCAACTGCTTCAACGCCAAAGTTGCTGCACTCAAATCGTAAGGAAAAGGTCTACGACAAGTAATATAATCCCTTTGTTGAGGAGGACGATGGCGTAGTACAGCATTGACCACTAAACAAGATTGCGAACTTAAATTAATTGCTCCGTGCAGAACCCCAGGTGGAATAGTCACTACCATAGGATAGTCTTCACTTAAAGGAATATACTGGTATTTCTTATTAATCAAAGTGACAAGTACAACCTGTCCTTTCACTACTAGCAACTGGTCAGTTTGCGACTTGTGAACAAACAAATCATCTATTGTATTGGGTGCAATTTGAGCCCAAATGGTTTCATTGCTTGTTTGCAGAGTAAAAAACTCAACCATCCCGCCTTTAATTGACTCTAGCTGCCGGATTTTAATTTCTCTAATACCCATAAAAATCCTATAAGAGTATCTGATAGGCAAAAGTTATACATTTCATCTTAGATACTCAAGAAGAAAAAAAAGTGTCTAAAATAACTGTTTATGGTAGATTAACTGAAATTCACGAGTATTTATTGCTCACTCAACCGTCCTTTTAAGAACTTTTCGAGCAAGCTTAACGTAAGTTTTCACTGTCTCAGGTTCTATTGCCAAATCAGTTGCGATCGCCGCTAACGTTTCCCCATACTCTCGACTGGCCAGTATAGTCGCCCAGGTCACTAGTTAACCCAAAGACGTGTTTTGGCATAATCACCGTTCACAACCCACACCATCCCCATCCCTATCAAACCCGTGCGGATCTGGTGGAACAACTTTAAATCTGCGGTAAGGAATATCACGGCAATTCAAATCAGCCGAATTGGGCGGAATGCAAATATCTGGGTACGATAAATCGCATTGCTGAACTTGTGGCGCTCGCGTTGTCTCTTGAGTTGACTGTTTACCCCGCCGGAAATCCCAAGGCATAGTCGGCTGCGATTGATTCCAAAATCCCAACCTTTTACCTTTGGCATCAGCCTCAGCTTGCAGAAATTGGTTTTTGGTACTGTTGCATCCCTGGAGATACTGCCGATAAACAACAGCTTGTCCCTCTTGCACCATTGTTAGGTTGACCGAACGATTATTCACGAAAATCTCAGCTACAAGTCTTTTGTAGCGATCGCGCTCAATTGACCGAACTTGTACTGACTGGTTTACCGGCAGAAGTTGTTGAAGACGAGCCTTAGATTGCTGCCCCCAAGGATTTTGTTTGAGTTCGGGTGCATCAACACAAGCCAAGCGGATGGTTACTGGTTGTCCTTGTTGATTGCGGACTCTTAACGTGTCACCATCACCTACGCTCACTACCGTCATCTTGGGGAGGTTGGTTTGCGCTATAGTTGGCACTCCAGAGAGCAGCAGTAGGGTTGCTGCGAGAATACTGGCTTGGTTCATCTACGTAAACATTGATTTTTGTGTATCAAGGATAACTTGTGTTTACTGCTGCATCTGTGATTCGGATCAAGCCTAAGAGATCATATCTGCTCTATATCTGTCCTTGAACAAGTTATCCTCGCTCAGTCGCCGCGATCGCATTCAAGCTTGAGGTGTGTAGTCAGCCCAAACAAGAGTAGCCTTGAAGATGAAGCCAGCACTCGTGGTAAAGTTGAGCGCAGATTTTAAGCAGACGCAGAACCACCAAACGTATTTTTGTAAGCATCAGCAGTTTCCTCACCGAAACCACCAGCTTGAGCATGACGAAGTAGCGATTGAATGATCGGCATTGCAATACTCATCCCAAATAAAGCGTTGAACCCTGCCACAACCACTGGTGCTGACAAGACAACTGTAAATTCTGGAAATAAAGCCAACACGGCCACTAATAGCAGAAAAACAATTGGTGTCGCAATGCCTGCTATCTTTGCAGTTTCTACAATTAGATTTTTATATTCTTCAACAGTAATGTCGCCTCGGTAAAGATCCAAGGAGTATGAAATCGCTGTTACTACAACTTGAGTGACAACAGCCGTTCCTGTAGCAGTAATCCCCAGCCTCGCAATTGTCCCTGAATTACTAATAATAGAATCTACCGCATTGTAAACCCGAATATAAAACTGCTCCCCCACAGTCATCACTTCGGCTCCGCGACGTAGATTATCAACACCCACTTCCCATAAGATGTTGTCAGCACCGTTTGAGCCACCTTGAGAACGTGGAATGATATGGCTACCATGCTTATCACTCAAAAATTCACGAATAGTTCGTTCGTTAGCTCCTAGTTTTGATGTGCCGGGAATTTTCCCAAACAGCTTCATCACATCTGCATCACTACGAGGTAAATCCCCGGTTCGCAAACCAGCACGATACCTCAGTCTATATGCAATCTTGGGCATTTCTAGGGCTAGTTCCGAAGCTGTTCTAGGCAAGTTTTGTAATGCCTCAGCTATGGCTACACTTGAAGTCGTTACCCCAATAGCAGTTCCTTCTAATGCTTTCCCCGCATTTTGTACAGATTGAAAACCTTGCTGTGCTGTTGCAGGTAGATTAGTTACTGCATTAATACTTGAAGTGGTAATCTCTACAGTAGTATTCTTGATTCCATCAACTACCTCTTCTATTCCATTAGCTGTATTAGTTGCGGTTTCTTGAACTTTATCTTTGAGCGTATCTGCTAACTTTTTTGCTTGGTTGATGAAATCCATGTTTTAGCCAACTGTTATTTTTATAATTTAATCCAGCTTCTCGCTTCAAAACTTAGAACTACATCAGCACTAATCGTGAAATAGTCCAGAAATATTTAAAGATATAGTGAGGTAGTTATAGCATTCATTGGTAGTAGCTCAAAAACTTAGCTAAGAAGTTATTCTAGCTGTTTTGTTAGCTATTTAAACAAATTTTAATATCTCAGCCATTTAACTCTGCCGTGCCGAATTGGGCGAAATTTAAATATTAGGGGGAGAGCAATCGCTGCAAGCCCATCAAGCGATCACTCTTAAATAAAGCAAATACAATTCGTTAATCAATCGGTTCTTGAGTACAAGATAGATAATTTGAGTTAACCCATCCTTCCAAGCCATTAACTTTACTATTCGGGCCTTGAAATACACTTACATAGGCCCAGATGCCTTGTTGTTTCTTCAGTACAACTTGATTCCCATTATTTAGACCTGCCCTAGATTTTCCATTAGGGCTATAACGGAGTGCCAGTTGTCCAGATGTAAGATTCACTACATCACACCAAGTAACCACTTTCAGAGGCATGACAGGCACTGCATCATCTGTAACGGCTACTAATTTACGACGTAATACCCGCTTATCTGCATTATAAACATTCAGATACATTCCTTCATTAGAATCTTCACGCCAAGAAACTGAATAAGTATAATC
The DNA here is from genome assembly GCF_014696905.1 of Nostoc sp. FACHB-190. NCBI lineage: Bacteria > Bacillati > Cyanobacteriota > Cyanophyceae > Nostocales > Nostocaceae > Nostoc > Nostoc sp. FACHB-190. The sequence continues at coordinate 9,531 of NZ_JACJQW010000080.1, forward strand.
GCTATTTTCCCAAGTAATACCTCGATAACCCTGATCGCGCCAAGATGTTCCATCTTCCAGGTTGAGGCATTGACCTTTTGCATCACAACCTGTGTATGTCTTACCATTTTCACCATCACCCAAAATAATGGTAAATTCTCCTGCTCTGTAAGTCTCGGCTTTTGCATAGGTAGCAGTTGCTCCAATAACAGAAGCAGTCACAATTGCTGTTACAAAAAATGTTTTTAGGTATTTATTCATCATGCTTGAAATTTTTGTAGTTAAATTAATGTCCGTTCTCTCAGGCAGAAGTTTATTCAACATTCAAAGAGCGAATTAGCTCTCGGATTACATCTGTCGCTGGTCGTCCTGTAGTTGAGCAATACTTATCTAAATTTTCAGCTTCACCTGATGTGAGATTAATTGTTAACCTTTTGACAACCCATTTCTTATTCACAGGTTCATCAGCCTTATTTGATACCACTTCTTTAATATCAATCATCTAGACTGTTACTACCATGATATATCTAATGAAATTAGATTCAAGATGCTGTTAAGAAACAGCTACTATCTTTAAAACTGTCATGAAGTGCTTAAATGAATTCTAGAGTGTGAAGTTTTAAAAATTTAATAGCGAGAACTATGAATAGAATATGAGCTAAATCTTTACTATAAGGCTAAATATTCGGTAAAAATACATGGTTACATTAGCTTATCAAACGCCCATCTAAAGATAAGCTGATTGATTATACTTGAGTATTTAAACTGGTGAAGATAGTATGTTAGCTGGTGCTGCTTTAAGAAAAACAGGTGATGGTTGGGAATTCACCTCAGAATCCGCACTAGAAGATTTCATTTGGGACAATCTACAGCAGTTATTAGGTTTTACACCTCTCAAGCGACAATATGCTGCTAAAGGCGAATTCTGCGATATTTTAGCCTTAAATGAAAGTAAGCAGTTAGTAATTTTAGAACTAAAAAACGCTGAGGATAGATACGTTATTCAGCAGCTAACCCGCTATTATGATAATTTGCTAGACGAAAGACCATTTGCCCAACAAATAGACTACAGCCAACCAGTTAAATTGATAGCAGCTTCACCCTCGTTTCACAGGCATAACCTGATTGACTGCAAGTATAATCTGCTCAAAATTGATTTATTGCAGATTCAGGTCTTAAAAGATAATCAACAGTTCCAGTTACGTTTGCAAGATATTAATACTAATAAAGCTTGGTCAATTCCTATTCCCTATCAAGAACTAAATTTCAGCAGTACAACATATAACATTCCAGCAGCACCGCAATTTCTTTTAGATTGGCTTGGTGCTTGTACGGGGGAGGAACAGCAAGCAATTCTCAAACTTCGAGAGAAAATTTTGACTTTTGATGAGCGAATCAAAGAAGAAATTGAGGGTAGAAACATTATTAAATACGGCAGAGGTAAATCGAAACCTGTAGCTGAACTTTGCTATCAAAGAGCATCTCATAAACCAGTAGTGTTTCTGTGGTTGCCAACTCCTACATCATGGCGAAAAGAAGTAATCGGCAGAATTAGAATTTGGCTAAATGGTGAATTGGTGACTTTTGTTGGTCATGTGCCAGAGGGTTTCGGGCAAATGAAACTTCAAGCCCAATGGGATGCTATGCCAAGAGAAAAACGTCCGGGGAATTACTACCATCAGAAATACTCCCCTTTTCATGCGGGAATATACAACAAAGTTTTACAACAAGATTTTCAAACTCCTGTAATTTTAGAATCATTAGTTGATTTAGCTCTTACTAAGTGGCTTGCTAGATTTAGCTGTTTGTAAACCAACATAACGGGCTTTTAACAATTACTAACTAATGACTACGTTAATTGTTTAGGTAATCAGCACTCGGTTTCTACAACTGATACTAGACCACGCACAAACACAGGTGAGACAATTGACTTGCGACTGCAACAATAATTACTAAAGCTCCCAGTAATGAATGATCTGCCTGAAATTCAAGATGAAGTTTGCCGCACAGCATTGGTCATGGCAACTAAACGTGCAATAGAAGCCGACAGGTCAGACCATCTGTTTGACGATCCTTTGGCTGCACAATTAGCCGGAGAAACAGGCCAAGCTTGGCGTAAGAAATGGGAACAGCAAGATAGCGATAACCCCCTTGGTAGTGCGGTTCGCATTCAGTTTGTTGCAGTCCGCACTCGCTTTTTTGATGACTTCATTTTGTCTGTGTTGCCCGAAATTAAACAATTTGTCTTTCTAGGAGTCGGGTTAGATACAAGAGCATTTCGTCTGTCCTTTTCACCCCAGACTCGTTTGTACGAATTAGATTTACCAGAACTCATACATTACAGAGAAGCGATTTTGCAAGGTAAAGGAGCCAATTGCCATCGATGTGCGATCGCGGCTGACTTAACCCAACCTTGGTCTCATCTGCTTTTAGAACAGGGCTTTGATATTAACGCACCCACACTTTGGCTAATGGAAGGGCTGTTAATGTACCTGAACGAGTCTCAAGTTAATGAGTTACTGCTCACAATTAGCCAGTTGAGTACAGATGATAGTTACTTGGGGGCTGATTTGGTCAGTGTTAAGTCGTGGCAGGTTGGGGCTAAACACCAAAATGGCTTGATTAGCAAGCACTGGCGTTTCGGTACAGATGAACCAGAACAGTTGTTTGCATCTCACGCCTGGAATGCTTCAGTGATTCAACCGGGAGAAATCAGAGCGAATTACGGTCGATATGCTGTCCAATTGGCTCCACGCGAAATTAAAGGTGTGCGGCGGTCTTTTTTGGTTACAGCGAAGAAGGAATCAATCAGTTCATAGCTGATGCGATCGCATAAATCCTTGCTTGCCAGCTTTCCTTTCCAGACCCTATCACCAACAACCACATCTTTTTATACTTAAAAAGCCCTGATAAAAATTCAGGGCTTCGTTTTGTTCACGGTTTATTAAATGCCAGCTATAAAATTTTTGCCAGCAGTTTTCTATAGAACCCATTTGGGATCTAGTATACTGATAAAATAACAGTATGTTTTGTCACTTATGTATTTAAGCAGTTTAACAGATGAAGAGTGGCTAATTATTGAACCATTATTACC
>NZ_JACJQW010000081.1:0-11889 GCF_014696905.1 Nostoc sp. FACHB-190
TTCGTTCTAAAATCTTTCACTTGCTTCAATTGTTCAATCAGAGAAGTACCCATAATTTTCCTCCCCTCAACACTTGCAATTTTACCTGTTTTAGGGAATGAAACAGCCCTGCCTTTATAAGGGGGGATTAAGGGGGGTAATTACACCATAGCACCCTCTACATCATAATTTAGTAATTCAATTCAGAGAAATCACGTACATAAATAAAAACTTGTGCTACAAAAAATGTGTTTTTTGCTGAACTATAATTCAGGTTAACTAAGCCAAAATAGCTTTGCAAAGCTTTTAAAAGAGCAAAATTATGCCTCGAAAAAAACGTAGTTCCCAGATTTTAGAAAAAGCTCAGTTTAGAGTCGCTGGAATGAAAGCTATTGATCCAAATCTTAATTTTGATGATACTCATAACTTGCAAAGCATAACGGAATTAATCGAGCAATTTAAAAAAATGCTTGAGGACTATAATTCTGCTCTAGCAGTCATAGATTCTTCTAAACAAAAGCTAGATGAAATGGAAAAAACCTTAAAACAAGTTTCCGATAGAATGGTGACAGGAGTTGGTTTTAAGTACGGCAGAAACAGCAATGAATATGAACTAGCAGGTGGTATTAGAGAAAGCGAGCGTGTCCGCAAAAGTAGATTAACACGCTTGAAATCTAACCCAGATAAAACATCCGATGAAAATGCAGTAACCACTTTAGTACCCTTGCGTAACATTTAAAGACAGTCAGCCAATATGCAAGTTTTACAGATCCCCGATTTCTTAAAGAAGTCGAGGATCTATAGCATTATAAATAGTTCAGTATTGCTATATAATCTGGGCATTAATACAGAATTTCCGCCATCTTAAAATGACCAGGTTCATACATGATCAATTTGCTAAAGACTACCTTGAAGAACTCTTAAAAAACTACGGGGAAGTCAAAGCCTCAGAAAAAGTCTCAGGAGAAATTAAAGAAATAGATGTTTTATTTACTCCTTTTCCCCAGCAAAACGCTAATTTACAAATACTAGGCTTACTAGGCAGGCTTGCCGAAAATCCTGCTATCATAGAACCTTTCCGCAATCCAGCTTCTACTGATGAAATTTGCGATTGTCTACTCAAATTATTAGAAGTCAAAGCTTATCTGCGGCGAGAAGCAAAAACTAACAAAACCAAACTGCCAGACTCAGAAATCCCTAAGTTGTGGGTATTGACTCCAACCATATCTGAAACTAAATTATCTGGTTTTAGAACTATTCAAAAAGAAGACTGGATATCAGGAGTACATTTTTTGGCTGATAACTTACGGACAGCAATTATCGCTATACATCAATTACCAGTAACACCGGAAACTTTATGGCTGAGGCTTTTAGGTAGAGGAAATGTGCAGTCACAGGCAATTGTTGAGTTGCAAGCGTTACCATTAGATCATCCCTACCAACAAGCCACCCTAGAATTAGTTTACAACTTGCGCCAAAATTTAAGATTAAATCAAGAACTAGAAGCAGATGATCGGGAGTTAATCATGCGTTTAGAACCACTATATCAAAGAGACAGAGAACAAGCCAAACAAGAAGGCAGACAAGAAGGCAGACAAGAAGGCAGACAAGAAGGTAGACAAGAAGGACGACAAGAAGAAGGACAAGGATTAATACTCCGTCAACTAAATCGCCGTTTTGGTGAAATTGAGGCATTATTAATTGAGCGAATTAGAAGCTTATCAATTGAACAGTTAGAAAATCTCGGTGAAGCATTGCTAGATTTTTCTAGTGTTACTGATTTAGAAACTTGGTTAAATCAACACTCAGAATAATTCATCAATAGATGTATTGAAAACCAGTATTTGTAGGGTGTGTTAGGCGTAAGCCGTAACGCACCGAAAACTTTGTAATAAATGCGTTACGCTGTCACTAACACATCCTACGTACATTTCAGAAATCAAATATTAGTCTTGTATATTGATAACCCATCTTTTCTATCATCAAGACAAAAATTCATCACCGCAGAATAGCGATCGCACTCAGTAAAATATCTTCTATGAGAACTAATACGCAAAACCATCATTTAAGTATTAGTCAAAATTATCGATGATCAATTACCAGTAAGGCTTTCAGCTATAAAATAGGCTAAACTCTTATAGCCAAGTCTTGCCTAAAAATAATTCATAATTAAGGGAAGAACATCCCAACGGAGAATAGAACAATGCTAGAAGAATATCGTCAACAAGTCGCCGAAAGGGCAGCATTAGGAATTCCCCCTTTACCGTTGGATGCGAAGCAAACCTCAGAATTGTGTGAATTACTGAAAAATCCGCCCAAGGGTGAAGAAGAAACATTATTACATTTGTTGCGCGATCGCATCCCCCCTGGCGTAGATGCAGCCGCCTATGTTAAAGCTGGATTCTTAACAGGTATTGCTAAAGGCGAAATCACCAGTCCCCTAATTTCCTCAATTGAAGCGGTGGAATTACTGGGGACAATGGTAGGCGGTTATAATGTGCAGTCTTTAATTGAGTTGTTGCAATTTTCTACCAAACCATCAGAAGGTGATACACCCCTAGTCATGGGTGGTGAAGGTAAAGAACCCATCGCCGCCTATGCCGCCGCCGCCCTCAGCAAAACCTTATTGGTGTATGATGCCTTTCATGATGTTTTGGAACTGTCTAAAACCAACCCCTACGCTAAACGGGTAATTAACTCTTGGGCAGAAGCAGAATGGTTTACTGTCCGTCCCAAACTTCCAGAATATATTAACGTCACCGTCTTTAAAGTGCCTGGGGAAACCAACACCGATGATTTATCCCCAGCCACCCACGCCACCACCCGCCCAGATATTCCCCTCCACGCCTTGGCAATGTTAGAGTCACGGCAACCAGGAAGCTTAGAAACCATTGCCGAGTTGAAGAAAAAAGGACATCCCGTGGCTTATGTTGGGGATGTTGTCGGGACTGGTTCATCGCGGAAGTCGGCTATTAACTCCGTGTTATGGCATACAGGACAAGATATCCCCTTTGTTCCCAACAAACGCGCTGGGGGTTATATTTTAGGTGGTGCGATCGCGCCTATCTTTTTCAACACTGCTGAAGATGCCGGTGCTTTGCCCATACAATGCGATGTCACCCAACTCGAAACCGGTATGGTAATTACCATCTATCCCTACAGAGGTGAAATTACCAACGAAGACGGCGAAGTTATTTCCACCTTCACCCTCAAACCCGACACCATCCTTGATGAAGTCCGCGCCGGTGGACGTATCCCCCTACTTATCGGACGTACCCTCACCGACAAAACCCGCCAAGCATTAGGCTTAGAACCCAGCACCTTATTTATCCGTCCCCAGCCACCAGCAGACACAGGTAAAGGTTACACCCTAGCCCAGAAAATGGTAGGTAAAGCCTGCGGTTTACCCGGTGTCCGTCCAGGCACATCCTGTGAACCCATCATGACTACCGTTGGTTCCCAGGATACCACCGGCCCCATGACCCGCGACGAACTCAAAGAACTGGCTTGTTTAGGTTTCAGTGCTGATTTAGTGCTGCAAACCTTCTGTCATACCGCCGCCTATCCCAAACCAGTAGACATCAAAACCCACCACGAACTACCAGATTTCTTCTCCTCCCGCGCTGGTATCGCTTTGCGTCCCGGTGATGGTATCATCCACTCTTGGCTCAACCGGATGCTATTACCCGACACAGTAGGTACAGGTGGCGACTCTCACACCCGCTTTCCCTTGGGAATATCCTTCCCCGCCGGTTCCGGGTTAGTTGCCTTTGCTGGTGCTTTGGGTGTGATGCCTTTAGATATGCCAGAATCAGTTTTGGTAAGATTCAAAGGCGAATTGCAACCAGGAATCACCCTGCGAGATATTGTCAACGCCATTCCTTATATCGCTATTCAACAAGGTTTGCTAACAGCAGAGAAAGAAAACAAGAAAAACATCTTCTCTGGACGCATCATGGAAATTGAAGGCTTACCAGACTTAAAAGTCGAACAAGCCTTTGAACTTACCGATGCTACCGCCGAACGTTCCTGTGCAGGTTCCACCATTAAATTGAGTGTCGAGACAGTCGCCGAATATCTGCGTTCCAACGTAGCCTTACTGAAGAACATGATTGCACGGGGTTATCAAGACTCCCGCACTCTCCTGCGCCGTATCGCCAAAATGGAAGAATGGTTAGCCAACCCCGTGTTATTAGAAGGTGATGCAGACGCGGAGTATGCAGCCATCATTGAAATTGATTTAAACGACATCAAAGAACCAATTGTGGCTGCTCCCAACGACCCTGATAATGTTAAATTATTATCGGAAGTTGCTAATGATCCAGTACAAGAAGTATTCCTTGGTTCTTGTATGACAAACATCGGTCATTATCGTGCAACTGCCAAAGTTTTAGAAGGTGCAGGAGAAGTCAAAACTCGCCTGTGGATAGCACCACCCACCCGCATGGATGAACACCAATTAAAAGAAGAAGGCGTATACAGCATTTTTGGTGCGGCTGGTGCAAGAACAGAAATGCCTGGTTGCAGTTTATGTATGGGAAATCAGGCGCGAGTTGCTGATGGCACAACTGTATTCTCTACCTCTACCCGCAACTTCAATAATCGCATGGGTAAAGGTGCAAGAGTGTATTTAGGTTCTGCTGAATTAGCCGCAGTTTGCGCGTTGTTAGGTTGCATTCCCACAGTGCAGGAATATCTTGATATTGTGGCGAGTAAGATTCATCCTTTTGCTGATAATTTATATCGGTATTTGAACTTTGATCAAATCGTCGGTTTTGAGGATGAAGGACGGGTGATTTCTAAAGAGGAGGAAGCTTTGTTGGTATAGTTTAACTAGGGTGAGCCATGAAGACTCACCCTAATATATTTCAAGAGAGTTAATTATGTGCAGTACCAAATAGAATTTAAGCCCAAAGCAATTAAAGATTTAGAGAAATTTCCTGTAGATATTAGAGAACGCATCATCAGTAAAATTGAAGCGATGCAAGATGACTTACAAGGAGATGTCAAACGCTTAACCAACTTTACGCCAGAATATCGTTTGAGAGTAGGTGATTATCGAGTTTTGTTTGAATTAGAAGAACAGACTATCATGATATATAGGGTGAAGCATCGCAGTAAAGCTTATGAGTAAAAGGAGTTGTAAAAATGATTGAATTACATCCTGAATTTTTAACAAAAGATGGTCAAAAGCAATTTGCCGTTTTACCTTATGAGGAGTTTTTAAAAGTTCAGGAATTGCTGGAGGATTTAGAAGATTTAAAAGATTTAAGAAATGCGAAAACAGAAGAAAAAGATACTGAAGCACTATCTTTAGCTGAGGTAAAGAAAATGTTATTATCCTAAATTGACTTGATAATAATAACCTTTTTAAAATTTTCTCAACTTCTAGTTTTTTTGATAAACTTAAAAAGTTGGTATTTTTATGAATTTATAAATCACATAAATTAAGAAACCTCGAAAACTAACACTTTTTTTTGAAAAAATTCTTTAATTGTGACATAGTCTTCTGCTATTTCAGAAAAATCTTCTTTGGTTTCTAATTGTTTATATTTTTGAAAAATTGCTTCTGCTATAACCTCCCATATTTTTTCATTAACAAAGTAATACCGTGATTCAGGATGTAATTGAATTTCTGAGCCAGTCTTCAAGAATGTTTCTATTTTATCATCATAAGCATTTAGACTTAAAGTTTTTGTTTCTATACCTTCAGTAAATTTATTGTCCAGCATTTCATCAACATTTCCTTCTTTTTCTAAAATATACTTTAATTCCTGCAAAATTTCACCATACTGATTATCTTGAGTAAATTCTTCAGAAAAATACTTAATTCTGCCAAAATGAATAGACTGAGACATAAATTTCAATTCCTAGCTTGTCTAATGTATTCAACTAACTCAGGTAAGCTGTTTACTTTTTGCAAGTTTTTGACAAGGCGATCAACTGAATCACAATCATAATATTGTATATCTATATTAGGAAACTCTGTTTTCAGTTGTTCTAAAAGATTACAGTTATTACTGTCTAAGCGATTAACAGGGAAGATATAACGAAAGCCGCTTGGCTGTCTTTTTTTTAGTAGTTTTTTTACGTCATTTATCCATTTTTTAAGACTATTTTGATTAATAGGAGCATCCATATTCTCAGGAGAAGATTTGCACTCATAGATATAATTTCCTGCTTCAAAATATTTTGGTTTTTCCTGAAAAATCATTGAGTTTACCTTTTGAATAGTTGGAATGTACTTTATCTTACTTTATGAATATCAGACAAGAGATTCATTTCATTTAGTTATGCCGACTTTCTAGTATCACGAAAATGAGCTTTAACAGTAAATTGATTTCCCAATTTACTAACTCTGCTATGTTCAGAAATAGCTACTATTTTACCAGTTAATAACCCTTGTATTAAATCATCTGCTTTCTGTGATAAAGCTACAAAATCTGTACTTTGTTCAGTATCACTTAAATTATCAACATAATCAATTCCAGGCTGCATCTTAAATTGTTTCATTAAATCTTTCAAAATAGATTTAAAAGTTTTGTCAATTTGTTGTCCTTTTTCAAATTTGTTTAAATCTTTCCAGTCTGGTAAAGCTTCTAGTGCTTTACTTAAAGCTTTTTTAATAGATTGAAATCCAAAGTTTGACATTAAATATCTCCTGAGAGATTTGCAGGTATTCGGTATAATTAAGTTATATTTAATAGTTATTTAAACGTCAAGCTATTGCTAAAAAATACGTAATTTTACATATAATTTCCTCTTTCAATCTCCTTGCTAACCTAACCCCATACAACCTTGTATTTGAGAAGAGTGGTGAGGAATCTAGCTCCCCTCTCCGCGTCGGAGAGGGGTTGGGGGAGAGGTCAGCCATAATGTATAAATCAACACCAGCTTCCATAATTCATACATGAATAATTCAACACCAAAAAAAGACCAAATTACCAATATAGTTATCGGACAAACAATAAACCCAAATAAAATTCAGATTGCTAAAGAATTTCGTCGCCAAATGACACCAGCAGAAACAATTCTTTGGCAACATCTTCGCAGTAATCGTTTGCATGGTTTACACTTTCGTCGTCAGCAAATTATTGATGGTTTTATTGCAGATTTTTACTGTCACGCGGCTAGATTAGTGATAGAGGTGGATGGAAAAATTCACGAACAACAAGCTGAATATGATGCGGAACGTGAGAAAGTTTTATCAGCTAGAGGGCGGCGTTTGTTAAGAATTAAAAATGAGGAAGTTTTACAGGAAATTGAGCAGGTTTTGATGGTGATTTATCAGGTTTGTTGTGAAGAGACCTAACCCCCTAACCCCCTTCCCTACGAGGGAAGGGGGAACAGGTTTACTGTTTTTTACCTAAATATGCGATCGCCTCATATCAACCAGTAAAACTTCAACCATAATATATTGCACTCCCAAATTTCAAAGTGCGATCGCCTTACTCAACAAAAGCACTACCGAAGCGATAGCCTTTACCATACACTGTGTGAATCAAAGTAGCTTCTTTCCCCATCTCAATCTTGCGGCGCAACAGACGAATTAATGCTGCGATAACGTTGCTACTTGGTTGTTCTTCATCTTGCCAGAGATGCTCCATAATTTGGGCGTGAGTTAGCAACTGTCCTGTGTGTTCCATAAAGTATTGCAACAGTTGACTTTCTTTTTGCGATAGTTCAATAATGCGTCCTTGGCGGTAAGCTACTTGGTTGTCGCAATCAAGTTCTAAATCAGCAACAACTAATCTTTCGGGAGTGGTTTCATAAATTTGGGAACCTCCACGACGCAACAAAGCGCGGACTCTGGCTAACAATTCCCGTAACTCAAAGGGTTTAACTAAATAATCATCTGCACCAGCGTCTAAACCTTGCACGCGATCGTCTAAGGTATCTTTGGCGGTAAGAAACAACACAGGTGTATTTTTGCCTTGTCGTCGCAATTCTTGGCAAATTTCTAATCCGGTTTTTCCTGGCAACATCCAATCTAAAATTAGTAAGTCATAATGACTGGCTGCGGCCAGATGACTACCATTAGCCCCATCATAAACCGCATCTACGGTGTAACCTTCACGAGTTAACACGCGACTTAAGGGGTCTGTTAATTCTACTTCATCGTCAACTAATAAAATTCTCATGCTGCTTATGGTAAGCAATCGAGATATTCTCAATAATAAATGAACTGTCTACACGCTAAGGATATCAAGAAAAAGAATGTTGACTGTCGCACTACCGAAAGGGGAACTACTAAAAAATAGCATCCGCCTGTTGCAATCTGTGGGATTAGATTTTAGTGCTTTTTTAGATTCTGGAAATCGCCAACTTCAGATTCTTGATGCGAGTGGACAAGCTAAGGGTTTGTTGGTACGCGCACAGGATGTACCTGTCTATGTAGAATATGGTCAGGCACAATTGGGAATTGTTGGTTATGATGTGTTGCGAGAAAAACAGCCACAGGTAGCCCATTTAGTTGATTTACAATTTGGCTATTGTCGCATGTCAGTGGCAGTTAAAGCATCCAGTCCTTACAAATCACCTTTAGATTTTCCGCCCCACAGCCGCATTGCTTCTAAGTATGTCAATTGTGCTAGGGAATATTTTCAAAGTTTAGATTTACCAGTGGAAATCGTACCGTTGTCTGGTTCTGTAGAACTTGGCCCAATTACAGGAATGTCAGAAGCGATTGTGGATTTGGTTTCTACGGGGCGGACTTTGCGCGAAAATGGCTTAATTGAATTAGAGACTTTGTATCACAGCACAGCGCGGTTAATTGGACACCCGTTAAGTTATCGAATTAATACAGGTAATATGTGCGAGTTGAGTGCTAAGTTGCGCGAGGCGGTTTTGGTGAATGTATAGGGTGTAAGGGTGTAAGGGTGTAAGGGTTTTGAACAAATACATACACCCCCATACCCTCTCACCCTTAAACCCAATCTCTACAGACAATCTTTGTGCGTTAGTCTTAATTCAAGTTTATGGCGATCGCTTAACTTCAAATCTAAAAAAACTCCTCTGAAAACTCAAAGCTAGTTAAATTATTAACTAAAGTAAAAAAATATTAATTAAAAATCAAATTTTTCCCGACTTTTAATCAAACCTTTTTTTAAGTTTTTTCCCAAAAATTAATGCAACCTGAATCTTATCATCAAGAACAGGCGAGGCTAGAAGCTTTACGCCGATATCAGATTTTAGATACTGAACCAGAACCAGCCTACGATCATCTTGCTCAGTTAGCAGCTTTTATTTGTGGTACTTCCATTGCTTTGGTTAATTTCATTGATGAAAATCGTCAGTGGTTTAAAGCAAAACTTGGTATAGATGTGGCAGAAATGCCCCGGAATGTTGGTTTATCGTATCTTTGCTTAGAACGCCAGGATATTGTAGTTATTAATGATACCTTGCAAAACGAGCAATATGCAGCCAATCCGGTAGTGACGGGTTATCCATATATCCGGTTTTATGCTGGCGTTCCTTTAGTTTCTCCTGACGGGCAAATATTAGGAACACTTTGTGCAATTGACCCAAAACCAAGGGAATTGAATCAAAAACAAATAGAGGCACTATCAGCTTTAGGTCGTCAGGTAATTAGTCAATTAGAACTCAGGCGGCATTTAGTCGAAAAACAGCAAACTGAAGAGTTTTTGCGTGAAAGTGACCAAAGATTGAAGTTAGCATTACAGGCGGCTAAACTGGGTTCTTGGCAACTTGACTTAAAAGCAATGGAATTAGCTGCTTCTAGTCAGTGCTATGTCAACTTTGGTTTACCGCCAGAAGTTGATTTTACCTATAGTAAGCTGTTGGAATGTATTCATCCTGACGATCGCTCTGATATGCAAGAGCGTGTCAGACAAGCTATAGAAAATCATAGCGATTACGAGGCAGAATATCGCTGCATTTGGCCAGATAACAGTATTCATTGGATATTAGCCAGAGGTACTGTTATTTATGATGGGGATAATCAACCTATGCGGATGATTGGTGTCACCTTAGATGTGACTGACCGCAAGCAAGCCGAAGAAGAATTAAAAAGACAGAACTTGCGATCGCAATTATTCGCCGAAATCACCCTCAAAATCCGAGAATCTTTACAGTTAGAAGAAATTCTGCAAACCACAGTTCAAGAAGTCCAAAAACTTTTGCAAGCTGACCGTGTGTTGATTTTTCGGCTGTGGGCAGATGGTTCAGGTACAGTAGTACAAGAATCTGTCTTACCAGGTTGGCCTGTGGTGTTAGGACAAAATATTCTTGACCCATGTTTCCAAGAAAGATATGTAGAAAAATATCGTCAAGGACGCATCAGCGCAATTTTTGATATTGCAACGGCTGATATTCAAGATTGTCACCGAGAATTTTTGCAGCAGTTTGGTGTCAAAGCTAACCTCGTAGTCCCAATTTTAATTCGAGATGGGATTTGGGGCTTATTAATTGCCCATCAGTGCGCCTACCCCCGCCACTGGAATAACTTTGAAACAGAATTATTACTCCAGTTAGCTAATCAAATTGGTATCGCTTTATCCCAAGCGCAGCTTTTAGAACAAGAAATTCGCCATGTTCAAGAGTTAGCCCGTTCTAATTCAGAATTGGAACAGTTTGCTTATGTAGCTTCCCATGACTTGCAAGAACCGTTGCGAATGGTGACAAGTTACTTGCAGTTACTAGAGAGGAAATATAGCAGCCAACTTGATGCCACTGCCGATCAGTTTATCAACTATGCCGTAGATGGGGCGCGGCGAATGCAAAATCTGATCAATGACTTGTTAAATTATTCACGGGTAACAACCAGGGGACAACCTTTTGTAGAAGTTGATTGTGGAGAAATTGTAGAGCAGGCGATCGCTAACCTAAAATTTGCTATAGAAGATAGTGGCGCAGAAATTACCTACGACCATCTCCCCACAATTACCGCCGATCCCATACAACTCACACAAGTCTTTCAAAACCTCATTGCCAACGCCATCAAATTCCGCCGAAACATCCCACCACGCATTCATATTGGCGCATTTCGAGCAGATGAAGGGGATGGAGGGCTAGGGGGACAAGGGGGACAAGGGAGACAAGAGGGACAAGGGGGACAAGGTAGACAAGGTGGACAAGGTGGACAAGGGGGACAAGATGGACAAGGGGGACAAGGTGGAAACGTAGACAAAAATATTTCTTCTCCCCCCTCACCCCCCTCACCCCTCCCCACTCCCCACTCCCCACTCCCCACTCCCCACTCCCCACTCCCCACTCCCCACTCCCCACTCCCCACTCCCCACGAATGGTTATTCTCCGTGAGTGATAATGGAATTGGTTTAGAGACACAGTATGCTGAACGTATTTTTGTAATCTTTCAGCGTTTACATGGTAGAAGTAAGTATCCGGGTACTGGTATTGGTTTGGCAATTTGTAAGAAAATCATAGAACGTCATAGCGGACGTATCTGGGTTGAGTCAGAACCGGGCCAAGGCTCGAACTTCTATTTCACAATTCCAGATCAAGCAGGTCAACCATCGTGAATCATCCACAATCAATTATGCCAATTGAGGTTTTGTTAGTTGAAGATAATCCTGGTGATGCGGAACTGACACGCATTGCCTTACAAGATAGCAAAATCTCAATTAACCTCAATGTTGTGGAAGATGGTGTAGAGGCGATGGCGTTTTTACGTAGGCAAGATAGCTATGCCAGAAAACCTCATCCTGATATTGTATTGTTAGATTTAAATTTACCGCGCAAAGATGGACGGGAGGTACTGGCAGAAATTAAATCTGACGATAAACTTAAACGTATTCCCGTCGTTGTCCTGACTACTTCCCAATAGTTATTGGGATACTGTTCGCCAATACCAAATGGCTTCCAACTTGCCCAGTGCTGTGGTGTCCAATATCGCTTGGGTTTAGGCAACATAATGATTGTGGGAGTGAA
>NZ_JACJQW010000082.1:0-11356 GCF_014696905.1 Nostoc sp. FACHB-190
GGAAGTCATGCACGAGCGCAATGCTCACAACTTCCCCTTAGACTTGGCTGCTGGTGAGCAAGCTCCTGTTGCTATCTCTGCTCCTGCTATCAATGGCTAATCTTCTGAGATAGCAATGTTACAGCCTCGTAAAGTAGAAGAGTGAAGAAAAAAGCCCTCCAAAATGGAGGGCTTTTTTCTTCGTTTTGTAGTCTGATTTGTTCTGAACCTTAATTTATCTGATAAATCAAATGCGAGGCGATCTTCCACACTTTTCAAATTCTGATGTTTTCTTATTTTCCTCTGCTTATAGTTATTAAAGAGCGATATAGTTGAGGCCTGTAACTCTATCACCTATCACCTGCTATAGCAATCCTACCCCAAACGTGAGAAAATACGTAGATAAAAATCCTTGTTTTATAAGCGTTTGAGGCTTTTTGAACTCTCACATATCATTTAGGATTGCTATATAAAACAATTGTGTAGTCAATAGATTTTGGTTATCACCTAAAAAATCAATCAGTTTGCCTTATGTGTATGGAATTTGGGCGGGAAATCTGCGGCAATCTCGAAATCGCAGAAACACGGGAATGGTTAGTGACCAATAGCATTGGTGGTTATGCTTCTGGTACGGTGGCAGGTTTACTAACTCGACGGTATCACGGCTTACTCATTGCCGCTTTACACCCGCCTTTAGGTCGCACCTTACTGTTGGCAAAACTAGATGAAACTGTATTGTATGGCGATCGCACTTATCCCTTACATACAAATCGCTGGGCAAATCAAGCTGTGAGTCCCCAAGGTTATCGACACATTGAATCTTTTACCTTAGAAGGGACAATTCCCCTGTGGCGGTTGGCGGTGGCGGATGCTTTGCTAGAAAAGCGCATCTGGATGCAGTTGGGCGCAAACACTACATATATCCAATACATTCTGCGGCGTGCAACCCAACCTTTGCAACTAACCCTCAAAGCAATGGTAAACTACCGCGATTATCACAGCGACACCCACAGCAACGGTTGGCAAATGTTGGTGGAAGCGGTGGAACAAGGAATTTGTGTGACGGCTGATCCCAGTGCTACACCATTTTATTTGTTGAGTGACAAAGCCAGTTCTACACCTGTTCACAACTGGTATTATGACTTTGACTTGGCAGTAGAACGCGATCGCGGTTTAAACGACAAAGAAGACCATCTCCACGCTGTCACCTTTGCTGTGACTCTCCATCCTGGGGAAACAGTTACCTTTGTCGCCAGCACAGAAAAACAAATTGATTTACATGGTGAAACGGCTCTCAAATTACGCCGCACTCAAGAACAAAAACTATTAGGACTGTGGCAGAGTAATCGACCCATCACAGCACAGGAGTCTCCCGCCTGGATTAAACATTTGGTATTGGGGGCTGATCAGTTTATTGTTGATCGTTCTGTACCAGAAGAATCTCACGGCAAAACCATCATCGCTGGTTATCCCTGGTTTAGTGATTGGGGAAGGGACACAATGATTAGTTTACCTGGGTTGACAATTGCCACTGGTCGCCCAGAGGTAGCACGGGCAATTCTCCGCACTTTTGCCAAATATGTCAATCAGGGAATGCTACCCAATCGCTTTCCTGATGTTGGCGAGGAACCAGAATACAATACAGTCGATGCGACACTGTGGTATTTTGAAGCAATTCGCGCCTACGACAATGCCACCAACGACGATCATTTACTCAGTGAACTGTTTCCCGTACTGGCAGATATTATTTATTGGCACTGTCGCGGTACACGCTATGGTATCCACCTTGATCCAACCGATGGTTTACTTTATGCAGGTGAGATAGGTACACAACTCACTTGGATGGATGCCAAAGTCGGCGATTGGGTAGTGACACCCAGAATTGGCAAACCAGTAGAAGTCAATGCCCTGTGGTACAATGCCCTACGCACAATGGCTAAATTTGCTCGCCAACTGGGTAAACCGCATCAAGAATATGAAGCAATGGCAGACCGCGCCTTAGCAAGATTTTCCCGCTTTTGGAACGAGGCTTTGGGTTACTGCTATGACGTGATTGATAGTCCTGATGGTGATGATGGGGCGTTGCGTCCAAATCAAATTTTTGCTGTATCCTTACCAGAAAGCCCCCTCACCCCTACCCAACAAAAAAGCGTGGTAGATGTTTGTGGCAGAATGTTGCTGACTTCTCATGGATTGCGATCGCTCTCACCTGAACATCCACAATATCAGGGAATATACGGTGGCAATCAGTATCGGCGTGATGGTGCTTACCATCAGGGAACAGTTTGGGGTTGGTTATTAGGGCCATTCGTCCTTGCCCATTTGCGGGTTTACAAAAATCCACAACAGGCGCGGCAATTTTTAGAACCAATGGCAAATCATCTCACAGCATCCGGTGTTGGCAATCTCAGCGAAATTTTTGATGGCGATGCACCAATGACTCCGCGCGGCTGTACTGCCCAGGCTTGGACGGTGGCGGAGGTTTTACGTGCTTGGTTGGCAACGGAGAGTTAGGAGACGAGGGAAGGGAGACGAGGGAGACAAGGGAGACAAGGGAGTACCAGAATCAATCTGTTGGCTGTTTTTGTTTGTATAATCAGATACAGAGGCAATGCTATAATGAATGAAGGCTGGAGATTTGAGGAATCAATTAAGTAATTAGCGTTTCATCACCCTGACACCCCACGCACACCCCTAAAGAGAGATGAGCAATTTGCCACAAAATGGAACTCATAGCAGCGAGAATCAGCAATACGCTTCTTTGATAGAACAACTTGATTTGATGATTCGGGCGCGGTATCCCTTACTGTATGTGATTTCTGTGGAAGAAGAACCTGTAGAAGAAGTGCTGTTGCAAGTTGCAGCGCGTTCTGCGCCTCAGCGACAGGTGTTATTTTGGGATATTGTGCGGGGTTGGAGTGATAATGGTGCGGATAAAGGTTCTGTGATGGCGGCTTTATTACGCATTGCGAAAGCTGACTCGCAAACAGCAGCAATGTTTGTGCTGCGGGATTTGCATCCGTTTGTGAAAAATCCTACCACTGAGAAGAATGCACCGATTGTTAGGGAATTACGAAACTTAGCACGGGAGTTAAAGCGATCGCGTAAAACTATCATCACCACCAGTCATACTTTAGAACTTCCCGATGAACTACTGCAAGAGGTGACAGTTGTTGATTTTCCCTTACCCAGCGTCAGCGAAATCGATTATTTAATTACTCAGTTAGTCGTTCCAGATAAATTAAATATTGCTGGCTTGGCGCGAGAACAATTAATTAAAGCTTGTCAAGGTTTAAGCCGCACTCGCATTTCTAGAGTTTTGGCAAAAGCTTTAGCCGCCAAACAGCAGGTAAATGAGTCTGATATTGATGGTGTATTAGAAGAAAAAAAACAAGCAATTCGCCAAACAGGCATTTTAGAGTTTTTCACACCCCAAGAATCACTCAAGCGCGTTGGGGGATTAGATCAACTCAAACAATGGGTATTGATGCGCCAAGATGCTTTTACCGAGGAAGCCAGACGCTACGGTATTCCTAATCCCAAAGGAATGTTACTGGTGGGAATACAGGGAACGGGTAAATCTCTTTCAGCGAAAACTATTGCCCATGAATGGCGTTTACCCCTACTGAGGTTAGATTCTGGACGGTTATTTGGTGGAATTGTTGGTGAAAGCGAAAGCCGAGTCCGCCAAATGATTCAGATAACCGAAGCAATGGCCCCTTGTGTATTGTGGATTGATGAAATTGACAAAGCCTTTGGCAATATTACCAGTGGTATGGATGGAGATTCGGGGACATCGCGGCGGGTATTTGGCAGTTTAATTACTTGGATGCAGGAGAAAACCAGCCCAGTTTTTATTGTCGCCACTGCCAATAATGTGCAGATATTACCAGCCGAGTTATTACGCAAAGGCAGATTCGATGAGATTTTCTTTTTGAATTTACCAACAGAAACAGAACGCCAAGAGATTTTTAAAGTGCATTTGCAAAGGTTACGTCCCAACCGCCTGCGAGAATTTAATTTAATTTCCTTGGCGAAACAAACACAAAACTTCAGTGGTGCGGAAATTGAACAAGTAATTATTGATGCTATGCACCAAGCATTTTCCACAAGAATAGAAGGACAAAGACGAGACTTCAACACAGAAGATATTTTACAGGCAATAGCGCAGACTGTACCCTTAGCTGCGATCGCCCGTGACCAAATCGAAGCCTTAAAGCAATGGGCAGCAGAAGCCGGTGCCAGGGCAGCGTCCAATGATATTCAATTAGTGGAGGAATTAAAACAATATTCAAACCAAAAAGGCATCGGCCCTTTAGAGGTCGATTAAAATAGAAAAACTATTTATTTTCTGCGCCTCGTTTTTAATCCAAAATCCCAAATCTAAAATCCAAAATTGGAATTATGTCTCATTTCACAACCATCAAAGTACAAATCAAACGCGGTGAAATTCTGCATGAAGTTTTGCAAGAACTAGGCTATCAAGTTGAGTGCAATACTAATGTTCGTGGATATCAAGGAAATACCACTCAAGCCGAGTATGTAATTCGCCAAAAAAACGGTTATGATTTGGGCTTTCGCCGCAATGGAGAAAATTACGAAATAGTAGCCGACTTTTGGGGTGCAAAAATTAATCAACAACAGTTTGTTAACTCCATCAGCCAAAAATATGCTCATCAAACCTTGATTGCAACAGTTCAAGAACAAGGCTTTAATATTGAAGACGAAGAAGTATTAGCAGATGGAACAGTGCGAGTTGTTGTAGGACGTTGGGTTTAACTATCTCGTGAGCATCAAGAGCCTCGATTTCTTAAAGAATTCGGGGTTTTTAACCTATTTGCAGTTCTTATAAATCTGAACGATAAATTAGCGTAATGTCATAGTATATTCCACCTCTTATTTCTTTACCAGTAATCATTGGTAAAGAACCTACAGGCGCTGTCTTAACAGTAAATTGAGATTTATTCAATACTGATAAAACCCATCCTAATTGTTTGTAAGCATTAAAATAATCATCTCTAATATAGCCAGCATTATCTTTATGAAAACAGGTAATATAATCCCCATCTTGATAAAAATGCCAACCTTTATTCAGTAATATGCCTTTTCGGACACTAAAACCAAAATGATTATTACTAAACTTAACCCAGAGTTGATCGATGGTTCGCAGATCCGTTTGTGATAGATTATTCACATCAGCAATATGGAAATATGGTTGATATCTCTTCCCTACAGCTTCTTGTATTTTTTCACCAGTTTCTAAGTTTGCTTGTAGCCATTCTCCAGATGCTAATAAGTTACGCAAACTCGTATAGTCTACACCTACTGCCGACTGTAAAGGAATATATTGTAGTAAATTTTGTCTTTGATTTTCTGTAGCAGAATTAAATAGTAAATCGTAAGCTAACCACTGTAAGTTTCCCGTTTCAGTTAAAACAATCTGCTGCAACAGTACTTGACCTTCTTTACCGTATTTGAGCGCATCTGATAAAGCAGCAATTCTAACTTCCTGTGAATGAACACTATCAAGACGATGCTTAACGCCTTCGATTCCGCCTAACACCACACCATCGATTGGTGGAAGATTTTGTTCACCAAGCACTACATCATATTCTCGTGGTTGATTGATATCATCTGGCATCGATTTTTATTTCTAACTCATACCAGTGTTCCCAAATTTAGGTGATGTCTTCACTTAACCAAGTAATTTTTAGTAAGGGCTTTCTTGAGGATATAAAAGCTTGAGGCGTTTTTGTCGTAGTGCTGATTCTTCTTGATATAACTGCTCTAACTTCTCTACTACTTCTTCTGCTACTCCTAAAATATTAGCCATTTTCCGAATTTTGGCTTTTTCCTGTTCATGATATTCTCCACCAGCAGCAGAAACCCAAATAGCAGATAAAATTATATCTCTCTGTGCCATAGATACTTGAGGAGAACGAGCAATTACTTCTTCTATAGATTCATCAGCTTCATAGTTTTGTAAATCCTCAATCACCCAATCTTCCACACCCCAAGATGCACAGAATCCCAACGCCCATTCCTTCTCTTCTGGAGATAGAATTCCATCTGCTTTAGCGCAACACAAAACAGCTTTCATATAAATGTTACTGTCTTCGTTTGTCGGAGTCTGGCTAAAACCAAAAAACCAATTCATAATCCAAGATGAGCCAATTTTTTTGATATCAGACATAATGTTTACTCTGATCTTTACTGTTTATCAGTTTTTTATAGTAATCCTTATAGGGAAATCTGACAAGGAAAGTTAAGACAGTTAAGATGATATTTGAAGCGCAAGGGTTTAAAATTGAAGCAAATGAAGTGATGGAAAATAGACACAATAAACTTATACTGAATTTACCCTGATATACCCCAAATCTTGATAGTTTTATCAAGACTGCCGCTAACAAGAGTTTTGCCATCAGGACTCAAAGCCATAGACCAAACAATCCCTAAATGTCCTGCTAAATTGTGAATGGTTTCACCTGTTAGTAAATTCCAAATTCTAATCACACCATTCTTTAAACCACCAAACAAAGTTTTACCATCTCGGCTAACACATAATGAATGAATATCATTATCGACTTCTAGGGTAAGTGTATAAATTTTCTTGCTTGTTTCGATATCCCAAACATCAAGTTGAGTTTCTCCTCCAGCAATAGCAATTTTGCCATCTGGACTAATAGCAATACAAGAAATTACTGGCATCGAAATATTTAAACCAAATGTTTCATATCCTAGAGTTGTGAGTTGTTTTTTGCGTTTCCAGTCCCAAACTTTGATTGTCCTATCATTGGTACTACCACTAATCAAAATTTGACCATCAGCACTCAGAGCAACTTTAACAATATTCATTCCCCAAACGTGACAAGGATGACTCCCTAATTTATAGTATTTTCCCAAATGAGGCTGTTGCCAAACATGAATATTTTTATCTTGACTACCACTAATTAAAGTGCCATCAGGAGCCATAGCAAGCGATAAAGTAGCGTCAGTATGACCTTTGAGTGTGAGAATTTGTTGCTGGTTTTCTAAATTCCAAATTTTGATTTCCTGCCAATCGTTAGCATACAAAGTTTTGCCATCTGGACTAAATGCCAGTCCATAAGGTGCTGATAAACCTTCGCTTAATGTGCAGATTAATTGGCTTGTTTGAATATGCCATAATTTAATAGTTTGATCGTGGCTGCTACTAGCAATAGTTTTTCCATCGGGACTAAATGCTATGCCACATACATCAGATGTATGTCCACTAAAAGTAGTTAAGCATTCAAAAAATTGATAATGATATAAATTGAATGCGGCAATAATTTGTTCAGCACTAACTTTTTTTCTTTGATGTAATAACTTATATGCTGCTGCTTTTAACTCTACTGGTTCATGTTGCAAACTTTGAATGACTAACTCTACACCTACATCACCATAATCTATTGCTGGTGCGATCGCAGCGATTTTTGCTTCCAGATTATTACTTAACAGGCGATATTTAACACCTTCAATTCCGCCGAGAACTAACCCATTTACAGGAGGTGGTGTTTGTCCTCCCAGCACAACATCATATCCTCGCGGTTGCTGGAGATTTTCTGGCATTATTGTTTCCTCGACACTAATTAGGACTAACGCAGGAAAACTAAAAATTAAAGCTTTGGGGAAGGGTATAAGGGTTTTGAATAATTACACCCCTGCACCTCTACACCCAATCTCAACAGATAGTATTGATGTGTAAGTCCTGACTAATACCAGTGTTCCCAAATTTCAGATGATGTTACATCTGGCTAATTTCTCTGCAAGTGCAGATAAGGTTCTACAACCTGTCCAAAAGTCACGTGACATACTCCCACACCTCAGCAAGCTGCTTTGTGTGGGCTTCTCACCAAATCCAGCTATCGCTTCGGATACTCGATGAGCTTTAAGAACCGGATGCCCCTCGGCTCTATTTTTTATATTTTTTGCTGCATTATGGTCACGGTCAAGACTGCATCCACAATGGGGACAGTTATGCCATCTTTCATGTAATTTCTTAGGTACTTTCGCACCACAATTAGAACATTCTTGACTCGTCCCAGATGCTTTAACAGGTATTACCAACAAACCAGCATTTTCGGCTTTGTTTATCAGTATTGATAAAAAGCTGCCCCATCCAGCATCATATACAGACTTAGAAAATCTAGACTTTGAAAGTCCTTTGATGTTTAAATCTTCATGTGCAATTACATCATATTTTTTCAGTAAGTTGTTAGCAGTTTTAAAGTGAAAATCTCTGCGCTTGTCAGCAACTTTTTTATGTTGTTTACCTAATTGCTTAACTGCTTTTGTTCTACGATTACTACCCTTCTTTCGTCGTGAAACACGTTTTTGGATAACTCTCAGGCGTTTTTGAGCCTTACGGTAATGTTGAGGAATAGGCACTGTTTCACCATCAGCAGTTGTCAAAAATTCTTTTAATCCCATGTCAATACCAGTTATTGATTCTGGATTAATATCTGGTTTGATTTCTGGAACTGTAGAATCTTCTAGGCTAAGAGTTAAATAATAACCATCTACTTTTTTAGTGACAGAAGCAGTTTTAATTTTGAACCCGTCAGGTAATGGACGATGCAAAATAACTTTTATTTTACCTAGTTTTGGTAAATCAATTAAATTACCTTGCAAACATCCATCTTTCATTTGTGGATATGTGAAAGTGCGGTATCTATTGCGAGGTTTAAAACGTGGTCTACTACTTCTTTTCCCATTACTATCACCTTTGAGAAATCTATCAAAACTTATCTTAACTCGCTTAACCGCATCCTGCAAAACTTGTGAATAGATATCACCATAATGAGGATGAGTTTTCTTAAGCTCAGGTAATGTTTTCTTTTGCGAATAGTAGTCTGGATTGTCTCTTAACTTTGGAAGATGACAAACACTCTTGACAAGCATTAACTGGACAACGATTTTGCTCATACCAATTAAATCTATCAGCCAACAAGTAATTATATTGAGCGCACATCATAGACAGCCATCTGTCTATTTCTGTTGTTTGTTGTTTTGTTGGGCGTAGTCTGTATTGATATGCTGTCCTCATTTGTTTATTACATTGCGTTATGAATATGATAACATAAATATGTTCGCGTTGTGTACACAAATGCCAAAAAAAGATTTACACGTTAGATTAAGCGACCGCAGGTTAAACAAAGTCAGGCAGTATGCTGCAAATAAAGATAAAACGGTAACTCAGGTTATTGAAGAATTAATTGATACATTACCTGACCCGAAATAAAATATTTTGCTCGTTTCCTCCATGTTCTCCTTCCTCTCTACGAGACGCTACGCGAACGCTGTCGCATTGGTCGGAGAACTGTCGTCAACTCACTCGCAATTCATCTCAACACCTCCCTCCGGGTAGGTGTGAGGCTTCTTGCTGTTCTAGCTAAACCCCAACCGATAAATGCACCACCACGGGGTAGATGTCCGACACTAGCATTTAAATCAAATTGCAAATCGTTCCAATAACGCCAACTACCTTGAGAAAACCATCCCACACCTTTACCAAAGCGACACCAAGCTTCCCAGTCAGGGTTAGCTGTACCGCCAACTTTTTGCCAAATATAAGTTTGGACTGCAAAGCCAAAGCGGCCATTGCTAGATTTTTGCCAGAGAGTTTCAATGGTGTTTAAGTCTGCACAGGGAAATTTTTCAATGTCGGTGGGATCTAAACATCCTTGTTGTGTGCGATCGCAAATTTGCAGCATCATAGCGGCAGTTTCTTGATCTGCATCTTGCCATTTTCCCGCAGCCAGTAATTTTTGTAAATTACTGTAGTTTGCGCCAACCGCAGAGATTAAGGGAGGTTCGGTGTCTAAAGAGGATTGTAATTTTGCTAATGCTTGTTGTCCCAGCAGTGATGATATTGTTAATTGCAGTTTTTCAGATTCAGGATTGATAATTTCAAACACCAATCTGATTCCCGCTTCACCATATTTTAACGCTTCCGCAACAGCTAGAACTTGTTCTTCTACCGAGACTGCACTAGTCAAACGCCGTTTCACACCTGCAATACCACCTAAAACCACTCCATCTTTTGGCGGTGGTATTTTTCCACCCAGAACTGCATCATATTCTCGCGGTTGATTGAAATTTTCTGACATTGCGGTTGTTATTTAGAGAAGGCTTGCACTCTATCAATACAGCCCCGGCTTACCGCTTCTCGTAAAATATCTGTGATCCCCCGTCGTTTAAAGTACAGTGCTGCATAGTTACGTTGTATTTGTGTACCGTTGAACAGGTAATGTCGGATTCTGTCTTTACCTTCATGAGTATCAACTAAGCCAAGTGTAAAGTCAATTAACTTACAAGTGGCGCTATTGCGATCGTGTTCTAAATTATCCATTAGTGTATCGATATCAGACACGCCGCCAGCACGCGCCATCGCCACAAAAGCATCATATCTGTCAATTTTATGGCTATATTCTTGTAGTATTTCTTGCACTATAGGTTCTGGTCGAGAAGCCAGTAGGGAATAAGCTGCATAGCGGACTTTCCACAATCTATCTTCTAACGCCGAGATTACCAGTTCTAAACCTGCTTCGCCATACTTGAGTGCTTCTTCTAGTGCGGCAATTTTTTGTTCAATGATCGGATTTGCCAAGCGTCTTTTAACGCCTTCTAGTCCTCCTAAGACTACAGCACCAGGAGGCGCATTTTCTTGACCACCAAGCACAGCATCATACACTCTGGGGCGATTATAATTTTCTTTCATCAAGTTTTTAGGATTAAGCCTACTACTTAGTATTCCCCATTACTAAGGTTAGGCGATCGCAATTTTCATTCAACTTTTTTTCCTGGAAAAGCACGAATCTTATCAAACGCTACTACTTGATTCTAAAATTCCTACCAAAATCTTCATTAAATCTGGCAAATCATCGGGAATGCGATACAGCGAAATATCCTGAAAAATCTGCTGCTTTGTTTTTTCTAAACGACCAAAACGCCAAGCATCACCAATTGTTACTGCACCATAAAAAATATCACCTTCTTCTACTTCAGAAATAGCAATTAACTCTACTGCCATCTGCGTAAAGCCTCTAGTTAAGTCATCATTTTTCGCTTCAACTACCAATAAACTTAGATTGCTTTTCAGGTAATAATCTAAATTACCTTTTAACCAGTTGTTTACTGTCAATGAATACTCAATCCTGATTTGACATTGACAATAACGAGCAACTTCCAGCAATGTAGGTGCTACAAGTGTTTCACGTCGTGCTGTCTCGCTGCTCAAGCTAACTAGTACAGGTCGGCGGAAATAAACAGACCATATTAGTGGGAAGATAAAGAATCAGGATAAAACCCGTTTTGAGGCGCGGCGCAAGGAATCAGGGTGTGGCTAGATTAACTC
>NZ_JACJQW010000083.1:0-9587 GCF_014696905.1 Nostoc sp. FACHB-190
GTCTATTTTTCCTCATATAGTTGTGTATCTTCTTTTACTTAATATTGAACGCCTAACTCCTCTTGCACGTAGTTGTGGTTTTGACATTCATATTTCCAGGTGCAAGAAGTGAGTCATCAGATTTATAGCGTCACACACCCTACAGAAAAAATATGCCAGTTGCGTAAGTCCTATTATTATCGGGGTTTATTTCCACTGACCTAACTACAACTGAGCAGCTTGATAAAATATCCAAACAGTAAAGAAAGCAAGTGAGCATAACTCACCTGCTTTTTGCTTTTTTATAAAAATTCTCTAAATTTACCTGTTCCTAGTATTTCCTTAACCTTGATTCAGTAAATTTTCGAGGACGATTTACACAGAAAAATTAGTCTCTACTTAATTTGCAGTATATACAAAAACACTCAATGCAGTCGCATAGAACTTGTTTTATCGGGACTGCCTAATTGAAGCCTAATTCTATGTTTACGAGCGATAGACAGACTTCTTTCGCTCTAAATTTCATGAGCTATACATCTGAGGAAAAATAGTAATGTCAATTCAATTTAATGGCTCTTATTCTGAGAACTTTGATAGTTTGGCATCTTCTGGGAACAGTAATGTAGTTCCTACTGGTTGGGCATTGTTGGAAACTGGAACCAGTGCAAATGTAAACGGACAGTACACGGCTGGTACTGGCTCTAATACCGCAGGCGATACATACAGTTTCGGTGCAACAGGTTCTAGTGAGAGAGCTTTTGGAACCTTGCTTTCAGGTACGATAACTCCCACAATCGGTGCAAGTTTTACGAATACAACAGGTAGCACAATTACAACGTTGAATCTGTCCTATCGAGGTGAACAATGGCGTTTGGGTGCAGCTAACAGAGGATCTGATCGCTTAGATTTTCAGTACAGTATGGATGCAACTTCTTTAAATACAGGAACTTGGGTAGATGTTGATAATTTAGATTTCAATTCTCCCGTAACTACCGGAACTGTAGGGGCGCTGGATGGAAATACTAATAGCAGCCAAGTCACCACAACAATTACAGGGCTAAATATCCCCGTTGGAGCCACTTTTTGGTTCCGTTGGCTGGATTTTAACGCCTCCGGTTCAGATGATGGCTTGGGGATTGATGATTTTTCCCTTTCTACTGGAGTCACACCGCCTGCGGTTCCCACAGTAGCGATCGCAGCTACCGATGCAACCGCCGCCGAATCTGGAACAGAACCAGGAACTTTCCGCATCACCCGCACAGGCGATACAACCAATGCGTTGACTGTTAATTACACTGTCGCTGGTGGTGCAAATCAGACAGACTACACACCAAACCTGACGGGTAGTGTGATCATCCCTGCTGGACAGTCCTTTGTGGATGTCACAATTACACCCGTGGATGACTCGCTGGTGGAAGGGAATGAAACAGTTACGCTGACGCTGGTGGATGCTGCTGATTATGATTTAGGTGCAACTGCCACAGCTACAGTCACAATTACCGATAATGATGTTGCGCCTGGGGCAGTTCGTATTCATGATATTCAAGGCACAGCACATATTTCACCACTCAATGGCCAAGGTGTGGTGAATGTCGCCGGGATTGTTACAGCGATCGCTTCTAACGGCTTCTACATCCAAGATCCCACTCCCGATAATAATGATGCAACCTCCGAAGGGATTTTTATCTTCACTGGTACTACTTCGGCTATTCTCAGCGCCCGTACTGTCGGCGAAGCAGTTTTAGTTAGTGGTACGGTATCAGAGTTTCGTCCTGGTGGTAGCTCTAACAACCTGACTATTACCCAAATCGGTAATAACAACAGCGTACAGAGTTTGAGTGTGAGTGCTTGGACAACTGCACCAACTACAACTATTACCCCAACAATACTAGGCAATGGCGGACGGACGATACCCACCCAGGTAATCAATGATGATACTAATGGGAATGTAGAAACAGGTGGAGATTTCGATCCGGTAAATGAAGGTATCGATTTTTACGAAAGTGTAGAAGGAATGTTGGTGCAAATCAATAACGCGATCGCCACATCTCCAACCTCCAACTTTGGTGCTTCTGAAGAAATCTGGGTGCTGGCAGATAACGGTGCTAATGCCACAAGTATTACTGAGCGCGGTGGCAGCTTGATTACAGCCACGGACTACAATCCAGAACGGATTCAAATTGATGATTTAATCAATGGCTCAATCACATTGCCTGATGTAAATGTCGGCGCTCAACTCAGTACAATTACAGGTGTGGTCAGCTATGATTTCAACAATTATGAAGTCCTGCTTCCATCTGCACCTATAGAAGTACAGGCATCTACTTTACAAAGAGAAGTTACAAACTTAACAGGCACTGCTGATCAATTGACAGTTGCTACTTTCAACGTGGAAAATCTTGATCCTGGTGATGGTGCAACTCAGTTTGCTAACTTGGCTAACAGAATTGTGAATAACTTGCGATCGCCTGACATTATCTCTCTAGAAGAAATTCAGGATAATAACGGGGCGATTAATGACAGTGTGGTGGATGCCAGTGTAACTTTTCAGACATTGATAGATGCGATTGCTCAAGCTGGTGGCCCTACCTACGAATATCGTCAAATTAACCCAGTGGATGATACCAACGGTGGTGAACCTGGGGGTAATATTCGTGTCGGCTTCTTGTTTAACCCCAATCGCGTCAGCTTTGTTGACCGTCCTGGTGGTGGTTCCACTACGAACATTTCCGTCACTAATGTTGATGGTAATCCCACCCTTTCTACCAGTCCTGGGTTAATTGACCCGACAAACCCCGCTTTCAGCAGCAGCCGTAAACCTTTAGTTGGTGAGTTTATCTTTAACGGTCAAAGTGTTTATCTCATTGGTAATCACTTTAACTCTAAAGGTGGCGACCAACCTTTATTCGGGCCAAATCAACCGCCAGTTCTTAGCAGTGAAGCGCAACGCCAGCAACAAGCCACAATTGTTAGAAACTTTGTGCAAGAGGTTTTGACAATTGACCCCAACGCAAATGTAATTGTGCTGGGTGACTTGAATGATTTTGAGTTTTCTAATCCTCTCACCACATTAGAAAGTGCGGGACTGACTTCTTTAATTGAAACGCTACCTGCAAACGAGCGTTACACCTATAACTTTCAAGGTAACGCCCAGGTACTTGACCATATTTTGGCAAGTCAGAACTTGGTGAATAACTTAGATGGCTATGATGTTGTTCATATCAACTCAGAGTTTTTTGATCAAGACAGCGACCATGATCCTGTTGTAGCGAGGTTTAATTTACCACCAGCCAACCAAGCACCAACGGCAGTGACATTTAATAATACTGTTACCAGCATCAACGAAAATACCAACACAACTAACCGCATCAAAGTTGCAGATATATCTATTACCGATGATGGACGAGGCACAAATAACCTGAGTTTGACTGGTACAGATGCGAGTTTCTTTGAAATCGATAATTCTGTATTGTATCTGCGGGCTAACACTAACTTAGATTTTGAAACCCGTTCTAACTACAGTGTGACGGTGGCTGTTGATGATCCGACAGTTGGTAATACTCCCGATGCTACTGCTAATTTCTCCTTAGCCATTAATAATATCAACGAAACACCAATTGCGAATAATGACAGCGCCACTACCACTGATATTCAACCAGTAATTATTAATGTCTTAGCTAATGATAGCGACCCAGATAGTAATCCCCTGACTATCAACAGCTTTACCAATTCTACAACAGGTACTGTAGTCAGAAATAACGACAACACCTTTACCTACACACCGGAAATTGGCTTTACTGGGACTGACAGTTTTACTTACACCGTTAGCGATGGTAATTTAACCACCACCGCTACAGTTAATCTCACCGTTACCCTTGGTAGTAACCAGATTAACGGCACTAACGGCAGTAATATACTTTTGGGAACTAGCAGAATCGATATTATCCGAGGTTTGGGGGGTAACGATATTATTAGCGGCTTAGGTAATAACGATGTCATCTATGGTGGAGATGGCAAGGACATGATAGATGGTGGCGCTGGTAATGACAGTCTCTATGGTGAGAATGGCAATGATATTCTGACTGGTGGAGATGGCAATGACACCTTGAATGGTGGTGCGGGTGACGATATGCTGCTTGGGAATGGTGGTAATGACATCCTCATCGGTGGCTTAGGTCGAGATATTCTGACTGGTGGCAATGGGAGAGATAGCTTTTATCTGAATAATGGGGCTGGAAATGCGGATATCATCACTGACTTTGTATCGGGCGTTGATAGCTTTGTGATTTCGCAGTCAGAGTTTGCGTTTAACCAGGTAATAGGTACACTAGAGCCTAGTTTATTCCGTCTGGGTACAAGTGCCACCGCAGCCAGCGATCGCTTTATCTACAACAGAAGTAGCGGTAAACTATTCTTTGATCAAGATGGTATTGGTAGTGTCGCCAAAGTCCAAATAGCGCAAATATCTAATCGACCAACTCTGAGCAGTACTGATTTTAATGTGATTGCATAACGGAGTAATATCTAAGACTTACATAGGGGTGTATCTAACTCTTACACCCCTACACCCAATCTTCACACGCCAGTTTACTCAAGTCGCATTATTTTAATTTTGCTCCCCGAACTATCAGCCGCAACCACAGCCACCCTAACCCACTGCCAATAAAATAATAGGGGAAATCTACCCAAGTGAAAGCTGTACCCATTAACATTCTTCCCCACCAAAATGAACGCACCCAATTTAAAAAAGGTGGATGCCATAACTGCATAAATTCTAATAAACAAGTAATGGCTAATACCCATAAAGGGATTTGCCAAACTGCCTTGCGAGTCGGAATAAATAGAAAGGCCAGCAAGCACCAAAATATCTCATAAAAAATCCCTCCTACTTCTTGGTTTAACCACCCAATAGAATAGCGATAGTGGCTGTATACAGCACTTGCGTCTGTTATGAGGTACAATAAATTAAAATATAAATACCTCTAAATGAAGTCATACTCTGTCGATCTTCGAGAAAAAATAGTTGCAGCACATCTTCAAAAAAACATTTCAATTAGAAAAGTAGCTAACATATTTTCCGTCTCAAAAAGTTTAGTTCAAAAGCTTGTAAAGCAACAAAAACTTGAAGGTAATTTACAATCCAAGCCGCGAGGAAAGCCACAATTTAGTCATCTAACAAATGCTGACATAGAGTTGAGAGAATTAGTTGAATCACATCCAGATGCAACATTGATAGAGTTGTGTGAATTATTTGCAGATAAGACTGGCAATTGGGTAGGTCAAAGTGCAATGTGTCGTGCGTTACAGAAATTAGGATTAAATCGTAAAAAAAAACAAGGCGGAGTACCCAAGCGGGGACAGAAAGAGTCCTGAATTTAAGATTAGATTATTGGGAAAAGGTCAAACATATAGAGCCAGAAAATTTAGTATTTTTGGATGAAACTGGTGTCCTACTTGGGTTAATGAGGACTCATGCCCGTTCAGAAATGGGAACAAGAGCTTACTCTCTTAACCCCTTCTATAGAGGCTCAAAAGTTACAGTAATTGGAGCAATTAGTATTAAAAAAGTAGTTGCATTAATGACAATGAATGGTTCAATGGATGGCATTGCATTTGAATTATTTATTGAGAAGTTTTTAGTGCCAAATTTATGGTCAGGAGCAGTGGTAGTAATGGATAATTTATCCGCACATAAACTAGATTCAATTGTGCCAATGATTGAAGCTGTAGGTGCGAAAGTTATTTGTTTATCCCCATACTCCCCCGATTTTAATCCAATTGAATTATGGTGGTCACAACTTAAATCTT
The DNA here is from genome assembly GCF_014696905.1 of Nostoc sp. FACHB-190. NCBI lineage: Bacteria > Bacillati > Cyanobacteriota > Cyanophyceae > Nostocales > Nostocaceae > Nostoc > Nostoc sp. FACHB-190. The sequence continues at coordinate 5,788 of NZ_JACJQW010000083.1, forward strand.
TTTTACGCAATTTTGCTCCAACTACAACAGAAATGGTTGATAAACTAATCTCAGTTGCACTCGACTTAATAAATCCTCAACATTTAAGAAACTGGTTTGCTAGTTGCTGCTACTGTACCTCATAACAGCCGTAGGTGCTGTAAAAGTCCAACAGGCAGAACAATAATTAGTGAAAGAATGGTGCGCCAGCGAATGTTTGTCAGTGATAACATTGAGCATTTCCGAATTATAGGGGGGACAAGGTAGACAAGGGAGACAAGGGGGACAAGGGAGAGAGATATAACAGTTGAAGAAGTATAGGTGAGTAAATTTAAAAGGCATACATGCTAGGTATAGTCAGACTTTTACCTTCTACCTCATCTCGACTGCGCTCGGCGACCTTCTGCCACATTTATAAATCATTGAGGATTGCAATATTTTGTTTTAGCTAAAAGTGCTGTCCCGTAAGCGGCTTCGGTGTAAACTGAAGCAACGACAGGTACTCTTAAATGTCGTTGACGAATAGCAGTCCAAGTAGAATTTGCTGCACCGCCACCTGCTGTATATACTCGTTGTACTTGATTTGCGCCCAAGCTTTGTAATAGTTCATATCCCCTGGCTTCTATCCGGGCAATACTTTCTAGTAAACCGTGTAAAAATTCTTTTGGTGTTTCTGGACGTGGTGTGAGTCGTGGCGGTAATTTGGGGTCATTAATCGGAAAGCGATCGCCTGGTTGTAACAAGGGATAATAATCTAAGTTGCTGACTTTGGCTGGATCAATTTCCCGACTCAAATTTTCTAACTCTGCATTCGTAAAAAATTCTCGCAACACTGCACCACCCGTATTAGACGCACCGCCAGTCAACCACAAATCACCAAACCGATGACTGTAAATTCCATATCTGGCATCTTCTATCCGAGTATGGCTCAATAATTTCAGTACCAAGGTTGAACCCAGCGATGTCACAGCTTCTCCTGGTAATTCTGCACCACTGGCAATAAAAGCAGCAATACTATCAGTTGTACCCGCACACACTAAGCAATCGCGGCGAAAACGAAATTGCATTGCAATATCTGGGCGAATTTCGGCGATGGGTGTCCCTGGCGCTAACACTTGCGGTAACTGAATCGGTATTTCTAAATTTTTTAACCATTCTGGATATTCCAAGGCTTCCACGTCATAGCCTAGCTTTAAAGCATTGTTGTAATCACTAATACCTAATTGTCCATGCAGCAAAAAAGCTAACCAATCGGCTTGGTGGAAGAAATAGCGAGCTTCTGCAAAAAATTGTTGCTGTGACATCCACAGAAATTTGGCAAGACTGGAAGTAGCACTTAATACTGTATGGTTTGGTGGTGCAATTTCTCTTAGCTGCTCTAGTACCACCGCCCCCCGTGCATCGTTGTAAAGTAAAGGGACATCTACAGGCTTACCAGCCCCATCACAAAGCAAAACAGTAGAGGAAGTACCATTAATAGCGATCGCCTTGATTTGTTGCCGTAATGGCTCAGGAATATCGGCTAATAAACTCCATAACCTATGACTCCAATGTTGAGCCGTCTTTTTCTGCAAAGGATAGCGCACCTCTGTTTGCACATTCCCTTGCTCATCAATGACCACTGCCCTTGCGCCAGAGGTTCCATAATCAATCCCTAAATACAAATCCATATTTTTATAAATTTTTATTGATCGAGAGTAAAACCCTATCCCCTTGTGGGTGGGGTTATAAGCGAGCCAGGAACTCTGGTACATTAGGATTATCTACCTGAGACATGACATTTCTTAAATGCAACGCCAGTTGTTGAGGAATAAGAAAAAGTGGTTTGTCCGTGATGGTAGAAACAATTGAATCTGTATTCACTGTTGTGAAATAGATTCAAATTCTTCTCCCTACAAGCAGCTTGGCTGTGCCGGGGAGACAGGGTACAGTCAATTATCCGTATGTTTCGACCGATTATTTCGGTTAGTTACAAGCCGCATCCCTTTGTGGGTGGGGCAGTTGACAATGAAAGATAACTATAGACTACTGATTCACCAGGGCTATTGTTGCATCTTGTAACAAGATATTCCCCAAAATCGGCAAAACAAGGAAAAGTAGTAAACGAACTGTCGAAAATCGATTTAAGTTTAGGAGGTTTTCAACAATGACCATCTCAGATACCCAAGTTTATATTGCTCTAGTTGTGGCGCTAATTCCAGGCGTTCTGGCTTGGCGTTTAGCGACAGAACTTTACAAGTAAGCCCTTGCTCTGAATTTCTTAAGCAGAGCTTCACAGTAAGTGCCACACCCTTACACAACAATCAGGCTTTGCTTGGTTGTTGTGTTTGTGTTTAGGGAGGGAACAGGGAAAGTTAAATAGGAAGTTGACAGATATAGCAGTTTGTCTACATTGCACGCATCAAGAGTGATCAAATTATGTGTAGGACTCATACTTGATTTATGAAAAAAATCAGTACACCCAGATCAGCCGTCTTTCCTACTCCCTGCTTACACAACTAGATTCAGGAATCAAACCGTATTCCTATAGGCGATCGCACAAAAAAATTTACTTCGCAAATTAACCGCAAATCGTTCTTGTGGAGAGAAGAACATCTGCCAAAAGTCAGAGGTTTTTGAAATTACACAAAGCAAACTGTTAATCATACCCAGTTGCAACTGCTCAAGGCAATTTGGGATACAGATAGATTCTTCGGGGGTAAAAAGATGGTTAAGCTATCTAACCCTGCTCTCCACGAAGAACCCCGTTATCAGTCAACAGCGATTATTGCGCTGAGACAAGAACAATCTTTGCTTGATTGGTTAGCAAGTACTGGTCGATTAGAACCTTATGTATTTGTGGAACACTATTACGAAGATGAGGAAGACGACGAGGAAGAAGTGGTTGAGCAGTGTGAATATGAAACAGGGGAAATAGACCATTTAGAGGAGTGAAATTCGCTACCAACGACATAAACTGCTGTTGATGTAGCAGAATTTAGGAGTCAGAAGTCTAAAGTCAGAACGACAATAGACTATCTATCTAGTTTTGATAACTAATTTGTCTACTTCACTCACGCTTTGCCATCTTTTGCAAAAGCGGAAGATGGCAAATTTCCCCATCCTCAAGTAATTTTCAAATCTAATGAGCAAGGACAATACCAGTGGCTCCAGATTGATTTCTGAAGTTAAACAATGTCTGCTGTTAGCTGTTCCACTAGCAGCAGCCCAACTAGCCCAATCAGCGACCGGCTTTGTCGATACAGTGATGATGGGTTGGTTAGGCAGTCAGACGATCGCATCTGGAGGCTTGGGTGCGGCAGTATATACCTTTTGTTTGATGATTACTACAGGTATTATTGCTGCTGTTAGCCCCTTAGCAGCAGAAGCATACGGAGCCGGGAAGCCTGAACAAGTTGGTCAAATTGTGCGACAAGGGTTAAGAATCTCCCTGCTATTAGGCATTCCAATTACAGTATTACTTTGGCATGGTAGTACTTTGCTGGTACTGTTGGGGCAGGATGTGAATGCAGCCTCACTAGCACAAACTTATTTAAGAGCGATCGCTTGGGGTTTTATCCCTGCATTGGGTTTTGCTGTATTCAAAAGCTTTCTGTCTGCCCTTTCCCAACCGCAGTTAGTGATGGTAACTGTTGTCTTGGGTACGCTGCTCAATATTACAGCTAACTATGTTTTAATGTTTGGCAAATTCGGACTACCCGCCCTGGGACTAGTACAGCAAGGCGGAAATAAGCAGACCATTAAAGAGCCAAAACTTTGCCCTTATAAGTCCACTGAAAAGGTTTAGCCATTGTTTGATTAAAGTAGTCGATAAACTGGAG
>NZ_JACJQW010000084.1:0-9253 GCF_014696905.1 Nostoc sp. FACHB-190
TTGGGCTGTTGGGAATGCGACATCACAAAAGTTAGTCAACAAGCAGTGACAAATGATGTAGTCACCTTCATGACATTTCAGTTACAAAGATTGCCATTAGCAACGCAATATGTATTACAGTTAGCCGCGTATATTGGCAATCAATTTGATTTGACAACCTTAGCCATTGTGGCAGAGACATCAGAAATTGAAGTGGCGGCAGATTTATGGAAAGCATTACAGGAAGGGTTAATTTTACCAACAAATAATATTTATAAGTTTTATCAAAGAGATGTGAATGATGAAGTCATGATCAACCATGACCATCAAAATCATCAAATATCAGTCCAATATCGATTTTTACACGACCGCATTCAACAAGCAGCTTATTCATTAATTCCCCTAGAACAAAAACAAAAAACTCATTACCGCATCGGCAAACTACTGTTACAAAAAGTTTCTCCCAGCGCGAGGGAGGAGCGGATTTTTGAAATTGTGAATCAATTAAATCAGGGTGTAGATTTAATTACCCAAGCAACAGAAAAAGAGGAACTCGCCCAACTTAATTTGATGGCTTGTCGCAAAGCTAAAGCCGCCACTGCTTATCAAGCGGCGCGGGAGTATGTCACTGTGGGATTATCTTTGTTATGTCCCCAAGCTTGGCAACTGCAATATGACATCTCTCTGGCTTTTCATGAATTAGCTGCTGAGTTAGCTATGCTTTGCGGTGATTTTTTCACTATGGAACTGTTTGTGAATCAAGTGATTCAGCAGGCAAAATCCTTACCGGAAAAAATACAGGTTTACCGGATTAAAATTCAGTCTCTTGTCTCCCAGAATAAATTTAGCGCAGCCATTGCGATCGCTCAAACAATTTTGCAACAACTGGGCGTAACCTTAAAAGACACACCCACACCAGCCGATATTCAACAAGAAATCCAAGAAATTAACCAACTAATTGGCGACAGAAAAATTGCAGATTTAGTTCATCTCCCCTTAATGACAGATGCCACAAAACTGGCAATTGTGCAAATCGCTAGTAGCATTATGTCTGTGGCTTACCTTGCTGGTTCTCCTTTGTTTCCCTTACTGGTTTCTTTATCAGTCAAAACATCTATTCAGTATGGAAACACACCCGCTACAGGTTATATTTATTGCTCCCATAGTGTACTTTGTAATTTTTTGCAAGATGTCGATACAGCAATAGAGTTTGAGCAGTTAGCACTCCAACTCACCACCAAATTAGATGCGAAAGCAGCTAAACCGCAAGTATGTCTCCTCTTAGGACTGTATATTCGCCAACGCAAATCTCACATCCAAGAAAGCCTACCACTATTGCAAGAAGGCTATAGCATAGCACTAGAAGTTGGTGAATTAGAATTTGCTGGACATAACGCCCACAATTTTTGCTTTTATGCTTTTTGTTGCAGTCAGTCTTTAATTAATTTGGAACAAGAAACTCGCGCTTACAGCAATGGGTTGATGCAGCTTAACCAATTAACCACCGCCAATTATTGCCGCATTTATTGGCAAGCAATTTTAAATTTACTTGGCTTCACGGAGAACCCGACAATTTTATCTGGAGAAGCCTTACAAGAAGATGAATTTATTTCCTTGTTGCAATCTGCGAATGATGGTTACGGATTATATATTTTCTCTTTATATAAGCTAATGCTTTGTTTCTCGTTTGCAGAAATAGAATCAGCCGAAAATTATGCACTTGAAGTCAAACGCTATTTCATGGCTGGTGCAGGATTAGTCAGTGAACCAGTGTTTTATTTTTATGATTCTCTGCTGGCTTTGGCACAGATAGATGAAAAATTAATCACTTTAGAACGTGTAGCCGAAAATCAAACTAAACTTCAACATTGGGCGCATCACGCACCCATGAATCATCAGCATAAAGTTGATTTAATCGAAGCGGAAAAACATCGGATATTCGGCAAATTCTACGAAGCTGGAGATTTTTACGATCGCGCTATTGCAGGAGCTAAAACTAACGGTTACATCCAAGAAGAAGCTTTAGCTAACGAACTCGCAGCTAAATTTTACCTCAACTGGGGTAAAGAGAAAATTGCCGCAGGTTATATGCAAGAAGCATACTACTGTTATGCTCGCTGGGGTGCAAAAGCCAAAGTCACCGACTTAGAAAAACACTATCCCCAACTGTTGCATTTAATTTTGCAACAACAAAAAAATGACTTCAACTTCTTAGAAAATATTGCTCCCCATAACGTTACTTTATCAACTCGTACTTCTAGCAGCAATAGCACCAGTTATTCTGAAATTCTGGATCTGACTTCTGTAATCAAAGCGGCGCAAGCAATTTCCAGTTCTTTAGAATTAAATGAACTAATTGCCAATTTACTAAAAATTATTTTGGAAAACTCTGGTGCAAAAAAAGCTATATTGTTACTTCCTCAAAATCATACTTGGCAAGTACAAGCCATTACTGTGATTGAGAATGAAAAATTAAACACTATTCTGGAACCACAATTACTCGAAACTTGCCCAGATATTCCCAAAAGAATTATCCATTATGTTAAGAATACCCAAAAAACACTGGTGATTGAAAATTGCCAAACAGATATACCAGGGATAATAGGGGAATATATGCTGCAACATCAACCCCAGAGCGTGTTGTGTATGCCGATAGTGAATCAAGGCCATTTAGTTGGTTTGCTTTATTTAGAAAATAAATTAACTGCTGGGGTATTCACTCAAGAACGTGTACAAGTTATTAAACTTCTGGCTTCCCAAGCAGCAATATCTCTAGAAAATGCCCAACTTTTCCAAAAAGCACAGCAAGCACTCCAAGATTCTTTACTCAAACAATTCTCAATTGATCGGGCATCTATTGGTATCTGGTGGATTGAAGAAGATGCCAGCATTTTTTATGTAAATGATGCAGCTTGTAAAGATTTGGGATATCGACAAGACGAGATTATTGGGAAAAATATTTTTGATTTTGATGCAGGTTTCCCGCAAGAATTCTGGGAAGAACATTGGCAATCATTATCTCAGAAAGGTTTTTGTGTATTTGAATCTTATCATCGACACAAAGAGGGACATATTTTTCCTGTGGAAGTTACTGTTGACTATGTAGAATTTAATGGCAAAGCATATAACTTTGCCTTTAGTAGAAATATTAGCGAACGCAAACAAGCTGAAGCAGCCGTCAAGCAAAAATCCGCAGAATTAGAAGCAGCATTGCAGAATTTACAACAAGCTCAATTACAAATGGTGCAAAGCGAAAAAATGTCGGCTTTGGGTAATTTGGTCGCCGGTGTTGCCCATGAAATGAATAATCCTTTAGGCTTTATTGCTGCTAGTTTAAAACAAACTCAACCCACAATTGTGGAGATTTTTGAACATTTACGGCTTTATCAAGCAAGTTTACCAAACCCCAGTGAAGAAATCCAAGAACATGCTGAAGAAATTGATTTAGATTACAGTTTAGAAGACTTACCCAAGGTAATTAATTCGATGATTGTAGCTTGCGATCGCCTAAAAAATATTAGCACTAGTCTTCGCACTTTCTCCCGTGCTGATCAAGATTATAAAGTCAGTTTTAATATCCATGAAGGTATTGACAGCACAATCTTAATTCTGCGGCATCGTCTTAAAGCTAACGAAAAACGTCCAGCTATAGAAGTTATCACCGATTATGGCAATATACCTGCTATTGATTGCTTTCCTGGGCAGTTAAATCAGGTATTTATGAATATTCTGGCAAACGCCATTGATGCTTTAGAAGAAGTAAAAATTGATAAACATCAGGGAATTAGACATCAGATTTCAATTCAAACATCTCTGATAAATCGATATGTCGAAATTAAAATTGCTGATAACGGAATTGGGATGAATGAAGAAGTCAGACGAAAAATATTTGACAACTTATTTACTACCAAAAGTGTAGGTAAAGGCACAGGTTTAGGACTGGCGATCGCTCGTCAGATTATTGTCGAAAAACATGGCGGTTCTATTGAATGTAATTCCTCACCAGGGCAAGGTACAGAATTTGTGATTTTAATTCCAATTAGCCAATAAATATGAATAATATACCCATGCAAAAAGAAATTACTTTACTGCGTCAACAAAATGCTGATTTACAACAACAGTTAGCAAAATTGACTAGTGAATCACACACCAGAATTACTCAATTAGAAAAGGAACTGCAAGATACAAAAAAACTTTTAGAAAATTACCAGCAAGCCGAAATAAAACTCAAAGCTGATCAAGCCGAATTACTCGCATTGTTTAACGCTATCGAAGATGTAATTATTGTTGTTGATAGCGAGTGCAGATACTTAACAATTGCTCCTAGTTGTGCGCCATTACTGTATAAACCACCAACAGAAGTTATCGGTAAAACTGCCTATGAAATTTTACCGGCTCAACTAGCTGACAGTTTCGTAGCATGTATTCAACAGGTACTTAAAACAAAGAAAAATACCAAAATCGAATACAGCTTGCCCATTGGTGATCAAGAAGTTTGGTTTGAGGGTAGCGTTTCCGTGATGGATGAAAACAGTGTAGTTTGGATTGCTAGAGATATTAGCGATCGCAAAAAAACTGAAGCTGCATTACGTGAACAAGAAGCCCAGTATCGCAGTATTTTTGAGGCTGTTAGTGATGGCCTTAGTGTTCTTGATTTAGATACTGGTAAAATTGTCGCTGCTAATCCGGCTTTCTGTCAGATACACGGTTACACTCAAGAAGAATTTTTCTACTTAGACCCTATCGACTTTGTTCATCCCAGTTGTTTTGAGAAGTTTGGGGAGTTTATCAATGTCATTAAAATGGGAGGCGAATTTCACACTCAGGCGGTAGATATCCGCAAAGATGGTACTTGTTTTGATATCGAAGTTACAGGTAAACTCTTGAACTACAATGGCAAACCTCATGCACTTTCGGTAGTGCGTGATATTAGCCAGCGTAAACAAGCCGAAAAAGAACAACGCAGATTAACCGCAATTCTGGAAGCAACCACAGACATTATTGGTATAGCTGATGTCAACGGAAATAATCGCTATCTCAACCAAGCAGGGCAGAAAATGTTAGGTATTCCCGCTTCCGAAACTGATAAGTTCCATATCAGCGAGTTTGTAGAACCCTCGATGTTAGACAAATTTCAGAAAGAAAGCCTACCAACTCTACTTCAGAAGGGTATCTGGTCGGGAGAGTCTAAGTTACTTAGTCGGAGTGGCGAAGAAGTTCCCATTTCTCAGGTAATGATTGCCCATAAAAATGAACAGGGAGAAATAGAATTTTTATCAACCATCGCCCGTGATATTCGCGATCGCCTGCAAATCGAAGCCCAACTGCGACAACAAGCCGAAGATTTAGCCCAAACTCTAAAAGAACTGCAACGCACCCAAGCACAAATGGTTCAAGCGGAAAAAATGTCTAGCTTGGGACAATTAGTTGCGGGAGTTGCTCATGAAATCAACAATCCTGTAAATTTTATTCACGGTAATCTCACCCATTTAGAGGAACATACTGAAGATTTATTGCAGGTAATTAATTTATACCAAGCGATGAATCTGCCAGAATTTGAAACTTTGTCGGAGGAAATTGACTTAGATTACATTCAGCAAGACTTACCCAAAATTTTGCAATCTATGAAAATCGGCACTCAACGCATCCGTCAGATTGTCTTATCTCTACGTAACTTTTCACGTATGGATGAAGCCGAATTTAAAGAAGTCGATATTCACGAAGGTATAGATAGTACTTTAATGATTTTGCAACATCGTCTCAAGGAAAAGCCACAGTTTCCTGAAATTCAAGTGATTAGAGATTATGGTTCTTTACCTTTAGTAGAATGCTACGCCGGACAACTTAATCAGGTGTTGATGAATATTCTCACAAATGCCATTGATGCTTTAGAAATGGGAACGAGGAAAGATGAACTACCAACAATTACAATTCGGACTGCGGTGATTGATGCTAACTGGGTAACAATTGCGATCGCTGACAATGGAATGGGTATGTCTGAACAAATTCAAAAACAAATTTTCAATCCCTTCTTCACCACCAAGCCCGTTGGTAAAGGAACTGGGATGGGCATGTCAATTAGTTATCAAATCATTACGGAAAAACACGCAGGCAAATTGGAGTGTTACTCCCAACCAGGACAAGGAACAGAGTTTGTCATCACCATTCCCATTTGCCAACCAATCATGGCTTAATTGATTGTATAAACATCTCTCTCCCTTGTCTCCCTTGTCCACCTTGTCCCCCACGTCTCTTTTATCCACACAGCAACATCACCTCCCGCCTCCCGCCTTTTTCACAAACTGGTTATAATTATTTTTCGTCTCTCTCAGAAATCAACTTAATATTTTTACAGTATTTATATGGGGCGCTATCGTTCTAAATCTGACCTACCTACAAAAATCTGCCCTGTATGTCAACGTCCCTTCACTTGGCGAAAAAAGTGGCAAGATTGCTGGGATGAAGTGAAATATTGCTCAGAACGTTGCCGCCGTCGCCGTTCTGAAGCAAAAACAGAGTAAAGGGTGAATTATGAAGTATGAAATATGAAGTGTGAAGTGTAAAATCAACTTGAACTCAGACGCAAATAGCGCAAAAAATTATACATGCAGGTAAAGGTGCAACCAAAATTAATTATTCATGGAGGGGCTGGTAGTTCTCTCCACGGCAAAGGAGGATTAGAGGCTGTACGTCGATCGCTCCATGCAGTCATTGAAGATGTTTATGCTTTGTTATTATCAGGCACAAACGCTGCTGCCGCAGTACTGCGGGGTTGCCAATTATTAGAAGATGACCCCCGATTTAATGCGGGTACTGGTTCGGTATTGCAATCTGATGGTCAAATTCGGATGAGTGCTGCCTTAATGGATGGACTCTCCGGGCGGTTTAGCGGTGTGATTAATGTTTCACGGGTGAAAAACCCCATTGAGTTAGCCTATTTTTTACAAAATTCCCCTGACCGCGTACTTTCAGATTACGGTTCGGCGGAATTAGCCCGCGAGTTACAAGTCCCCAGTTACAATGCTTTAACTGACTTACGCTTACAAGAATGGATTCAAGAACGGCAAGATAATTTTAAAAGAACAATGGCTGGGGTGGTAGCAGAGCCAGAGTTATTAGAAACCAGCAATGCCGGACGTGGCACAATTGGCGTAGTTGCTTTAGATGCTCATGGTGGACTAGCAGTCGGCACATCCACCGGGGGTAAAGGCTTTGAACGCATTGGTCGAGTCAGTGATTCAGCTATGCCGGCGGGGAATTATGCAACTGGTCATGCGGCTGTTAGCTGTACTGGCATTGGCGAAGATATTATCGATGAATGTTTAGCACCCAGAATTGTGGTGCGGGTAACTGATGGGATGACCCTCAAAGATGCCATGCAACGCTCTTTTGCTGAAGCCCACGAACATCAAAGAGACTTAGGTGCGATCGCTTTAGATGCTAGTGGTGCGATCGCCTGGGGTAAAACTAGCCAAGTTTTACTCGCCGCCTATCACAACGGTGAAAAAATTGGCGACACTTTAGAAATGGCTGATGGTACGCAAGTCGGCTGTATTTCCTAGTGCTGAGTCACCGAAGTTTGCTCAACGGGGGAAACCCCCGCACGCAACTTCTCGCTGAGTTGAAAGTGCTGAGTCAGTTTTAGAGTTGTAGTTAGATAAGTTGATACAGCCTTTATAGCTCACAACTTTTCCTACTCAGCACTCAGCACTCAGCACTTTTCTTCCGCCAACCTTGTTTGACTACCTGACGGCTACGAGCAATCACTAAACTATCGTTGGGGACATCTTCAGTAACTGTGGAACCTGCGGCGACATAGACATCATCACCCAAAGTCACTGGTGCAACTAAGACGCTATTAGAACCTGTTTTAGTGCGATCGCCGATTTTGGTTCTGTGTTTTTTGACACCATCATAATTAGCGGTAATTGTACCTGCGCCAATGTTGACTTGAGTACCCGCAGTAGCATCGCCCAAATAAGATAGATGGGCTACATTAGTTTTTTCACCTAGTTGTGTATTTTTTAACTCAACAAAGTTACCGATACGACAATTTTCAGCCACTTCCGTATTACCACGTAAATGAGAGTAAGGGCCAATGCGAGTTCCGGCTTGGACAATACTATCTGTGACTACAGAATATTGAATGCTGACGTTTTCACCGATTTGGCTATTTTCAATCAAACTTCCCGGCCCAATGCGGCTACCAGTTTTAATTATGGTATTTCCCCGCAGGTGAGTTTGCGGCTCAATAATCACATCGGCTTGTAATTCTACAGTGTCGTCAATGGTGATGCTGTTGGGGTCGATGAGCGTCACACCTGCGGTCATCCACTTTTCTTTGATCCGCCTTTGTAAAATTTCGTAGGCTGTAGCTAATTGTAGGCGATCGTTAATCCCCAAAATTTCTTGCTCATCTGTGACATCCACCGCCATCACCTTCCCAACTTGGGTAACAGCATCGGTGAGGTAATATTCTTTTTGGGCGTTGTTGGCTTCTAAATGGGGTAAAACTTGAGCTAAGTCCGGCCAACGAAAGCAGTAAATCCCGGCGTTAACTCGGCGATTTTCTCTTTGAGCAGGGGTACAATCTTTATCTTCAACCATTTGTTGAACGATGTTTTCCCCATTGCAAAAAACTCGCCCATAACCTTTAGGGTTGGATAAATGTGCAGTCAGAATCGTAGCAGCGTTTTGATTTTGTTGGTGAGTGAGCAATAGCTGTTTTATGGTTTCGGTGCGTAACAGTGGAACATCACCATTCAGGACTAATAAATCTCCAGTGTAGCCCTCAAGATGGGGGAGTAATTGCTGGATGGCATGGCCTGTTCCCAGTTGTATAGTCTGTTCCACAAACTCTAAGCTCAAGCTTGACTGGATAGCAGCTTTTACTTCTGAGGCTTGATAGCCTACAATCACGATGCGCCTTGTAGGTGAAAGTGGTTCTACACTTTCCAAAACTTTTTCTACTAGCGATCGCCCACCCAAAGAATGTAAAACTTTGGGTAAGCTTGATTTCATCCTTGTGCCGCGTCCCGCCGCTAGAATTGCTACAACTACCATAATCAAAAGTATGAAGCGTGTTCGCCCTTGACGTTCCCAAAGGGTAGTATAGCAGGAGGTATAAAGCAAGTTGCACTAGCCTTCGATGAAGGTAGCTTTTAGCTTAATCAAAAATTCATCCCACACTGCCCTTCGGGTCAGATGTGGGATGAATTTTTGGCTGACGACGAATTGACCCACAACCAATTCAATCCGCAGGATTGAATTGGTT
>NZ_JACJQW010000085.1:0-9048 GCF_014696905.1 Nostoc sp. FACHB-190
GCGGTTGTTGGTTTCCGAAATAATGGCAGAGAATTTCAGATTGAGTTTAAGTCTGGGCGGCTGGATTATGCCAAAGCCAAGCAACTCGCCAAACCGGAGTTATGAGAATGCGATCGCCCTACTGGATACAACTTCAATGGGCGATCGCGATCGCACTCAGCATAGTGCAATCAATGAAAAATTCACACAATCTTAACAATCAGTGCAGATACGGGCGATCGGCACTCTAATTAGGGCTGCAACTTCCGCATTTACCATTGGGAAGTATCACCTTCGCCTTTAAAATCAAGCTTTTGAGCATCTCTGCAATTATCTGCTACTCATTTGCTACTCATATTGACTGTTTTAACCCTGTTTTTTGGCGATCGCAGGGAGCGATCGCGCTACTCAACCGCTACTCATTCCGTAACTGACTAGAGTGAATCCCCAGAGGGTTATTAGTACTCATCGTCTCGGAGAATAAAGCCGGATTCCTTGTTGAGAAAGCCGGAAAGCTGCTTTATCAATCCCCTAAGCCGATTAAATTTATGTTCTAATTGCGTATCGAAGGTATGTATTCGGTAGTCGTAATGTTCCTTTTTGCCTTCGTACTCAGTCAGATGAACATCTAAATTTTTCTCAATTGTGTAAAGTCGTCCGTTAACGCTGTCTTTGAGTTGATCAACTGCTGCCAAAACAGTTGTTTCAACTCTATTAATACGTGCATTAATATTAGATTCTACCTGGGCGAGTCTGTAGACAGCCCCAAATAGCATAAACAGAAGAGAAAAAACAGTTAAAGCATTGTTAACGTCAATTTTCATACCTGTTTTGATGCCATAGAAGCATCTGGCATAAATTCAAAAGTCATATAACAGTTGTTGGCGATTTCATTCCATTCGCCAACAGCAGATACAGAAGGACGATTTTCAATAGGAATTGATGCTAAAACCATATTCCAAAGGAATATCAAATCACCTAAATTAAAATCTTGGCGATTAGTAACGCCTAAAGTAATAGCTAAAGTTTCAAGTCTACGTACAACATCTTTATCAACCGCATCAGAAATAAATTGATTGTATGCAGCATTAGCTTGCATATTTCGATTGAATTCAGCCCAATTCATTAGAGGAATGGGTTCACTTTGCAGAATTTCAGATACTAAAATAATCTGTCCATCTTGCAATCTGTACCTTTCAGGATTTGAGCTTAATTCCTGCCATTTTTCATCACTGATTTGAATTGCAGATTCAGGAATTAAGCTATTAAGCTGGTCATGAAAGAAACCATTAATCTTATTATCAGAATCAAAGACAACATAATACATAACTAAATTCCTATAGAAAAAACGCGAAAACTAATACTGGTATTAACTGAGCTAGAAAATTGGTAAGAAATTGTCGATTGTGTCGTGCTGAAACCCATAGAAAAGCCATTATTATTAAAAGAGCCGCCACTTTGGCAAGCAAAAGCGGCATAAACCGTATTAAAGGCTACTGGAAAAGGGGTTACAGCAAAATAAACCAACCCGCCTGTATAAGGTTGGCTTGGAATGCTTACTGTCTGCCACTGTAAAAGTAAGCCACTAGGTAGTCTTGTCCAACCATTTGCCCCAATCGATTGAGCCGCTCCTAGATTTAGCCAAGCACTAGCAGCATTAGCCAAGTCACTCAGGTTATTAGCTTTTTGCAGTGCTGTGGTGTTGGGATTTGTTAAAGGCATTACTACGTCAACTCCCTCACCAAAGCATTACCGTTCGCTGCTGCCCAAATGCCCGAAATAGTTCCTGTGTAAGAAAAAGGAATTTCGTAATATCCATCAGCTTCCAGCATGGCGGTAAAAGCACTTGTAGAAGCTGTAACCCCAAATTCTATATATAATCTCGCCGTACTTCTATTCCAAATCGTTCCACCCTTCCGGCTACTATTTGAAGCCAAAAGCGAAATACTTGTAGTTGAAGCACTGACGCTGCTGGGCGTACTGGTGCTACTAGTCGGGGTGCTTACCGTTACAACCGAGGGATTAGATAAAGGCATTTATTTAATACACTCCAATATTTTTTGTTAAATCAACCTTCGTTCTTGAGCTTGCCTAGTTCTAAAAGCAAAGTTTGTCTCAACAAGTCTGGAGGTATGACTATGCTTTTTTCATTAATAGTAATTTCCCAGTTTTGGCTATCACGTTTAAGCTTGATTTCTGTCGATAAATAATCAAGCCTGGCGTAGACTTCAAAGATTGATAATTGGGTTGGTGGAACAATTTTGATTTTCAAAGACGACTGGATAACACTATCTAAATAAGTATCAAGTTCTTTTTGGAATTGCCCTGTCAAAGCATTAATGGCGGTTTCTAAAGCCTTCTGTCTGTCACTATTAATGATTTCAGTTTTGGCTTGATTAGCTTGCCAAGCCGATTTTATGGCTTCTTCCATATCGAATTGAGGCAAAATAATTTCCATATTTCTCTATTAATTGGGTGATGTGTCTGCGCCGGGTTTCTTGAGGAGTTCTAAAATAATTTCCTCAAAATTAATCGGTTTGGTATCAGTCCATAAATCTATCCGTTCATCTTTGCGGATATATCTTTTACCGTTGATAGGTATCCCAGAACCAGCCGCACCAGGAACCCGGTATTGATTCAAAATCGTGAAGTAGGCAGGGTAAACCCTAACTGGTTGTTTAATGTAGCTACCCGTTACATCTTCCGTTCTGTCTTCGCTGATAGTTGGTTTCTTGGTAATTTCGCCTTTACTTAGTGCGGCTAGTGCGCGTAGCCTGTCTTCTGCTTCGTCCCCAGATTGCCCAAAACAAGCCATCCCCCTCCCGTTGTCGAGAACTGTGAACGCGCGATACCGCCCATACATATAGCCATTAGCACCGCCACAGGCTAATTTAATTCGTTCCCAGTCAAGCTTGGTTTGGTCGATTTCAGGGACTACATAGGTTCCGCTAACCAGTCTGTCCTGCCCGTTTCGTTTTGTCCAAGGCGGAGTTTGGACACTGAAAAACTGCACAATCAGGGTTAAGCTTCTGGGTTTGGCTCTCAGATATTCGTCAACGGGTGAACCTACAAAAGTACCGATGTCTTTGTACTCCATCAACTGGTAATTGGTCAGCGTTTGCACAATCACCGGCTTGAGTGCTTCTTGTGGTCCTGCGAGAATGATTTTTTGGTCATCAATGCTTCTGTCAGGGGTTATTTCCACATATTTTGTTTTACCCATCGGGGGTAGTTGCTGTTGTCTGAGTTTCTCAGCAGCTAAGAAAGACTCAACCGAATTTGTGACGACGTACCCTGCCTCTACGCACCCGTCCCATGCTTCCTCTAAAAATTCCTCAACGAAATTTCGTAAGAAAGTATTAGGGATGGATTCAACAGCATTATCAACCGCGATCGCAAAACTCCAAGGTTTACTTCCCTCCGCCCCCCAAGCCTTAATAGCTTTCTCTGCTTTATCACCGAATAGGCGCTGAACCAAGCCGACATTTGACTTAATGAATTTGCGGATATTTTTAAAACCCCAAAGCAGCAGCGATTGAGTCGCGCTAACAAAGGTGTACCGCACCAAATTAGCTAAATTAGCTAAAAATTCATCGGCTAATTCTTCGACTACATTTTCGAGGACGTAAGCACCTAAAGGTTCATTAAAAGCCAGGATGGTAGCGCCGGGAAGAACACCGCACCCCAAGTAACCGACCAAATTACCTAAAGTTCCACCAAGCAAGCCCCCCAAATTATCCCAGGCTTGTTGAATTTGCTGGTCGATAGTCTTGTCAGACATATTCCAGTCAAAATTCCAGATGAACTGGAGCGTGCTGGTAAACAAACCCCAAGCAGCCGAAAGCGTGAAATTAATTAGCCCGCCAATATTGGCAACCAGAAAACCAACTAGTCTACTACCAGCATTCCAGATCCAAGAGATGATGTTGTTTTCCCCTTGCTGGGTGGTCTGCTTGTCTTCAAAAGAACTTTTGAATTTTCGCTCACCAATGGCGGAACGGACTTGCCTTGACTCTAAAGCTGATTCAACAATATCGGCTAACCCCATAGTTCCTCCAACTTCACTTGTAAATTGGCATCTGGGGTCACGCCGATGTACCGGGAACGGCGGCGGCTAGTTTTGTAAACCTCGAAATCTCGAAAGTAAACAGACCGCTCTTGTAAGTCTTGAGGGATTGGGACTTCAAAAATCACGGGAGTAGAGGAAGGATAGACCCTTATAGCATTCCCAGTTTGGTCACTGTTTGCAGTCTTATATCGGGGTCTAACCAAAACGTAACTAGAAAGTTTCGTCCAATCGTTGCAGATGAATGATGCTCGGATGGTGGCATTTGCACCAGTGGCGGTATTAGGGAGCTTAATCCACTGTTTTTTAACCGCTTCCACTGTGCCGAGGTTATTCCAAACGCCAATATCATCCGTAACAGTCGTCATCGTCGCCGCGTTCCTCTAGTAGCTGGTCGTATTCGCCACCCTCGCAGTATTCCGCTAGTTCATCCTCGGTCACTACTTCTAGAATTCCACTCCCAGCACGGGCTACGAATGCAAAATCAGAGTTGAAATTATTCTGCCAGCCGGGAGGGAGTGAACTGTAGAGATACTGATCAAAAAAAGGATGCCCAGGCAGGATTAACCCTGCCTCAGTTTCAATTGGCAGTGTCATTAGTTGTTGTTAGCTGGCGCACTAGCTAAGATTTTTTCTTCAGATAAAATGTCGTAGCCAGCTTCAGAAGCACTACCCTGACTGCCTGTCGAGAAGAAACTAGAGAAAGTTGAGCCACTAGGTAAAAGTATTGCAGCCCTTCCAGGGTAAGGGATAGAAGCCCCGCTCACAAGCTTGCTGCGTTCAGTGTCAGTAGTGATATTTGTCGAGTTCTTTAAACCCAGTGCTGCACCGTAAGATTCAAAATCAGCTTTATTCATTGGGAAGCAATACAAGGTACCATCGCTCAACTCAGCAATTGCAGTTAAGCTTTGCCTGGGTGAATTTGGAGCGCGTAAACTTACACCCGTGCGACTTTTTGATAAAGTCCAACCTGCTGCTTGAGCTAGTCCAATGTTGTTATATCCACAAAATGTAGAAACAGATTGCTGTTGCCCAGTCGGCGCACCAGTCTTTTTCAAAACTCTAGGAGGATTAGGTGCTTTAGCTCCAATTATTTTCACTCTTCCGGCTGCAACTGCGTTTGGCTGTACGTGACCTAGAGCAGTTACATCTGCTGTTGTTATGCCTGGAAGAGAAGTTAAATCTTTGGGTTTAAAACCAAAGTACATTAAGTCATTAACTATTACAAAAACTGTATTTGAACGCTTTTTACCGCGAGTATAAGAAGGCATAAATAGCTGAATCTCCACTTGTTCAATCAACAGTAATCGACGCTATTGACGACTGTCGCCAGCAGAAATACAGACATAAACGTAACGGAAATCCTAGTTACAATAAGCACTTTAAACCAACTAATAAAAATCTAATTAGCAGTTATCATTTAAAAAATGATTTTCAAAAATGGCATTTAGACCCCTAGGGGTCCAAAAAAAGACGAGACTTAAACTAGCCAGAAAAAAACGCCTCAAAAAGCGATGATCAACGATGGAATTAATTATTTATCCATTGCTCTGTACAACCAGCAAACGCACTATGCGTAGGCGTTGGCGAAAAAAGAGATACGGAATTAAACAACCGTATCACTACGTACCCCAATACAGACTTATCAAACGCTTGATGCAAGAATTGGGATATACCGATGTACAAGTGCGCCAACAAATATTTGACGAAAGGCTTTGGCTACTACGCGAAGATTGGGGAGAGAATGCAATTACAAAAGCTGATGTTTAATTTAGGTGCTTTCACTTGTGTCTGTACCAAATTCCCGGATTTTTGGTCTTTGCTCTAGTGGTCGGTCATAAGGGTGTAAATTGTCGGTTATCCCTGGTTTAGAAATAAATCCTGTTTCGGCACTCTCCACAAATTCATCCCAGTCGCTCTTTTTAGGTGGTGGCGGTGGCGCGTCTGGGTTGTTTGGGTCTGGCGGTGGCGGAGTTTTAACAAAAGTGTCAACTGCATCTGAAAGTTTTACCGCACCTTTGAGAACATCTTTGATTTTTTCTAGAGGGCTACTTGTGCCAATGTTGCGGAAATTAGCAGCCCTGTACATAGCAGCCATTTCTAATATTGGGGCGATCAAGTCGTTGAGGTCGTTCTTGTCGTCATTTTCCCAGCCTTTTACCTTCTGTTCCCCAGGTTTGAGCATTTTATCAAGTTGTGTTTCACCGGGAATAAAAGTAAACGGTACTTGACGCTCGATTTGTTTACCTTTGTACCCAAGAAATTCTGCATTAGCAGCCCCATAATCACTAGCCAAAATAGCCGATTGCTTGGCGCTGCCAGCTTCAATCATTGCGTTTACGGTCGCTACTAAATTGGCGGCTGATTCGCTGCGTAGCACCAAAAGCAATCCCACTATTTCAGCAATTGATTCTGCTAGATTGGGCATTGTAACCGTTTGCTGTTGATCACCTTCTTGGGTGAGGTCTGCATCCTGAATTTTTATCTCTTGTGGGAACTGCCCAAATTGGGCATTGGTTTGAATAACAGAGTAGGCAATGTATTGCGCTAGACTTTCTATTTGTCTTGTTCCGCTATTTTTCTTAACCAAGCTATTTGGTACAGAAGCAGGTAATGGGCCAATTCTTTTTAATATCAGTCTTAACAGTTGGTCATTATTGGAATCGTTGTTACAACGGCACATACATTCACAGTCTTTTGGTGGTGGTGGATTGGGTGTGTTTTCACAAAATATATAGGGAACTCTAAATTCAACGATCTCTATCTCTTCGCTTTGGCGGTTTTCATAAATGTTCCTGCTACCCCACCGATTACATCCCTCTACAAAATCTCCGTAGGAATAGTAGACTCTGCCTAGCTCACTACTTACCTGAAACCTTAAGTAGTTGCCCGCATAGTTGCCGCTTCCTACCCCTTGACTGGTAATAATGAAGTCTTCTTCCCAAGAATTTTCATAGTCTATATCTTCAAAGTCATCATAGTAAGAAAAACTTATCCCAAGGGTAATTTTTGCCCTAACAGATACTTCCCTGCGAAGAAGTGGATCAAAGAATGTTTCCCCTTGTCCTCTGGAGGCTTTTATTAAAACGGTTTGATAGATTGTGGTACGTTCTCCACTAAATTCGTTTTTTTGGGTATTGGGAACCCAATACAATTCTCTGCTAATTGACTCCTTCATTAACAAAAGTCCGAGAAAATCGTCGCCCTCACATATATTTTTAGGGGGGATAGTAGGAACGACCTCGTTTCTTTCTGGTTTCCTTGGTGGCGGTGGGAGTCGGCAATCGCCAGGGAAGCGATAAACAAATTGATAAATTGGTAATTTGATGAAACCAAGTGATGGTGCAAATTGAACGCCGATATTGCACTCATCCTGAATTTTCGACAAGCCAAAATCAACAAAATCTCTAGTAAAGGGATTGCCACCACAATAGGGACTGTCTGGCCAGCGACTGCAATCAAAGGGTGAGACTGGCTGATCTGGAGTTGCATAAAATCCACCGCCAACAGGCTCAAGTCCTGGTAATGGCGACTCTGCTTGCTGTGGCGGTTCCCAGCCATCGTTATCAGGTGGTCTTCTCTGTCTCGGCTGTCGCTGCTGGCGTACCATTTCTAAATCTCACAATTAATCCATAAGAATTGTTGTGTAGTCTCTGATATTTATCCCGCATTATTTCTAAATCTGTTTTACCTACAATGCGGTAAGGCATTTTAAAATCAGCTTCGTCATTCATTTAAGATAGTTCAATGCCAGAAACAACTGAGTTTGAACTTGAAATTGCAGTAATCACGCCTTTGTAATTAATTTCTTGCGTTGAGTATTGAAAGATTCCGTAGGGTTTTAATACAATTCCTTTGCCTATAAATGGCAATGTTCCTAAATCTAAATAAATGTTGACATCCGATTCATTTGAAATAATTACATTCTTTCTATTTGGGTTTGCGTTCAGTATTGTAGAAACTTCATTATTGACGGTTTTATTAAACGGAACAGAATTATTGATTGGGGCGGGACTATCATCAATGCAAATCTCTTTGATGTAGCTACCGTGAATTGTCACAGTATCCCCAGTCTGAAGCAGCCCCCATCCTACATCTTTTAGCTGTACTCCTAATCTGCCATTTTTACCTAATTCAATGGCTAAATTTTGGGTGTACAAGTCCATGATGTTGTACACCCGGTAAGGATACCCCGCCGGGTTAAGCAAGCTGATTGACCCTACAGGATGCCAATTAATAGAATCTTCCGATACTAATAAATCTAGTTGTTTTCTGGCTGAATTCCACTCTGTATTTAGTGATTTGTACAAGGCTTGTGTGTTGCTATCTTCTAGCGTGATGTCTGGAAGATTCGCTTCTGGTAGGCTGCTAATTTTCACATAAGCCTTGAGATTTTTGACAAAAATGTTTTCACTGATGACTGTTCCGGTATCAACACTGAAATCATTATCAGTAAAAATAGGGTAAACATTGGAAGTACTATTAATATCCAACTTCAAAACAATTGGTTTGGCTTCATTGATAGTAGATATCGCCATGATGTTTTTTTAAGGTCATATTTGATTGTTCCCATAAAAGTAAATTTGGTTTTACTGGGCTGACAATATGACAATTATCAATCGGGCATATCTTCCAGTTTTATGTAAAACACGCATATCTTCACGCAGGCTAAACCTTGCTGTACCTACGTTTCAGCACAAGTACAGCAATGCACAGGACAATTTATACCGGATTAACCACTCTGCATGGTAAATGCGGAAGTTGCAGCCCTAATTAGAGTGCCGATCGCCCGTATCTGCACTGATTGTTAAGATTGTGTGAATTTTTCATTGATTGCACTATGCTGAGTGCGATCGCGATCGCCCATTGAAGTTGTATCCAGTAGGGCGATCGCATTCTCATAACTCCGGTTTGGCGAGTTGCTTGGCTTTGGCATAATCCAGCCGCCCAGACTTAAACTCAATCTGAAATTCTCTGCCATTATTTCGGAAACCAACAACCGC
>NZ_JACJQW010000086.1:0-8695 GCF_014696905.1 Nostoc sp. FACHB-190
TGCAGTTTCATTTGCAAATAATGTCGTTTTGAGCAGAACCTTATTTGCAAATAATGTGGTTTCAAAATCGCCTTGTTTGCAGTTTTAGCCCTGGATGTTTGCAGTTCGCTACACGTAGTTAGCAAGCTCACAAGTGCTACTTCTGACGCTGTATCTAAGATGAAGAGCGCAATTTTTTCGCGCCAAGACTTCACACGGCGAATGTGCATTACTGGTAAGCGTTCTAGACACGAATACAACTGTTCATCAGTAAAATTCGCCCTGTTGTAATCACAAGGCTCGTGTTCGTCCAGTAGTTCGCCTATTGCTTGGATGGCATCACCTAGCGTTACGTCTGGATAATATTCGAGTTGCTTGAATTCGGCTGAATCTTGGAGTTCTCTAAGCCAACGATAACTTGCTTCCAAGCTCCGTAATTGATTTTGATTAAGCATTACTTTCTCATTCTCATGAGGTAATTCGTTAATTGCTTCTAAGTTGCGTAAATTGATGTGCATGAATCCTCCTGCACTGTGAAACGCTACGCTCTCTCCTTTGTCAACGCCTGCGATTTTATTTCTGTCGTTCCGTTAACCGCGTATTCTTCGCTATGCTTATGTGTTCATTTACACAACCATGCAACGACCGCAGACATAGGGCGACCGCTATGCAGATGTGTATGCAAATAGCTCGATATCTTTGCTGATCTAATTTATTGACGTATCGATAACCTTGACACTAATATAGTATGTGAAGTTAAGCGAAGTGTCAACACTTCACATACAAAAATTGCAAATAGCTTAGAAGTGGTATTTAATAGCTCCATACAGCATACTTTTTATGCGTAATGGCTACAAAAAAACCACGATTAACAATTTATCTGGCATCACAGGAATTATTAGACGATCTACAAACAATTGCCGATGAGCAACAACGATCCGTTTCCAATCTCGCCAGCATCGCGCTTGCGGATTGGGTAGCTCAATATAAAGAACGAAAAAAGCAGGACAAATAAAATGAGCGACTCAGAGCAAGCCACTGGCGATCTAGCAGAACAGAATCAGTTTGAAGGCCACCCAAATGAGTGAAATAACTGCTCAGATACCAGTTAGCGAATTAATCCCACTGCTGACAGCAATTGCTGATCGCCACTGGGAAAGCTTCAAAGTAGTAGAGAAACAATTTGTTACAAAACACGGCGTAGAGGTTTGGGAAGATTTTTTTGCTTTTCGACTAAAGCCAGCCTTAGACAAAGAATCTGACAGATGGCTGCTAGTTCAGTGGTGTAGCAAAGGTTTTACAGTTAAAGATGTAGCGTAAACTGCAAGGCGTAAATTTTATAGGCACGGTAGCCCATCCGGGAAAAATCAAACAACTAGTATTAATTTCACATCATTACTAATTTTGATGTCGCCAATGTTAGCCGTAAAAGACCCACCAAACGATTTTCAACTCCCGCCGCACAATGAAGCGGCGTTAGAGATGCTTAGGGAGGCGAAAGACTATGAATCCACTGTTGCTCTAGCGGCTAGTGGTGCAGCATTGGCTACAGGTGGTATGGTTCATCCTTTAGGCTGGCTACTTTTTGGATTGGCTTACAAGCCTTTGGTAGCAACTCAAAAACTGGCGAGGCTGGAAAAATTAACCACCGTACTTTTAGATGAGTTTAAAAGCCAAGGAATACAAGTTTTTCCAGTGCTGAAGGTAGAGGACAAGAATCCTATCGACTTGTTTGTGAGATTTGAGCGAAAAGTTCATGTATTTATCTCAATTCGCTCAATAGGAGATAAGGAGATTGTCTACAACGAAGCCAGAGAGGTTTTGCAGGCCAAGAGGAAGGACAAGCATGGACTAAAAATTTGGAATCCTTGCCCACTACTTGAATTGTCAGATTACGAGAAGTGGCTGAACAAGAACAGAGACTTGTTTGGAATGTCCTCAAGGGAAGCTACAAAAACACCCACAGCAAAAGTTTTGGTCTTATGGCCTCCTACCAAGGCGGCTGATGATCATAATTCGCACCTTTATTCTGAAGTTGGAAATATGAAAATTCTGGCTCTCAGGAGAAAAGGCACTGCATTTGTAATTCAACAGGAGGAAGTAACCGAGTTTATTAAGGCTTGGTTAGCCAAGTACGAATAGTCTAAAAGCTGAAAACCTCACGTCCCGATAGGACAGCGAGGTTTTCTGATTTTGATTCACTTGGAATTGGGGTATCTGGTTTGAACCGCCGGATTAATATCCCTAATAGTAATCTTATCAAAGATGATTGGGGTGTTCAGCCATAGTAACACCGTCCACTCACAGACGAACAGTAATTCAGGAATTTTATGTAATTTTGGTCTAATTTTTCTGAAAGTTTGTATTAAAAGATTACTGCCAAAGGATAGCTCCAATTCCTCCACCACACATCAAGGAGGAATTGCTCAATGTCACCATTACAACAATTTCATAACTCGCTTCAGCATCAACAATTAAGTAATAAATGTGCTGAAGCATTAGAGATAAAACAAGAGCTTGTTTTTAGTAATAAAATCAAGTTTGCGTTTAATGCCACAGGAAAAAACAAAGACTGGGACTTTAAAAAACTTGCTGCCAACTTCCGCGACGCAGAAGGCACTCTAGAAGATGTGCAGCAACACATCAAAGCAGGTCACGCCATCTGTGCAGGCTTATTGGGTAATAAATGGCGCAGTAAGGCCAACGTTATCGGTTCTCATTGGCTACTACTCGACATCGATAATTCCTCTATTGCCCGTGATGCAGAGGGCAAGCCAATTAAAGACGATTTCGGCAATTCTATCAAGGTTTACAAGCACCAACTAACCATTGAAGAAGCCCTAGCCCATCCTTTCATTCAAAAGCACTGCGCTTTAATGTACACCACTGCCAGTCATAAACCTGACTGGCATAAATTTCGGTTAATTTTCCCTCTGCCCCAATATGTTGAAGGTGCTGACACGGTAGAAGCTTGTACGCGGTTTCTCATGCAGCAGTTACCGCATGACCCAGCGTGTAAGGATGCCAGCCGTGTATTTTATGGCAACACAGAAGCAGAATTTCTCATAGTCAACCCGATTGCAACCCTACCAGATGAGTGGGTCACTGAAGCAATTGCGATCGCCCACAAGGAGAGGGAAGAATACCAACAACGCATCAAAGAAATTGAGTCACGCCGTCAGCAGTTCCGCGAAATCTCCGACGTTGAAGGCTGGGACACTGAGCAGCTGATCCAACAAGCACTATCATTTATTCCACCGCGTAGTCCTGGCAGTGGCAACTACGACGAATGCCGCCAAGTGTTGATGGCTTTGGTCAATCACTATGGGGCATCTGAAGCCGAAATTATTGCTGAGAAGTGGTCGCCCTCCATCCCTGGCACAACCTGGAACATTCGCGCCAAGATTCGCAGTTTCCGACGCGGGGGAATCTCGATTGGGACGCTGTTTCACATTGCCAAACAGTACGGCTTCCGATTCCCGCAACGGCAGTACGAACCCTATCAACGTGACAAAGGGCTGATTAGCCGTGAGCAGTGGGAGCTTGGGCAAGTCCGAGAAGACTTGACCAGTTTCCAGAATTTATTAAAGCAGGCGATCGCCCCATTCGTTACAGCTGCTAAGGGATTTTCCAAACCCGCTTCCCCGGAGCCAGCACCCGAAATTACTGCCCCAGTACGCCAAGTCATTGTCTATAAACGTGGCAATATCCCACACAGAAGCTCCGTTACAGGTGATATCTCTATTACTTGTTCCCCAGATGAGCATATTGCCGCCTGGGTCGAAGCGATTTCTAAGGGCTGGACACAGATTTTAGATAATTCTCACCCCGGTTTAGGCAAGTCGCACAACGCTGGTCAACTCACCGCCGCCCTTTTTGGGATTGAAAAACTAATCTACCAGGATGCCAACCACCGCAACCCCTCAACACTCCCCATTGAGGCTAATTTCGTTGACCTCCCAGTACGGCACAATGGCTTAAAAATCGACCCCACCCGCACAACCCCAATGGGTGATCCGTTTCAGGTGCGTCCAAAAGTGGGTGAAACTCCCGATACCATCGGCAATTGTCACCGAAGTTATTTATTTGAAGGCTTCCGTGACAAGAACTTTGTCAGTCTAGACTTTGAAGAAAGTTCTATTAGCCCTATCTGTAACGGTTGTCCCCTCCAAAACCAGTGCCGTTTCGCTCATGGTAATGGTTTCGGCTTCCGCTATCTTAAGCGCACTGTGATTCAAAATTTCTCCGAAATCCGAGCGCATCCCGACTCTACACCAGTTACTTTAACTAACGCTGCTGGTCAACCTTTCACAGTTGGTCGCATTTGGGAAGAAGCGGGTACGCTCATTCAGCCTGTGCGCGAAATTCAAGTCAGGTTAAAAGATTTTGATACTACTGTAGGGCAACTAGCTACAAGTTTACCGCCTGAGCAATGGTCAAAACTCCAGCCTGTTTTACAAGTTTTGCGTAAGCTTCTTGCCCAAGAAATTAAGCCCGATTCTCGTTATGGCTTTGATGATGCGGCATTAAGGGCAATGTTACCCGAATTCCCCGATGATTTAGATGTTGAAGGAATTCGCCAGATTGTAGAGCCTAATTTAGAATTCCTCGCTGATTTAGATTCTCTCGATATCCAAGCGGATCAACAACTCTCTAAAAGTGCCGCCGCCCGTTTTGCTGCCAAGAAGCTAGTTAAGGACAGCGCAAAACAAGCTGGTAGAGAATTTCTGGATTTGCCCTTGTACTGGTTGCCTGATTTCCTGGAAGCTTGGAAGGGTGAAGGTTACTTGGCTTGTAAATGGGGTGAAATTACTATTTCCCGCCCTAACTCCAAGTATCGAGACTTGGCCAACTCTGCCCAATTTAATATTTACCTCGATGCTACTACCCCCCCAGAACAGTTGAAAGTCAAACTCAACTACCATGAACCCCTACTTCTAATCGAGCAGTCACGCCCCGATTACAGCAATTTAAGGGTGGTTAATGTGGCTGGACTAGGTAAACTGTCTAAAAATCGCTCCCGTTCCTTAACTGCCCGTGTTAATGCCCTTAAGGAAACTTTGTTAATGCTCCATAAGCGTTTGGGCATCATTGAGTGGAAACAGGTGGCACAAGAGGCAGAAGACCGGATTGAATACGGTCATTTTGTCGATGGTCGTGGGGTTAATCGGTTCAGTGATTGTGATGCTCTAGCCAGCTTTGGCATTCCCTACCAAAACATCGGCACGTTGGCAGCACATTTTCAGGTGATGACTGGTTTGAAGGTCAACCTTGAAGACAAGAACAGCACTTTTCAAGAGTATCTTATCCAGTTAGTCAGGGCGGAAATTATCCAAGAGATTGGCCGATTACGCGCCCACCGTCGCTCCAATGTGGAGCTAACATTCTACTTCTGCGCTGACTATGACCTCAGTTTCCTCCTCGCGGAACTGCCAGGAGTGAAATTAGAGGTTGTTGATGCCTGTGACTTCTGCGTTGAAGCTGGTAGCCGCGACCAGCAGACCGGACACGCCATAGTCAACACTTTCACGCACCTTTGGCAGTCTCACCAGAAAATTGGCCAAAATGCGATCGCCAAGATTTTGGACATCTCCCAAAGTTGGGTTAGCCGATTTACGCAGCGTTGGGGGGGGTGGCGCAGATTCAAAAAAATATTACTACTGCTATTAGATAGTCTTTATAGCGATAGTAATAAAAATTTGACAGACCTCAGCGATGAGGAAAGGTGGTTTGCCCATGAATACTTTCCCATGCTGATTACAGAATCGGAATCATCGCCCGATGATTCCCTGAAGTATATAGCTGAAGTTGCCACAAGGGTTACTAATACTGCGATGCGGCGGATTCTGCACAGTTGCACCCCGGCTGTTCGGGCTGGCTTGCTGATGATTATTCTACGTTGCTTACCCGCCGAAGTTTACTCAGACCAATCTATTCTCAGTCCTGTTGCTCCGGCGCAAACCACTTGTAACTCGGCAGTGACGCTCTAAAAATTATCTGTTTTTAATTATTACTGACATCATCAGTAATAAAAGATGCTCTTCTTTATGATTCTGTACTTAATCATTGAGTGAGCGTCCCGTTCGGTTTGCCTCTGTGTGGGTTGGTTTTCTAGATGAAAACTTGGAACGAGGTTTTTTAACTACTCTAGGATTAACTCAAATAAAGCAATATCCATCAAACTGGTAATTAAACGATAAGTTTGTTGTCCGTACATCAATTGTTCTTTAAATATGAACAAATACTTTATCAACTGCGACCTCAATAATTTCTGGTCAGATAACGAATATGCCAAAAACTATCAATTTGCAACAGTTACCTACGATTTAATTGAAGCTATTCACCATAAACAGGCTTATCCTGACTAATTCTACAAATTTGTTGTAAAAGTAATTTGCTTGCTTTACTATCTGCTTCTATAAAGGTTGATTTATTTAGGTAATCAATAAACCAACCAATCTTACCGTTGTCTTTTTTGACTTTACCTTTAACGCAATTATAGGTATAAGCTTCTATCTGAGCATAAGATAAGTCCTTCCTTAAGATTCCATATTCAAAGGTTACATGAAGCCGTTTTTTAATAGTGTCATAATGGTTTACAACTCCAGCATCATTATGAGTATCTATACTAAGAACACTTCCATCATTTGTTCTAGCAGCATTCTCAGGTGTATTGCAAATAGAACCAACAGAGTTACAAGGTTTATCAATAATATATATAGTTCTTGCGTTAGCTACTGGGATTAAAGCAAATAATAAAAAACTAGAACTTAAAGCAAGAGTAATTTTTCTCATTTCAATATCTTCCGTTGTTATATGTAGGGTATTGGATCTCACATAAAAGGGGATCGGCCGAGAAATTATTACTACTGCTATTAGATAGTCTTTATAGCGATAGTAATAAAAATTTGACAGACCTGAGCGATGAGGAAAGATGGTTTGCCCATGAATACTTTCCCATGCTGATTACTGAATCGGAATCATCGCCCGATGATGTCATTCAGTATATTGCTGAAGTTGCCACAAGGGTTACTAATACTGCGATGCGGCGGATTCTGCACAGTTGCACCCCGGCTGTTAGGGCTGGCTTGCTGATGATTATTCTACGTTGCTTACCTGCTGAGATTTATTCAGACCAATCCATTTTCCCAGCAATAGCCTCAGTGCAATCGAGCTAAATTTGACCGAGAAGATTGGAGATTGAAGATAGCAGATTGCAGCCTTTATGTTTTTGCTACAAGCCCCGCCGCTTGTCGGCGGAATAAATCTAAAATCATCGATCTCAAATCTACAATCGGCAATCTACAATTGTTTGACTTTAGCAATGATGTTGAAACTAAGCTCGAAAAATAGCATAATGCCCCATGCTCAATTACAAAATTCCCCAAAAAAGGTTAGTTTTTGTGATACTGGCTTTGATATCTGCCTTGATGCTGGTGATCACATCTACAGCTTCAAGTATTTATTTATATGGCAACAGTAGTAATAATATCAAGGCAGATGCAGCAATTGTTTTAGGAGCAGCAGTTTGGGGAGAAGAACCATCTCCTGTTTTTAGAGAGCGAATTAACCACGCCATTAACTTATATAAAAATGGATCTGTTAAAACGCTCATTTTTACTGGCGGAGTAGGCGAGAGTCATGAACCAGCTGAAGCTATAGTGGGAAAAAATTATGCGTTAGCGCAACAGGTAAAAGCTGGTGATATTTTCACGGAAACTCAATCTCGCACAACTCACCAAAACCTCAAAAATGCTTTGGAAGTAGCGAAGGCTCACCAATTAACCAAGTTTCTGATTGTCAGCGATCCATTGCACATGAAACGAGCCGTATTGATGGCACGAGGCTTAGGAATGGATGCACATCCGTCTCCTACACCTACTACCCGCTATCGCAGTTTTCACAGCCAGATGGAGTTTTTGAGCCGAGAAACTTATTTTTACTTTGTCTACTTAATATTTAAAATTTAGCATTTAGTAGTCTGCCAACCCAAAATTGCAGATGTTAACTACTAGTTTGCCGCACGATATTGACAGGGTAAAGTCGAGTAAAAATCGGTAATAAAATACATCAGTACAGATTGTTCACTTTTGTATAATTTCTGTTTTAATTCTCAGCTAGATGGGGTAGTGTTACGGAAGCTGCGTCCAGGGGCAAACTAAACCTTATAGTTTATAAATCTAGAGGCGGATATGAGTGCAACGACGGTTTGAAGTGTTATATAAGGCTTACATAATAAGCGTTTCAGGATTTTATGATATCGTGAGACAGCGATATGTAGGCGATCTCTTCAACCGTGTTGGAAGTTCCGCCTTTGCGTAGAGTCGGAAATTTCTCCTGGTTAATGGGCTTTTATTGCTTCTGCTAACCAAGCATTTCGGGTTCAAATTGGTCAAAGTACCAACTCAAATTGTAAATTCGGTACTTTTTTCAAGTGTTCGTGCCAGAAAAATTCCTCGATTTTAAACTAGACAGTTTAGTTTGCCCCTGGCCGTAGCTTCCGTAACACTACCCCAATTAAAAATTTACTTTAACTAGATTCAGATAATTTTTGTAACGCACAGCTAAATATATTGCTAGTTTCAGTGCTGCATGGTTGTTAGTGTGATTTGAACTAAAAATTGAGATTTTAACCCATGATATGCTTCAGAAATGAGTATCCAGTTTATAGTTCACTTTTAATATTCGAGTTTTTTTACTAATAATGATTATCGTG
>NZ_JACJQW010000087.1:0-8426 GCF_014696905.1 Nostoc sp. FACHB-190
CTGTATGTTACCACAGATAGCAAAGCCACCAGCAAGGCAACAGCGCGACTTCTACAGAAAGCCATTCCAGAAATCAGAATCCTGTTAATTAACTCCGAAACTAGCGGCAATACCGTTGAAAAACGGTTTATGAAAACACCCGATGCAGTATTAGGCGAAGGATTATATGACGTAATTATTTGTACTCCCACAATCGCCACGGGAGTCAGCATTGAACTAAAAGATGTGATTGAAAAAGTCTATGGGATTTTCACAGGCGCATCATCCACCGACGCGGATATGTCTCAATCTTTAATTCGTGTGCGCGACACAGTAGAGCGTGTGGTTTGGTGTGCCAGACGTGGTACAAATTACTGTAAAGTTTCGCGCTCAACCAATTCTCTCGAAATTAAAAACCAATTAAAACAAAGAACTGATGCCACCGTTAGCTTAGTTCGTTCCAACCTCAGACCTGACGTTGTGGAAGAAATTGCTAATTACAATTGGCAAGATAACCCCCATGTTAATCTCTATGCCCGGATTAGTGCCGAGCAGAATTATTCGATGATGAATCTGAGGGATGCGCTATTAATTCGACTCAAACACGAAGGGCATCACATCAAAATCGATCAGCGACAATCCCAAAAAGCAGTCACAATGCTGTTAAAAGAAGCCAAAGATGAAATTCAATTGCTTGAAGCACAAAATATAGTAGCCGCCGCCGATTTAACTTATGCAGAGGTGGTTGTTTTAGAATCCTTAGAAGCCATCTCGCCAGAAGATACACTAGCGATAACAAAGTTTTATCTCAAAGACTTTTACTGCTTAGACGAGCTAACAGTAGAAGATGTGCTGTGGGATAAAAGCGGCCAACGACGCGGAGAATTGCTCAACTTAGAGGCGCAACTAAACCCGGAATTATCACTCGATAGAACAACCCTATCATTAGAAAAACAAGCGAATTGGAACCAAGGTGTTTGCCCTTGGGATATTTCCGGTACAGCACTGCGGCGACAAATTCGAGAAGCAATAGGATTAAATGATTTTTTAGATCCTCATAAAGAATGGACGAAAGCCGACCTCAAACCCTACGCAGATAAAATACGTCTTTATGCTCCAGAAATACTCACTCACCTCAACCGCACCATCAGCGAAAAAATGAGTGATATGCAGGTTGTACATCAGCTGCTCTCGCAGTTCGGAATTAAAATTGCATTTCGTTGGTCGAGGTTTGAGCCGGGTTTTGAAAAGCAGAAAATCAAAGTCTGCCGACTTGATGCTGAGGTATGGCACAGCTTGATGTCCGTTTTAGAGAGACGCGCCACACGACGCGAACAACTTCATGAGCATGGTGAATTGTCTGGATCTGGTATGCCTTTTAATACTAAAAATACTCTGGGAGATCCAAACCAATTTAAACCCGAATCTATTGCTATGGAACTAATTGGCTGTGTTGTGACAGTGGTTGGAGTTGACGACCAATTTCAGGTTCAGAGCTTGACTCTAGACAATAGAGCTAGATGCAATAACTTAACTAACAATGCTGTCATTTTGCATGACATTTCTGAACTCATACCAGTGGATTAAATGTGAAATAAACCCTATAAATTGTTGAATGACTGACCCAGGCATTGGCAAGGTGTCTTTAAGGTGTGGCACAGTAACAGCACATTAAAAATAATGCTGACCCATGTACAGGCAAGGTGTCAGTAATGTGTTCCACATGGAAGGCACATTAAAACTACTGCTAATCCAATGTACAGGCAAGATGTCAGTAATGTGTTTCACATGGCAAGCACATTAAAAATAATGCTAATCAATGTACAGGCAATGTAAAAGGACAGTGCTTGCTGTAGCGACAACGATTTTTCAAGCATTTCAGCCTTTGACTGAAAAAATTGCCATAGATTTACCATGAATTTGCCATGAAACTACCATAGATTTACCAAGGATTTAACATAACCTTGACATCTCAAACTTTGACCGCCCAAGACTTTTACATGAAAGTTACATGGATTTACCATAAAACTGACATAGATTTCCCATAGATTTACCATAAAACTGCCATGACACACTGAACAGTTTTATTACCCAAAAATTGCCATACTGAGAAAAGCCTTTTTTAAATTAACCCTGCCCTTGTGCATTGGACTGCGGCGGGAAAAATTTTGGACGCTCACCACTACCCAACTGCCAGCCAGTGACTTTAGCCAAATATTTCTCTTCTGTCGTCCGTTCAGTTTCAGCCAGCCGCTTGAGGGTGGTAGCGGTCAAGTCCAGACGACGCATGATTTCGGTTTTACTCAACCCCTCCCTAGCTTCCTTGACCGAGTAGAGGAACTTACCACCCTCAATGCTAGTGTTCTCTGCTAAATGCTCCTCAACCCCACTAGCGAGGCTGATAGCTCCAGCTGCAATCAGGGCTGACCTGAGTTGCCGCATCTGCTGTTCTAGCTGGTTCAGCCGAGGGGGAAGATTCTCTTGTTCTAGTGCAGCCACCCTTGGCCCAAGGTCGATATCTCCCAGAGGGCGACCATCTTGTTTCAGGAAGTGTTCGACAATCAGCGACACAGCAGAAGAGACAGAACGCTGGTAATTGTCCTCCATCCAGCTTTTGAGTAGCTCATGCACATCCTTTGGTAAATAGACTGTGACTTGTACGCTCTTGCTATCAGCCTCTTCCATACATTGCCCTCACAGCTAGTCAAGGTGTTTACAATGTGCCTGTACAGTGGAATGCTTTATTTAAACATTGTCTATACTGCACTCTCCCTTATTAGTAATGTACCAAGTACTGTTAAGTGCTGTACTACAGCATTGTTTAATACTGTTATTTACAGTATTAATAACTTGCCATAACCTGATAACGCATTATTGGCACATTACTAATACTGCTTAACAAGGTGCTGACAATGTGCCAACAAGGTGGAACACATTAAACTAACATTAATAATAATGCTAATTGCCCAAAATGCTTGTCCGGCGGTGAATACAGCTTTCATGTCATAGAGCCATTGCTTGACCGAGAAGATTGGAGATTGAAGATAGCAGATTGCAGCCTTTATGTTTTTGGTACAAGCCCCGCCGCAAGGGGCAGGAATAAATCTAAAATCATCAATCTCAAATCTACAATCGGCAATCTACAATTGTTTGACTATTTACCTCTAGCAGTGACACCTTTCTCATAGTCCAAAGTGTAGACACCAGTAGCGCGTAGCACTCGATACCACATTCTCAACTGACAACCAGTAGAAAGTGCTTTACTCACATTCATCTTTGCTATCTTTAACTGTTCAGGGGGTAAATCGCCATAGATGTCGCGGACAATCGCATCAATGTGCAGATGCAAATCAGGACGGCGGCGCATCAGAATCAAAATGGCATTTTGTACAGAATAGTCTTGAAATTCGGGCAGTAGTGGTAAAGCGGTAGGCTTTCTTTTAGTACCAAGTTTGGGGATATCAGAAATATCGACTTGGGTGGTAATTGAGTCAAGAGATTTATCTTCTTTTTGTGTTGGTTCGCTATGGGTGGTAGGTGAAGTTTTATCACTAATTGCTGAATTATTTATTGCTGTGTTTTCAAAAGCAATAGTGGACTGTTCAATATACTCACCAGAAAAATCTTCTTCATCTTCTTGAGCTAAATTTTGCTGAAGAAATGCTTGGGGAGAGTGAAAATTAGACAAACCTCTAGAGGTAGAATACATCTGTTCTTCTGTGGCGTATCCTGTGATGAGAGCGTCTAGAGCATTCATCTGGTTGTGAATCAGCTTGAGGCGACGTTCCAACTCAGCAGCTTCTAGAACATAGCGTTCACGTTCGGCTTCTAAAAATCTAAGAATCGATGAATATTCAGCCATAGGAATAATTAATTGTCTTTGAGGTAACAGTGGAGTGGAAAGTAAGGAAGTTTTTGTACAGGCTCACGTTCGGGTAATCAAACAGAGAGCCTATCGCTTTGTGTGTAAGCAGTGCAACGAAGTGGTAGAGCGCATCTGCTACCCATCCCAACCAAAGTATTGTGAGCGTTGTCGTCCACCAAAATCTACATCAAACAAACCCGACACTCCTAAGTTAGTCAAATCCAAAAAGAAACTGCCCATATCAAAAACTGATGATTTAAGAGTAGTGGGTGAGTGAAGAAAGCAGGGGAAGCCGGGGAGAAGAGGCAAGGGTGCAGGGGTGCAGGGGTGCAGGGGAGAATGAAGGTACTCTCTCCCCTGCCCCTCCGCTGACCACAACGCAAAATTCACTTGGCAGACTACTACTCAAAGACTAAAACCCCGGTGCTGTTGTTTTCTGGGTTGCTGCTGTCGTCGCTGCTGTTGCTGTTGTTCAAAATTGAGGTAATTCTTCAACTCCTCATTCCAGTCCTTAGCATTAGGGACTTTGGCGACCGAATTAGGCAACACAGACATGACCTTTTGTGCCAACTCAAGACCCGCTTCGTCATGATCATAAGCAACAATCACAGACTTAGCAGGCAACGCCCGTAAAAAATCCACAGGCACATGGCCAGCACCATCTGTAGATAAATAAAGAGTCCGGCGTGAATCTGTACGTTCTAAAACAGCAATTGACATCGCATCAATCGCAGATTCCACCAGTACCGCCCGTTGAACTGGGTCACTAGACTGTCCCCCGCGCAGGAAATAAAACCAGCCATCAGACCGCTTAGAACCACGAGCTAACCCTTTAAAAGTATTGTCTGTCCCCGCCGTTCCTCGCAGAAATGCACCAGTGATTGTTTGACCATCCAGAGAACGGCGAAGGAACACAGCATTTTGTTTGTTATCTGCATATATCAACCCCTGCTCATGCAGGGCATCAACCAAACTACTAGGCAATTTACGCTCAGTTCTCAGATAATTCCTCACCTGCTGCCATTTCTCAGCATCAACAATAGGGGGAGTAAATTGAGGAACTGGTTGAGTTAAAACAACATCCTTGGCATAGTAACGGGTGGCTTCTAACATTGCACCTTCACCCAGACGGTCATTCAGCCAAGTCACAGCCTGTTTAAAGTCATATTGGTTAACGTGCATCACCAAATCAATTGCGCCACCACCACCTTTAAGAGCCTTCCAGTCATAAAACTTGCTGCCAGTAATGTTGATAATGTGTTCAGTGTTATGCCATTTATGTTTATCCTTGGGGTCTGGTTCTAAACCAAGTTGATATGCAACTTCTGCCAGGGGAAAATCCCGCACAGTATTAGCTAAATCCTGATATTTTTGCTGCCAATTAGCAGCTGATTGTTTTTGCTTGTTAACCTCTGCTAATGCCTGAGATAGTTGCAGTTGTAATTGTTGATTCTCCTGGGCAAGATGCGCCGCAGTCTTCTCCATAACTGCACTTTTTTTCAATGCCCGTTGTCTATCAGCTACCTGTTGTTTCATCGTCTCGGTATCGAGATTAATCTCAGGAGCTTTGTTAATAGCTGAGTAATACTGTTGGATTCTTGTATGCTTGGCTAAACTGCCTTTAATCCCCCGTTCAAGTCCCAAGGGAGCCACCGCTTCAGCAAAACTATCTTGCAGTTCACTCAGGCGATGACGACTACCACCAAGTAAAGCGCGACAGTTGAGTTTACCCTTTTCATCCAGAGGAACCATATAAGCATGGATATGGGGTGTAGATTCATCAAGATGTAATTCGGCTCTAACAATGCGGTCGCCGTAGGAATTGATCAGCCATTCACAGGCTTTCTTCTGGAAGTTCTTTAGTCGTTGTTGATGATAATATCCGGCTCTGCTTGGGTCATCGGGTCGAAAGTATTCTGGGCTGGCAGTCAGCAGAAATTCAACAGCCATCACAGCATTCTTACGAATTGTCTGATTGCCAATTTTCTCTCTCACAATAGTTTCGAGATTGGGGGTGTTGATGCTGTCCGGCTCTCCAATAATGCGAATATTTTCTTTGGTTGGATCTGCGTTGGGGGTGTAGCGTTCCCGATTGGTGTGTCTGCCCGACCCACCAAGAGAGCCAGCCTTGAGTTTCTGGATTCTACAGATACCGTATGCCATACCCTCTCTCTTTCCCAGTAGTTGTAATTACTGTAACCCAAACGAGTATACTGGGGGTATGCCCCGCAGGGCGAACGAACAATTTTGAGCGCAGCGACCCCGCTAGGGGCAAAATTGTGGAGTGAGTAACAATATAACTACGCCTCCCACCACACTCTTTCAGTAGCTCCGGCGCGAGTTTTGGGGGCTAAACCTACTACTGGGAAAAGGAAGACCTCTGGGCTAACTAAGTGGTTATGGGGTCTTTGATTACGTTTGGTTAACAGAGATTATTTAAGAAAATGCTGTTCTGCTTGTAATGGTAGGATTAGTTTGATTTTTATGTGTTGTCACAAAACCAATGGTACGCACGAAACCAGGACAGAAGATTCCACTTGATAAGCTGCAAACAACTTTATCAGAACTGGATAAGCTCGAAGAGAAGAACAAAGATGAGCTATCACTACGAGAAAGTGTTTACTTTTTGAGAGAAAAGTTACAGGCAGCTTTGAAGAAGGGATATAGCTATCAAGACTTATCAGAAATACTAGAGAAACAAGAAATCAGTATTTCAGCAGCAACGCTGAAGCAATATTTGACTGAGATTGAGAAGGAGAAAAGTTCAAGGAAGCGAGGAAATAAATCAGGGAAAGTTAAAGCGAGTACTTCGGAAACTGCGACAGTCACAGAATCAGCAGCAGGACAAACAACAGATGGGGTAACTGAAGAACCTCCACAACCAGAAGCAGAAAAAGAGCAGTCATCAGTAGAGAGTACACAAGCATTGGGAAAATCTGCCTCTAGGAGTAAGCGACAAACTCAAAAACCTGCTAAGTCAGATGCAGATATTGCATCTGAGTTTAATCAGTATTAGATATGGGGTTTATGCTGACGAGATATTTCAGACTAATGAGTGTAGTGCTGTGTGGTACTTTGTCAGCAATTTCAAAGATTAGTTTTGAGAAAGTTGTATAAGGTTTTATCTAAAGTATGTATAAAGTTTAGATATAAGTCTGTCAAAAAATTTGATAGGTATATCTGAGATTTTTTGAGAAAAAACAGTATAGACTTTTGTAAGCGTTGACCGAGCATTACTAGCAAAATTTCTCAAGCTGGCTGAAGTTACTTTTGAAAAATTAGGTATCTAGTATGAAAAGTCTAAATAACAAAACGCTAGAAGTATTAGATATGTGCTTGGCTGGGGAGTCTCCAGAAGTTAAGGCGAAAGTATATCAGATAATCCAGGTGAGTGAGCTAGACCCATCAGACCCGATGTTTTTGGTACTGGCACTGACGGGACAGATGCGGGTGTTGTTAGAAACGGCTCCTTCGGAGTTAGCTGAATTGATGAATGAGTATAAGTCTCAAACAGAGTCGAGTATAGAATCAATTCAGCAAGCAATAGGTGAACTAAGCTCTACTCAAGAGAGGCAGGCGAGAGTCATTAGAGGAAATTTAGAGTCAGTGAGTGAGGGCTTTGCAGATGGAATTAAAGAGGTAGGTATGGCGACTGTCTCGGCTATATCTGAGGCGAATAAAGAGACACTAAGCCAAGCAACTGCGGCGGCAAGAGAGGCAGCGCAGTTAAGAGAAGAAATTGCTTTACTACGTCAGGGTGTGAGGCAAGAGAGAGAAACTTGGACGAAACAAATACAAGTTTTGATGGACAAAGTATCTGAGCCAATTGAAAGTCTTAAGTATACAACTCAACTTGCATCTTTAACGAAACGAGAGGTGGAAAAGTTTCAAGAGAAGGCGATTTGGATGCAGGTGTTTCAATGGTTTACGCCACTGACGGCTTTGGCGGTGACTGCTGGGGCTGGGTTTGTTTGTGGTCTGGCTGTGATGTTGTTTAAGTACAATAATGACCAAAATACTTTGGGGCGGAATTTAGTTGAGTGGAATATTGACAGGATTATTAAGTGTCAGCAAAGTAAAAAGCATCAATGTAATCTTTGGCTTGTGACTCCGCCGGAGCAGAGGTAGTGATTTGGATTTCTCAATTAAGAAAGCCTTGTAGGGGTAAAAGTGGCCAAGCTGTCACAAGCCGCCATGCAAGCCCTAAAATCCTTGCATTATAAGGATTTCAGAAAATTTTTTCTGTTTTGAGATACCGACAGCATTTGACGTACCAAAATACTCTAGGAAGGGCTGTACCAATTCAACCATCCCATCTTTTTGAGCCTGAAACCCTTATGGCTACGTAACAAAATGCTGTGCTAAATAACTTAGACTTCAATTGATACATCTAAAACAAGCTTTTTCTCCGTTTTTTGGTAAAAAGAGCAATTTTATTTTTGCAAGTCTTTCCTAGCAAGACTTATAGCTGTAGCGAACTGCAAACATCCAGGGCTAAAACTGCAAACAAGGCGATTTTGAAACCACATTATTTGCAAATAAGGTTCTGCTCAAAACGACATTATTTGCAAATGAAACTGCA